>JBDTIQ010000022.1:0-10715 GCA_039936335.1 Chthoniobacterales bacterium
ATGGCGTTCGTAGAAGTCAGTCGAATCCGGCTTGCGCCCCAGTGCTTCCGAAACCTGTTTCCCGGCGCCGACAAATTTCCCCTTTGGAGAGGACCAAGTGAGCTCGGTGATGTTATCTGTATTAACCTTAACCATAGGCAACAAACTTCTCATACACGCTTCCCTACATTAATCGCAAGCTCCGAGCGGAAGGAGATCGGACGCGTAGCCGTGTGCTTTCGCAGGGTGCGTTTGACCATAACCTTGATTTTCGCTCGTGCTCCTTCGCGGACCGTCCGGCTCGGCGAGCAGTCCGCAGCGTAAGAATCATTGGTTGCATCCAGAGATTGGCATATCACGGTCTTATTCGCGCGCCTCTCAGGCCCTGCTGATGACAGCTCTCTTACAGCTTGACCCTGCGCAGGCGGAGCGCGTTCGCGATGACCGAGACCGAGCTCAAGCTCATCGCCGCTCCGGCGATGACCGGGCTCAGCAGGATTCCGAACCAGGGATAGAGAATTCCAGCGGCGATCGGAATGCCCAACGAGTTGTAGATGAAAGCAAAGAAGAGGTTTTGACGAATGTTCCGCATCATGGCGCGACTGAGGCGGACTGCCTTCTCAATACCGCGCAGGTCGCCCTTCAGGAGCGTGATGCCGGCGCTTTCCATTGCAACGTCCGTGCCGGTGCCCATGGCGATCCCGACATCGGCGGCGGCGAGCGCGGGCGCATCGTTGATTCCGTCACCGGCCATGGCGACGATTTCGTTTCGCTCGCGTAAAGCGCGCACGAGCTCGTTCTTATGCTGCGGTTCGACGCCGGCTTCGATTTCGTCGATGCCGAGGTGGCCGGCCACGGCGCGTGCTGTGCGCTCGTTGTCACCGGTCAGCATAATAATCTTCATGCCGAGGTGATGCAGCTGGTCGATCGCGGCGGCCGCAGATTCCTTGATCGGGTCGGAAACCGCAATGATACCCATCGTTCGACCGTCCCAGGCAACGAAGATGACGCCATTGCCCTCCGCTTGCAGGTCGGCGGCGCGTTTCGCGAAATTGTGCATCTCGTGAACGCCCTGGTCGTGGAGGAATTCCGGTTTGCCGACGACAACACGGCGTTCGCCGACGCGACCGATCACTCCCCCGCCAGTAGTTGATTCGAAATCTGCGACCGCGGGAATTTCGATGCCGCGATCGGTGGCGCCCTTCACCAACGCTTGGGCCAATGGATGCTCGCTGTTTTTCTCGACGGCAGCGGCTAGCGAGAGCAGTTCGTTCTCCGTTGTTGAATCAGCCACAACCATAGTCGTTACCGTCGGCCTGCCTTCGGTCAGTGTGCCCGTCTTATCAACGACGAGGGTGCGCACCTTCTCCATCACTTCGATCGCTTCCGCTTTTTTGATCAAGACTCCGGCCTGCGCGCCGCGCCCGACTCCGACCATCACGGACATGGGCGTCGCCAAACCAAGGGCGCATGGGCAGGCAATGATCAAGACCGCAACGGCATTCACGATCGCATAGGCAAAGCGCGGCTCCGGTCCGAACACTGCCCAGAGGGCGAAGGTAAGGATCGCGATCGCGATTACCGTGGGAACAAACCAGCCGGCTACTTTGTCCGCGAGACCTTGAATGGGCGCGCGGCTGCGCTGAGCTTGCGCGACCATCTCGACGATTTGCGAGAGAACGGTTTCGTTTCCGACGCGCTCCGCTTCGATCACGATGCTGCCGGTTTGATTCACCGTGCCGCCGGTGACGCGGTCGCCGGCCGCTTTCTGGACCGGCATCGACTCGCCCGTGATCATCGACTCATCGATGTTCGTCCGGCCCTCGATGACGTGCCCGTCCACCGGAACCTTCTCACCGGGCCGGACGCGGAGGTTGTCGCCTTGCTGGATTTCGTCGAGCGGCACATCCTGATCGCTGCCGTCACGCACGATGTGAGCGACTTTCGGCGCGAGATCGAGTAGCGCGCGAATGGCGCTGCCCGTTCGACTGCGGGCACGCAGTTCCAGCATTTGGCCGAAGAGGACCAGAACGATAATGACGGCGGCGGACTCGAAGTAGACTCCGATTTTTCCATGCTCCGCAAACGACGGTGGAAACATTTGCGGGAAAAGCATCACGACTGCGCTGTAGAAGTAGGCCGCGCCGACGCCGATCGCGATGAGGGTAAACATGTTGAGTGAGCGGTGGACGATCGATCGCCAGCCGCGCTGGAAAAACGGCCAGCCGGCCCAGAGAACCACGGGCGTGGAGAAGGCGAATTGAATCCAGCGTGACGGATCGCTCGTCACCCAGCTTCCGTGGGCGACGGCGGGAACGAGATGCGCCATGGCGAGCAGGAAGACAGGCAGCGCGAGTGCGCCGCCGATCCAGAACCGGCGTGTCATATCGCGTAGCTCGGTGTTGTCTTCCTCGCCGCCGGCCACGGCCGTCTCTAGCTCGAGTGTCATGCCACAGATGGGGCAATTGCCGGGATGATCCTGCTCGATCTGAGGGTGCATCGGGCACGTGTAAATTGTCTTCGCCGGCCCGTGGAACAACGGATTGCGCTCCAGCGCCATCCCGCATTTCGGGCAACTGCCCGGCGTATCGCTTTCGACGCCTTCGCACATCGGACAGAAATACTTCTTCGCCGGCTGGCGGGCCGTTGCGACTTTCGCCGTTTCGTTAGGCGAGTGATCGCCATCGTGACAGCACGAGTGCTCGGGCGTTGGTTCGTCGGTGCCCTTGCCGTGAGCGATGAATGCGTCCCGACAATGTTCGGAGCAGAAATAGAATTTCTCACCCTGTCGCTCCACGACAGCGGCAGCAGTCTTCGGATCGACCGTCATGCCGCAAACCGGGTCGCGAACTGTGGAATCAATCTCGCTCATCGTAAAAACCTCCCGAGGGCGGTTTGCAGCTCAGCCAGGAGTTCCTTCGGTTTCATTGGTTTCGCCTTGGCGTGTTCCTTACCGGAACCATGGCCGATCACGCACGATTCGAGATGGTTCGTCAGCAACTCGACGCCGAGAGCGTCGAGCGCGGAACGAATCGCCGAGATTTGATTCAGGATCTCGACGCAGTAGCGGTCTTCTTCGATCATCCGCTCCACCCCCGCGACCTGGCCCGCGATTCGTTTGATGCGGGCTTTCAGCTTACTTCCCTTAATTTCCGCCATGACGCAGCATATACCCCTCAGGGGTATGCGTCAATCATGGCGGAAATCACAATCTATTCCTTTTCCATCTTCGTGTCGCAGCAACAGGTCGGCGCGTCATCGCCCGCTTCTTCTGCCGGAGCGCCTTTGGTTACTTTGACCTCGCAGCCGCAATCGGCCTCGGGACATTTATAAGTTGCACCTTCTTCTAACATAACTTTTCACCTCCTTTCCGATTTTGCGTTTACATCTTTTCTTTAATTCCGACCCGGAGGAGCCACCAGTTCACCGGATAAGCCGTCAGAAACCCGGCGAGCATCGCGATCTGCATCATGAACCAGAAAACCGGATTCGTTTTCTCGATCTCGTGACCGAAGATAGCGAAGGTCGCGATCGCCATCCAACCGTACATTCCCACTTGCCAGGCGGTGAGCGAAAAGAAGTCGGCTTTGGCTGCCGCGACCATGCCTTTGCCGAATGATAAGTCACGAATCGGCGCGATCGTGAAGTATTGGAAGAATATCCCGAAGAGGAGCGCCAGGAAGTAATCGACAAGCCAGGCGCCGAAGATCATATGGCCGAGAAGAGTTAGCGGAAAGAGAAAGAGCGCCCATTCGCCTACGATGTCAGCCAGAGTGCATCCCCCGCCGCAGTGGCTCGAACCAAGAGCTACCATTTGCCAGAACGGCTTCTTTTTTCCGGGCGGATCTTCTCCGCGCGCCTTGGCTGCCTCGACGGCCCGTTTCGTCGAGAGCCGGCCAATCGTGAAGTAGGTCCAGAGCGCGAGCGGACCGGCATAGAGACCGCTGATCGGCCAGACGAGGTCCATGATCCACATCTGCTGCCGGTGGCCGGCCAGTAAGTCGATCACTATGATCAATGCGGAAAGGCCGCCGACGATGAGACAGATAATCGCGATGAGATGGAGAGTCTCACTCATGGATGCGCTCCATCGAAGGAACCGAGGGCGCCACCACTTCGGCATTCTCAGGAATTAATTGAGCTGCGACACCGGCCGCCTCGACTGCCTCCACGAGTTCGCTTTCGTCCACGTCATCGTGCTCCACCGTCACGCGACCGGCCTCGGATTGCACCTGCACCTCGCGCACCCCGCGGATGACCTGCAGCACCTTCTCGATGTGCGTCCGACTGCCTAACGATGGCAATTCTTCCAATCGGATCTGGGTTATCTTCATTCTTTCCAAGCCAATCGCATCTTGCATTCGAATCGGACGCGTAAACCGACGCCCCAGCCGTAGGTTGAATGCCACTGGCCCAGGATCGAGGGGTTCTTCGTGAGCATGTAATCGAGATGAACGCGCTCCTCCCAATGTTCGTACGAATCATAGCGGGCCTCGCCTCCGTGTCATGAACTTCCAAGCCTTCACAGCATACCGGGCAGTTGGCGTGTTCCGGAAGGACGCCGGAAATTAGACCCGCCTGAGGCGGGTGAATTGAGCGTAGCGGGTGGGAGCCACTCGTTATGCCAGCCAGCGCGCAGCGTTGTCATCCTGAGCGAAGCGCAGCGGAGTCGAAGGACCTCGCAAGCTCTTTTGGGCGCGGTTCATCTGAGGTGGCTTGCGAGGTCCTTCACTGCGATCAGGATGACAAGCGAGTGCGAACCCTTTCCCGGAAGCACGCCTGACCCGAGTCCGCTCCGGAAACGCAAAAATTGGCTATCCTCGGCCCCCATCCGGCGCGCAAACCTTTGTGGATGGAGGTTCCGGTGGTTTTCGCTTCGCTCCACCCGCCTCAGGCGGGACTAATTTCCAGGACAACTGTGACGTTAAAGTGCATGACACGTTCTAGGCTCAGGCGCGGAGTGAGCGGGATATCCTGGGAAATTCTGAACCGCGCGCCTCCATCAAGTATCTACCCAGATCATCGAATCAATCCGGAGTGGCAACTGATACATGAGGCCGAAGAAGCCGCGGTTGCTGTCGCTCGTGTAGCCCAAAGGATCGGTTTTGAGTGTTCCATTCAGGTCGGCTCCGGCGAGGAGCCGGAAGAAACGTTTAAATAGCGCTCGCAGAGAACAGTATTTCCTACTTCCGTGTCCGGCACAACGTGCCAGTCGGGCTTCCCACTCGAGGTTAAAGATGTTCAGAGCATTCGAGAACTGGAGGTAACCCGGAGTCATATTACTCAAGACATCGGCGGTGCCTCAGAAGTAGAAAGGATCTTCATAAGCTTGTAACATACGGCCCGGGTATCGGGATAAGGCTCGAAACCTTCGTAATGAACGACACGCGCCCTCCCGCTATTGAGGTGGCAGAGTAGATGGCAATGGAAGAACCAATCGCCGACTTCTTCCGCCGCGAATTCGATCACGGCGGTCTGCATCCGCGACATCGACGGTGTGCTTAAGCGGTGAGTAATCGCCCTGACGGTTGATGACGCGAAAGAAGTGACCGTGCAGATGCATCGGGTGACTCATCATCGAACGATTGATCATGATGAAGCGAACGGTCTCGCCTTTCCGTCACGACGACCACTGTTTCCGCGAGCGTCTCCGGAGATCAGAGATGACAGGCAGCAGGAGCTTCGAGGGTGAGAATGGACAGAGCAAGGTGAGTCGCGACTCTTCTCGGCTGTTCGGCGGGATCCTTCGACTTCGTTTCGCTCCGCGAAACTCCGCTCAGGATGACAGCTGGCTTTTAAACCTGCGCTATCTACCCTTTAAGAGGACGTCTAAAAAGTCGCCCACCCCACGTGTTGGAGGAATGAGCTCCGCGAATCCAGAAGGCCGTTCCACCGCGCGATACCATCAAGACGTTCTAAATTACGTAACGGCCGCGCATCTCGCTCGCGGGCGGAGGGATGCTCTCCATTTTTCCCCAACGCTCGTAGCGATGGTCGGCGACGTCCCTGTATTCCGCGTCCTGCATCGCGCGCGGTTTGCAGGCGTTCGCATCGCCTACTTCCTTGAGCTCGCCGGTGAGGTGCTGGAGCAGGAAGTTACTCGCCGGCGCCGCGGCGCGGACGGCTTCATCGGAGGTGCCATAGTCGCTGATCACATACATGGAGAGCAACTTCAGGCTATCGATTCCGTAGCGACCGAGCGTGCGCTGCGCGAACTCGCTCTGTAAGGGCGAGAAGTAGAACCGGCTTTCCGCATCCGAGCCTAACGCTGACTCGACGATGCCTTTGCAGTAAACGCAGACGCCGTCGTAAAACATGATGTGCTTGCCGATAAGGTCGGCTTCGGTCGAGTTGGTCATGACAGGTAGAACTGCGCATTGAGCTTAAGCGGATTTCTCTTCGATTCAAGACAGTGAGGCGCGCCGCAATTCATCGCTAATAATTGGCAACCAACCGGGAGCAGCTTTTAACGGAAATGTCGTGCTCGTTTCATGATTAAACGCTCGTCCTAACGAATCGGATAACTGGCGTGCGGAATTCGGCTACCAGCTCGAGCATCGCTTCAGCGACGTCTTTAAGCTGCGACAGAATGTTCGTTTCGGTTATCAATCGAGCGATTTCCAAGGCATCGAATCGCGGGGCAGAGTACGGTGCGCAGCGACTACGGTAGCAGCGTCACGTTCGACGCGCGGACCGGCGCTTTCCAGTAGGCGATCGACATCCATCGCACGAGCTCGTTTCACCAGGTCATCGACACCTTCGTGCCGCTGCACTACGGCACCTTCGGCGGTCTGCCTATCGCGATTCTCTGGCTCCGCGGGGCTCACGCCCGGTTTGCTCGCGATTAGCGGGTTCGTCGTCTGGCGAATGCGCCGGCCGCGCCGAGATCGGCGGCTGGCAAACTGAACACCGTGCGGCGTGAGCCGCCGCTGGCCATCCATTCAACTTAAGAAAGAAGAGCGATGTACCTCGGTCAGGCCGATGGCTCGCGACCTTCGTCGGCGTCGATAAAGCTAAACATAGTCTGGATGTCGTCGCGGTTCGCCATGCCAGCCTCTTTTTTCCGCCGATCGAGGGTCGGAGTGATGCCGTCTTTCCAGCCGCACTTCCGCAGGAACTCGTTCCAAACTTCGATCTCTTCCTCGGAAGGTTTTTTGCCGGAAACGTAGGCCCAATCGAGGATCTGCTCGTCGGTCCCGCCCTGTTGCACCCGGGCGACCAGGTTCTCGTATTCGACTCCCAGGAAACGGACGCAGCGCCCGTCGAAGCCTTTGCCGAGATTCACCACATAATCCTCTGGCAGCTCGCCGCGGTCATGCGCGCGGATTTTGTCGAGCATGCGCCCGAAGTAAACCAAGTCTTCCACTTTGTCGGCTGGGCTGCGAGGCGGAAACGGTTTTGTCGTCATGCCGCACCGTCCGCTCCGTTTTGTCGCTTGTCCACGCCGCGCGCCACGCGGATGCTCGCGGATGGATCGGGTCGCGGGGATCGAGACCGAGTATGGCTGCCTAACGAGTGCGGACGCGGCGCAACCGAATGGGGACGCCTGGCCGGTGCAGGTGAAAAATCACCTCTTCCGCAAGATGCGCGCGGGCGCGCTCGACCTGCATTACCGCGACTACGAAGAACCGCCGGGCAATGGCGGTTTCCTCCTCAACGGCGGCCGCATTTACCTCGACATGGGCCACCTCGAATATGCCTCGCCGGAATGCCGGCAACTCCGCGATGTCGTGGCCTACGATCTCGCGGGCGATCAGCTTTTGCAGTCCGCGCTCGACTCGTTAGGCGCAGACGGTCGCGTTTCTTTCATCAAAAACAACATCGATCATCACACCGGCGCGACCTTTGGCTGCCACGAGAATTACCTGATGAAACGCGAGGCGCAGTTCACGCCCGCGGCGCTCGGCGCGCTCCTCGCTTTCCTCGCGACGCGCCAGATCTTCACCGGCGCGGGCCGGGTCGGGCAGGCCAATCCCGTCGCCTTCGATTTCGAAGTGCCGGCGAGCGACGAACTGGTCGATTTCCAGCTCAGCCAGCGCGCGGATCACATCGTGAACGACATCTATCAATGGGTGCAATTCAATCGCGCGATCATCAACGCGCGCGATGAGCCGCTCGCTGACTACCGGAAATACCGGCGACTGCATCTGCTCATCGGTGACTCAAACATGAGCCCGTTTGCGAACGCGCTGAAGATCGGGACGACCGCCTGCATTCTCACGCTCCTCGAAGCCGGGCTCTTGCCTAACGATCTCACGCTTGCGGATGCGGTGAACGCGACACGCTCGATTTCGCGGGACGCGACGCACCGGTGGATCGTGCAATTGGACACTGGCCTAACGATCAGCGCGCTCGATGTGCAATGGCGACTGCACGCACTCGCCACGGAGTATCTCTCCGGCCACGACGACGAAACCGATTGGCTGCTGGAAAGCTGGCGCTACACGCTCGACGCACTCCCGCACAAGCCGGAAGCGCTGATCGGCGGCGTCGATTGGATCAGCAAGAAGTGGCTGCTCGAGTCCTTCATGGCCGCGGAAAACCTGACTTGGGATGATCCATGGTTGCAAAGTCTCGACCTCGAGTATCACAACATCGATCCGGCGCGTGGGCTCTTTTTCAGTCTCGAACCGGCCAAACGGATCGGGGAATGGAATCATCTCGTCCGGCAAAAAGACGTCACGCGCACGCCACCGGCCGACACGCGAGCGAGCGGCCGAGGGCGCGCGGTCGAATTCTTTCGCAAGGGCCGCCGGCCGTATGTGATCAACTGGGACTCGATCGCGGTCGAAAGCCGCGACTTCCTCGTGATGGGCGATCCGTTTCGCACCTACCTCGACGAGGTGGAGGCTTTCGTTAGGCAAGCCTGACTTTGATCCTACACTTGCACATACACTTACACCTCCGCCGATCGAGTGTAAGTGTATGTGCAGGTGTAGGAAAAAAGGGGGAGAGAGCGCCGCGCTCAGAAATCAGTTGCCGCCGGGGAGCGCAACCCTAAGTTCGCCCACTCCACCTTTCTCAAAATTATGATCACACTCATGCGCAAGCATCACAAGGTCCTGATGTACGTCATCACGGCGCTCGTCTGCGTTTCCTTTTCCTGGTATTGGAATAAGACCGACTTCTCCCGGGTAGGGGGCGGCACCGTGGGCAAGATCTACGGTCGCACTGTTCCGCAGGCGGAATTGCAGCGGAACTCGCGCTTGCTCCGCCTCGCCAGTCAACTCGGCATGCGCGACCTGGTGCAGGCGCTCACGCTCGGTGCGCAAACGGAGAACGAAGCCTTCTCGAATTTCTCCTGGAACCTGATGGTGCTCCACCACGAAGCGGAAAAGCTCGGGATTCAACCGACCACCGGCGAAATCGCGAACGGCCTCAAAGCGCTTCCGGCTTTCCAAGGCGCCAATGGGTTTGATCTCGCGAAATATACCGACCTGACCGATCACGCGCTCGCACCGATGGGCTTCAGCGAGGCGGAGATGGAGGAGCTCGTCTCGGATCAAATCTCGCTCCAGCGTGTGCAGAAGATTCTCGGCGCGGGCGTGAGCGTGGTCGACTCGGAGATGCGCGCGAACTATGAGCGGCTCTACTCGAAAATGGATGTCGCGACGGTGGCTTTTAAGAGCGCGGATTTTGCGAATCAGGTGCAGGTGAACGACGCCGACGTGCAGAAATATTTCGACACGCACAAGGGCGAGCTGAAAAGCGAAGCGCGGCGCCAGGTGAAGTTTGTCGAGTTCGGCCTGACTGACGAACAGAAGAAACTGACCGGGAAGGCGCGCATCGACGCACTGCAAAAAATGGCGGATGTCGCCGGCGATTTTACGGACGCCGTGCAGGCGAAAGGCGCGGACTTCGATGCGGTTGCGGCCAAGATGAAACTCAGGGCGCAGGAGACCGGGCCCTTCTCGAAAAGCGAGCCCGATCCGCGCTTCAAAGCGCCGGAGTTGACGAAGGCGGCCTTCGAACTTTCGCCCGAATCGCCGGTCGGTGCGCCGATTCAGACGTCGGATGGATTTTACGTGGAACGACTCGCCAAGATGGCGCCGGCCCGTCCGCTGACGCTGGAAGAAGCGAAGCCGAAGATCATCGAGACGCTGAAACAAGAGCGGACCCAGGCCTTGATGAGGGCGAAAGCGGACGCGACCGCGAAGCAACTGCGCGAGGCGCTGAAGAACGGCAAGTCGGTCGAAGAAGCCGCCGCCGCCGCGGGCGTTAAACTTGAGACGCTTCCGGCATTCGCACTCGTGCCGAACGCTCCGGGCGCGACGACCGCGGAGAAGCCCGACCCGAAAATGTTCACGCCCGAAATGCAGGCGCTCAAGCAAACGGTGAGCGAGATGGATCCCGGCAGCGTGAGCGATCTCGTGCCGCAAGCGGAGGGCGGAATGCTTGTCGTGCTGGAAAAGCGCGAGCCGCTGAACGCTACTCAGTTTGAGGCCGCGCGACCGCTGGTGGAGGCTCGTGAGCTCGAAAATAAAAACCAGGTAGTGTTTTACGAATGGCTCCAAGCGCAACGTCGCGCCGCCGGCGTCGAGGAGACGCAGCCGCAACAGGCTCCGAGCTAGGGCTCGTTAGGCGAGATGGAAGCGGTCGACGAAATCTTCGACGACGCGAATGGCGATCTCGCGATTGGCGAGCTGGAGAGCGCAGTCGAGAAATACCAACGCTGCGTCGAGCTTGATCCGGAGTTCTTCGACGGCTGGCATGCGCTTGGGATGGCGTTGATGAAG
>JBDTIQ010000023.1:0-7535 GCA_039936335.1 Chthoniobacterales bacterium
ATTTGCTCAAGGATATTCTCCAGGAAGAAGCGCGCCGCTCCGTCACGATCGATCAAATCCAGAAACGCGTAGCCGAACATTTCGACGTGCGCCTCGCGGACATGACCAGTAAACGCCGGCCGGCGAACATCGCGTTCCCGCGGCAGATCGCGATGTATCTCGCGCGCGAGCTCACGAAAGCTTCGCTCAACGAAATCGGCGAGGCCTTCGGCGGCCGCGATCACGGGACTGTATTGCACGCCTGCAAGCAGGTGAAAAAGCGGATGAAAGAGCAGGACAAAATCCGGCAAACGATCTCCTACATCGACAGCGCGCTGCAACGTTAGGGACTCGTTAGGCGTTCTTGCTGTTTAACGAAAAGTGTCATCCCGAGCAAAGTGGAGCGCAGCGGAACGAAGTCGAGGGATCTCGCCAGCGACTCTCGGCGTGAATGCCAGGACGACGTCGAGCAACGCTTGCGAGATCCTTCGACTTCGCTGTGCTCCGCCCAGGATGACAAAATGACGAAAACCTTCGCTTTTGCGCGCGCCGTGTGAGTTTGCGGTTGCCGGATAAAATCGAACGCCTTACATCTTAACGATTCCGTTCCGAACTCATGAAATTTAGCGTTACGAAAGAGAAGCTCCTCGAATGTTTGCAGCAGGTTCAAAATGTCGTTAGCACACGTACGACTCTGCCGATTCTTTCGAACGTCCTCCTGCAAGCCAACGGCAATGAAGTCCGCCTAACGACGACTGATCTCGATGTCGGCGTGCGCGGCAGTTTTGAGGCGCAGGTGGAAAAGGAAGGCGCTACCACCCTGCCGGCGCGGCGGCTTTTCACAATCATCCGCGAGCTGCCTTCGAGTGAGATTCAATTCGACGTCGATGGGAAAAACGCGGCGTCGATTCGCAGCGGCCAGAGCTTTTTCAAAATCCTCGGACTTCCCGAGGAAGAGTTTCCGCCGCTTCCGAAATTTGACGAAGCGAAGGTCGTCACGATCCGACAGAAGGATCTGCGCGACGGCTTGAAAAAAACTTCCTACGCGATCTCGACCGACGAAACGCGCTACGTCCTCAACGGCGTCCTCTTCAGTTTCAAGGACAACAAACTCATGCTCGTCGCGACGGATGGCCGTCGCCTCGCGATGCTCGACATCGACCTCGAATTTCCGCGCAGCCACGAGGCCGACATCATTGTGCCAACAAAAGCCGTCGCGGAATTGCAGCGCCTCCTGACCGACGAAGGCGATGTGCGCGTGAGCGTGAGCAGCGGCCAGATCGCCTTCGACCTCAACAACACGTTGCTCGTCTCGAAGCTGATCGAGGGCAATTATCCCAACTATAAGCAGGTGATCCCCGGCGAAATGAAAGAGCGCGTCACGCTCGAGCGCGAAACATTCCTCAACTCGCTCAAGCGCGTCTCGCTTCTCGCGAGCGACAAATCGAATTCGATCAAACTGAATTTCACCAAGAACAACATCGACATCACCGCGAACACGCCGGAAGTCGGCGAAGCGAAAGAGTCGCTCCCGGTCGCCTACAAAGGCCGCGAGTTTTCGATCGCGTTCAACCCGGAATTCCTGATGGCACCGCTCCGCAACCTCACCGAGGACGAAGTTTTCCTCGACCTGATCGACGAGATGAGCCCGGGCGTGATCAAGATCCAGAGCCCGTTCCTCTACGTCCTGATGCCGATGCGCATCAGTTCGTAGTCTCTGTTGTAGCCCCGGCTACAACAGCAACGTCAACACGTCGGCTGTCTTGATTCCCTCCATCCGCAGGCTAGATGAACGCAGAACACGCACCTGCGGATTCGCTGGCGCCCAGACCGACGGATCGGTCGGACCGAAGAGCAACAACGCCGGAATTCCAACCGCTGCCGCGAGATGAGAAATCCCGCTGTCGTGCCCGAGAAACGATCCGCAATCGCGCAATCGCGCGGCCAGTTCCGGAAGCGGGAGATTTAGAGCGCGCTCCACGCGCTCGCTAGGCAAAGCCGCCGATAAACTTGCGATCCGGGCGTCATCGGCTTCGCCACCAACGAGCAGGAGTTTCCGCTTCTCGTTAGGCGCGAGCCACCACTGTGCGACCTCCGCGAAGCGCTCGATCGGCCAGTTTTTCGTTTCGCTGCCGCTGCCCGGATGGATCGCAAGCTTCTCAACGTCGACCTCCGCACTGCCGGGCGGCGTGACAGTCGCCGCCGGATCTTCGAGATAAAGCGCGAGCCGCTCGAGTGGGCGCGCCAGTTGCCGCGCGGCGTGTTCCCGGTCCGTCATCTTCGGTGAACCAGCGAGGAAATTGCGCACACCGGCGCGCTTCAGGTTGGCCGCGAAGATTTCATCCGGGTCGAAGAGATAGCTGACCACCTGTTGAAAGCTGCCGAAGTATTCCACCAACGGCTGAGGCAACTCCCCATCGCGACTGAAGAAACTCGCCAGTGGACCGTATTCGATTGAGCGCGCGGCGTCGGCGTAGCCGCTCATTTCCGCCACTGCGACGACGTGTTGGTAACCGAGCACCTCGAGATGCGCGGCAGGAAAAGCGTCGCGCAACAACTTCAGCGCCGGCAGCGTGAGAATGAAGTCGCCGATCGCGCCGCCGCGAATGACCAGGATGCGGCTCACCACTTTGACGCGCTCTCGCCGATTGTCATCCTGAGCGCAGCGAAGGACCTCACAAGCGGCTTTCGGTGATTCCTGCAGTCAAAACCGCGAGACGCCGAAATCCCTCGCCACGCTTCGCCGGCTCGGGATGACACTTCAGCGTGCGTGCCGCGTTTCAATGAAAACCGCGCCGCTCGGATCAACGCTCCACGCTCAATAAGCGACCACCGCGCAGGTCACGATCGCGAGCCCGAAAACCACGGTCGCGCCCGCCACGATCCGCCAGACGCCGGAGCTTTTTGTGCTCCAGGAAATCTGGTCGCGCAGCAGGTAAGGCATCGTCACCCAAAGCAATCCGAGCACGATCATCAGATAGGCGAGGACCACGACGAGCAGCCGGCTCATTTGCGGGCGCAAAAATGCGGCGTCGAGCAACGGCTCCGCCGCGAGCAAAGCGAGAATGCCGAGCGCGCGGACGGCGAGAAATTCATCGACAAACCGAAGGACAAGAAAATATCCGATCGGCAAAATGATCAGGAGCGGCCCGCGAAAATGAGCGAACTCGCCCATCTCCATGGTGGCGACGAGCCAGAAACTCCAGATGAGAGCGAGCGTGAGAAGGACCACGCCGGCCGTGCGGGAACGCGGAAACCGCGGGAGAAAATTCGCAGCCGGCAGGAAGAGCCCGAGCGCCCCGAGCAACACCAGGACAATGCCCGCGACCAGACCCGCGGTGTGAAGCGACATGTGATAGATCATGAAATAAGTGCGACCGCTGGCGGCAGAACTTCCGCGTTTCCAGCCGGAGCACAACCGATCGGCGCGCCGGAAAGGCTGAACCCGGTCGAGTGCGTGATTTGCAGTTCGACGAGCTGACCAACCTGCTCGTCGTCACCTTCAAAGACGACGATCTTGTTCGTGCGCGTGCGACCAGTCAGTCGCGCCGCGTTCGTTCTACTCGGACCTTCGACGAGAATTTCCGTGCTCGAGCCGACAAGCTTTTGACCCGCACGTTTCGCGGCCGCATCGACGACCGAAAGGAGGTCGTGGTTGCGCGCTTCCTTCGTCGCTTTGTCGAGTTGAGCGGACATTTCCGCGGCAGGTGTTTCGCTGCGTTTCGAGTAGCGAAAGACGAATGCGTTATCGAATTGAATCCGCTCCACGAGATCGCGCGTCCGCTGGTAATCGTCCTCGGTCTCGCCCGGAAATCCCACGATCACGTCGGTCGTTAGGCCGATTCCAGGAACTTCTGCGCGCAGTTGTTCGACGAGGCGCAGATATTTCTCGGCTGTGTAGGTGCGATGCATCGCCTTGAGAATCCGGTCGGAACCGGATTGCAGCGGCAGGTGGACGTGTTCGCAAAGTTTCGGTAGTTCGTGCAACGCCAGGATGAGATCGGCGCGAAATCCAATCGGGTGCGGCGATGTAAAACGGAGCCGCTCGAGACCGTCAACTTCGTGGACCGCTTCGAGCAGTTGCACGAACGGACTTTTTTTGTGGCGCAGGTTTCCAACTTGCGTCCCGCAACTTTCAAAGTTGCGCCACGGAAACTCATGCCGGCCGTAAAGATTCACGATTTGCCCGAGAAGCGTGACTTCTTTCACCCCACGCGCGACGAGCCCGCGAACTTCCTCGACGATCTCCGCGATCGTTCGGCTCCGCTCGCTCCCTCGCGTGCGCGGCACGATGCAAAACGTGCAGTGCATGTTGCAGCCCTGCATGATCGAGACAAACGCGGTCGCCTGCCGATCGCGGAGCGCGTGCTCGCGGATCGTCGCTTGCGAGCCGATTTCCTCCGCGGTGTCGACGATCGAAAAGCGCGGATCGTCCATCTGGCGCGTCCGCTTTTTCTCGACCAGCTCATCCACATAGTCTGCGACGCGGTGAAACTTCTGCGTGCCAACAACCAGATCGACATGCGGCGCCGTGCGCAAAAGTTCCGCGCCGCGCGCCTGCGCCATGCAGCCGAGAAAGCCAAAAACCGTCTCCGGCCGATCGCGCGCGATTTTGCCGAGCATGCCCATTTTACCGAGCGCCTTCTGATCGGCCATATCGCGCACGCTGCAGGTATTCAGGAGAACAACGTCTGCTTCCTCCGCCGTCTGGGCTGCGACATACCCCCGATCCAGCAGTGACCGCGCGACCTGTTCCGAGTCGCGCTCGTTCATCTGGCAGCCGTAGGTTTTGATGAAAAATTTCGGCATCTACCACTCCACTCTTTTCAATTCCGGGATGCTATCGAAATGCAAGTCCCGACTCACCAGACGCTGCCGGTGTTGCAGACAGAGCGCTGCGATCCACAGGTCGTTTTGTGGAATGGGCTGACCTTGCTGACGCAGATACCGTCGGACTTGCGCGTAAAACCGGGCCGTCTCCAGATCGATCTCGAGCGCTTCGGATTCCCGCACCGGCTGATTGAGCAACGTCTGTAACTGTCGCTGCCCTCGAGACTGGGTAAGACCAAAGGCATATTCTCCCACCACGATCACGGGAAGCTGGTGCCGCTCATCTTCCGCCAGCAATTTTTCGAGTAACCGGTCGCCGCGAAAAAGGTTCGAGCCCGCATTGGTATCGAGGATCATTTCCAATCCGCGAGATCGATCCCTTCGAACGCCGCCTCGATGGCAGCATCGGCCTCCGCCACATCTCTGGCCCGGGCTTTCCCAAAGACGACCCTCCATCCAGAGACGGAGCTGCCCTGCCCGCGGCGCTGCCGGCCTAACTTTTCCCACAACGCGCCACAAACGAAATCCTTCAACGAAAGACCTGCGAGCGCGGCGCGAGCTTTCGCGTTCTTGAAGAGGTCGTCCGGGAAATCGAGCGTCGTCTTGATTTGCAGATCAAACCATATTTACAGGAGCCGGTCAAAGTGACGGATGTGCCGACGGGAGATGAAAGGCGCAGCTTAGAGGGCGTCTAAAAAGCCCTGTCATCCCGAGCGGAGCCGGAGGCGGAGTCGAGGGATCCCGTGGTGAAACCCTCACGCTCACTCCACGGAGGTCCTCGACTGCGCTGCGCTCAGTTCGGAGTGACCGACTGTCTAGACGCCTCTAAGATTAGGGCGGAGTAGCGAAATGATTCGGGAACGGATTCGCGCGGAGCCGCTTCTTCACCTCGTGATCGGTCCACGGATAGGTGCCGCGTTCGTTGAAAAGCGCGAGACCGATCACGCCGACGTTGCGGGTATTACGATATTTCTCCTGCGCATACGATTCGCGGACCGGGCTGAAACGAAACGCTGCCACCGCGTCGCTGCTTTGCCGGAAACCCTCCACGACGAGCGTGCGATGCGGGGCGATCACGTAGCCGCGTTTCCGCACTGAAGCGGGCCGGCCATCCAGCACATCGAGCCCATCAACCGAGAGCACCGCTTCGAACCGGAAGTCGCTCCGATTTTTCAGCACAATCGAATAGCGGCGCCCTTCTTCGCCAACCACAAACCAACGATCGCCGACGATCAGGCCTGGAAGAAAACGGCCGCTCTGATCTTTCAACCCGATCGAAACCAGACTTGCCACCGGCCCGCGCAGGACCGGCCAGACGCGCCGCAACTCGGAAGCCGCGGCCATCGCTTCGACCCCGGCGCGGTCGTTGTAGAAGAGCTCGGCGGTGGCGAGTGGCTCTTCTCGGTTGGCGCGGACGAAGGTCGTCGTGCTGGAGGCGGACCGGCGCGTCTCGCCCCATTTCGTGCCGAGGCCGGGACGATCCGTCGGCGCCTGCGCGAAGCCCGACATGCTCGCGGTTTGCCGATGCAACGATCCCGCCGGCGGCGCGCTGCACGATGCGATGAGAAGGACGAGAAGAAGCGAAGGGAACAGGTGTCGCGCGCTCATCCTTCGATTTTAGCCCAAGCTTCCCGCTTGCAAACGACGGACCGCGCGCGGGAAGCTGACGCCCTACTTTATGAATCAGGACACAGCAGCCATCGGCATCATCGGCGGGAGCGGACTCTATCAGATCGACGGATTTCACGATCCGCAGGATCACGAAATCGAAACGCCGTTCGGGAAGCCCTCCGACGCGATCATCGGCGGCGAAGTTGGCGGGCGGCGGGTTTACTTTTTGCCGCGGCACGCGCGCGACCATCGATTGCTGCCGCACGAGCTGAATCATCGCGCGAATATCTACGCGCTCCGTTCGTTAGGCGTGCGCTGGATTATTTGCGTGACCGCGGTCGGCAGTCTCCAGGAAAAATACGAGCCGCGCGACGTGGTGTTGCCGTCGCAGTTTTACGATCGCACGAGTCAGCGGGCCGATCACACCTTCTTCGGCCACGGGATCGCCGCACATATCACTTTCGCGGAGCCGATCTCGACCGATTTGCGCAACCTGCTCGCGGAATCCGCGCGCTCGTTAGGCGTGAACGTGCACAACGGCGGCACCTACGTGAACATGGACGGCCCGGCGTTTTCCACCCGCGCCGAATCGGAGCTGAATCGCCGGCACGGTTTCGACGTGATCGGCATGACGAATTTGCCCGAAGCCAAGCTCGCCCGCGAAGCCGAGATCGCCCTCGCCACGATGGCGATGATCACCGACTACGACTGCTGGAAAGTCGAGGAAGAACCGGTCTCGGCGCAGACCGTGATCGAGCATTTGCTGGCGAACGCGGAGACAGCGAAGAAGCTTTTGGTCGAAGTAATTCCGCGCATCCCGACCGAGCCGGATTGGCCGGAACATCGCGCGCTCGATTCCGCGCTGGTCACGGATCGCAAACTCTGGCCGGCCGAGACGCGGCAAAACCTGCAAGCGATCCTGCAGCGCTTCGATTGATCGATCTCCGCCTAAACTAAGAAGGCGTCTAAAAAGTCCCCCACGCGACGTGCTGGAGCAACGGTGTTGAAGTCGAGGGATTTTTGACCACGGCTGCTTCTTCGGATTCGAGGGGAACAGAGTTAGGTTGTCTGAGTGGTGGCGGCTTGGAGTTGGAAGGAGGCGTTTTTGAGCAGGC
>JBDTIQ010000024.1:0-7692 GCA_039936335.1 Chthoniobacterales bacterium
CTCGCGCGCCTCGAGGATGTGTTCGTCGTGATCGGAAGAAAATGAGACGGAGAAAGCTCGAATATCGAATGTCGAAATCCGAACTCTCTTGTCATCCCGAGAGAAGCGAGGGATCTCGCAAGCGTTCCCCGACGTCATTTCGAAATTCGCGCCGAACAACGCTTGTGAGGCCTTTCGCCCCGAAAGCTTTTGGGGCTCAGGATGACACGTGGAAAGTCGCGCTCGGCCCAGACCGTTTTGAGCATTTGAGTTTCGATATTGTTTCGAGTTTCGACATTCGACATTCGAATTTTCCTCAATGATTCTTTTCCTCGTTCTCCTCGTGCTCGTTTTCTTCGCGCAGATCGCGGAAATCTTCATCCCGCCGCTCGAATGGATGTACAACGCGCACGTTTACATCGTGCCCGTGATCGTTTTCTACGGAGCGATCACTCTCTCCTTCCCGCTCATGCTCGCGCTCGCGTTTTTCGCGGGATTTCTCTGGGACGCGATGACGGTGCAGGTTTTATCCGGCCGGGTTGAAATTTCCTTCGGATGGTCAATACTCCTCTACGCGGTGCTCGCCGCCATCATGCACGGCCTCAAGCCCTTGTTTAATCGGGGACGTTGGGAAGTGCATTGTGTTCTCAGCGGCGTTTGCACGTCGCTCATTCTCCTCTCTCAATATCTGATGATTTCGTTTCGCCGCGGCTCGGTCATTTTCAATCGCGAGGTCTGGTGGCAGATCGGCGGTCCGGGCCTGCTCGCGATGCTGATGGCGCCGCTTGTTTTCTGGTCGCTCCACTGGCTCGCGGGCCTCACGAAAAACCCTTACTCCGCGAATGCGGATGGCTTTGATGAATACGCGCCGCGCTAGGCCGATTCTGCGCATTCAATTTCTCGGGCTCTGCATGCTGCTCGGGCTGGGCGCGCTTGTCGGGAAGCTTTGGTGGCTCCAGGTCGCGCACGGCGCGGAATGGACCGCGCGCATCCAGAGCAGCTCGGAAGCGACCGTGCGGATTCCGTCGATTCGCGGAGAGATTCGCGATCGCAACGGCGTCGCGCTGGTGCAGAACCGCGCCAGTTACGAGGTCGATTTCTACCTTCCGGAAATGGTGAAAGGCTACCGGCAGCGTTACGGCGCGCCGCCGCAGACGCAGTACCGCGCGACGATCGCCGGCATGCAGAAGAACATGAAAGAGCCCGACATCGTCAAGATCGTGAACGATGGAATCGTCCCGCGGCTCGAGGACCTGAAAATCGCGCGCGACTACAACGCGAACCAACTCCAGAAACATTACCGGAACGAGACCGAGGTTCCGTATTCTTATTCCAAGGACATCGACTTCGCGACGATGGCGAAATTCTCCGAGCACGACGTCGGGTTGCCCGGGGTCGACATCGCGATCAAACCGGTGCGCTCCTATGTTTACGGCGCGCTCGCTTCGCACTTGTTAGGCTACGTCGGTGCGCCCGACGACACGAACACGGAGGAGGCGAGGAAATACACGTTTTATCAGGGCGACGTGGAGGGAAAATCCAACATCGAGAAAACGATGAACGAATACCTGCGCGGCAAGCCCGGCATCCGCGTAATGCGGCGCAACGCCAAAGGTGCAATCGACGGTGTGCTCCGCGAAGAAGCGCCGCAGCAGGGCGCCGATGTTTACCTAACGATCGACGCGCGCATCCAGGCGATCGCCGATGACGCGTTGCGCGCGGTCGCGCGCGGCGCGGCCGTGGTCGTTGACCCGAACAATGGAAACATCCTCGCGATGGCTTCGGTTCCCTCGTTCGACCCGAATACGTTCATCCCGAGCATCAAGGCGAAAGACTGGAAAGAGCTGCGCAACGACAAGGCGCATCCCCTGGTCAACCGCGCCCTCAGCGGGCTTCCACCGGGCTCGACTTTCAAGATCGTCACCGCCTTTGCCGGCCTGCGGAAGCACATGGGCAAGGACAAATTTAACTGCTCCGGCGGCGTCACCTACGGCGACCATTATTTCCACTGCTGGATCGGTTTTAAAGGAGGCGCGCACGGGACGATCGGGCTGGAAGACGCGCTCAAGGTTTCCTGCGATTCCTATTTTTACCAATACGGGAACGCGGCCGGGATCGATTCGATCGACGCCACCGGCGCGCTTCTTGGGCTCGGCCAGGAATCCGGTATTCGCCTCACGGGCGAACAGGCGGGCGTGCTTCCCGGCCCGGATTGGATGGCGATTCACAGCCCGCAGGAGAAATGGTCGGCGGCTTACACCGCGAACGTCTCCATCGGCCAGGGCTACGTGCTGGCGTCGCCGCTCCAGATGGCGATGGCTTACGCGACGGTCGCAAACGGCGGCATTTCCTACTACCCGCGCATCGTCGCGAAGGTCCTAAACCAGAACGGAACGCCCGCGCTCGATGAAGATGGAAAAGTCGCATTTCCGGAGACGCCGAAAGTCCACGCCGACCTGCGTAAGGATTTCACTCCGGAACAAATCGAGCTCGTTAGGCACGGACTTTGGGAAGTGGTGAACGAAGACGGCGGCACCGGCCGCGTGGCGCGGATGAAGGACGTGGAGGTGGCGGGTAAGACCGGCACGGCGGAGGTGAAGTCGAATGGGAAAGATGAAAACGTCGCGTGGTTCTGCTGCTTCGCCCCGTATGATCATCCGAAATACGCCATCGCCGTGATGGTGCAGGGCGCCTCGGGACATGGCGGTTCGATCGCCGGTCCGATCGCCGATCGCATCCTTCAGCGCACCCTTGCGATGGATGCGGGAAAATACGAACCGCAGCTCGCCTGGGTCCCGCCCGCGCACAAGGACGATCCTTTCAAACTGATCGCGACCGTTTCCTATAAAGACGAGCTCCCTGAAACCAAGAATACCGACGAGGAAACCACGAACGGAAAACCGGTCGCGAATAATACACAGATGGCGAAACCCGGCGATGCGCCCGACGTCGAGCCCGAAGCGGATGCGCGCGGCAAAGTGAAAAACAACGTCCGCCGCACGAAGCGCGTCCTGCGCGCGCAACCGGTCGCACCGCCGCCCACTCCGAAACCACGTAACTTTTTCCAACGCGTTTTTGGCGGGGGCCAGCCCCGCTCCACTCCTACTCCCCGCCCGGTGCGCCGTGCGCAACCGGCCCCCTGAATTAACCACCGAAGCTCCACTGCGATGACTTCAAAACCTTTCCAAAATCATGATCGAACAAGTGAAAAGAATTTTAGGCCTGTCGCGTCGCAAGACCGGCAACAAACTCATCATCTCCGTCGAGAAACTCGAGCGGCGCGTCGCGTTGCTCGAGGACGGACAGCTCGAAGAATATAGCGTCGAGCGCGACAGCAGCCGCAACATCGCGGGCAGCGTTTACAAGGGCCGGGTCAAGAACATCGAGCCCGGATTGAAGGCGATGTTCGTCGACATCGGCCTCGAGAAAAACGCCTTCCTCCATTTCTGGGACGCGATCCCGGCTGCGCTCGACAGCGGCGTGGAGGAGATCGAACGCCCCGAGCGAGCAGGGAAGAAGAGCGGGAAAAAACGTCTCACCGCCAAGGACATTCCCAGCATTTATCCCATCGGGTCCGAAGTGATCGTGCAGGTCACGAAGGGCCCGATCGGCACGAAAGGCCCGCGCGTTTCCACCAACCTGAGTTTCGCGGGCCGCTATCTCGTGCTCATGCCCTACAGCGAGCGCAGCGGTGTCTCGCGCAAAATCGAGTCGCCGAAAGAGCGCGCGCGGCTCCGCAAGATTCTGCGCGAACTCGAAATCCCGGAAGGTCTCGGCGTCATCATCCGCACCGTCGGTGAAGGACAACGCGCCCGTTATTTCGTGCGCGACCTGCGTTTCCTTCTCGAACAGTGGTCACGGATCGAAGAGCAGATCCGAGACCTGTCTGCGCCGGCGCGTGTCTTCGAGGAACCCGATCTCGTCGAGCGAACCGTGCGCGATTTTCTCACCGACGAAATCGACGAAGTCGTCTGCGACAACAAAGACGCGGTCGAACGCATGTCGGGCCTGGTCGGCCAGATCTCACGACGTTCGAAGAGCCGGCTGAAAAATTACGATGGCGCTGCGCCGATCTTCGAAACCTTCGGCGTGCAGAAACAAATCGACGATGCGTTTCATCGGCAGGTTTGGCTGAAGTGCGGCGGCTACATCGTGATCGATGAGACCGAAGCGCTCGTCGCCGTCGACGTAAACACCGGTCGCAATAAAGGCGGCCGCGATGTCGAGAAAACCATTCTCCAGACCAACCTCGAAGCGGCCGACGAGATCGCGCGCCAGCTCCGCCTGCGCAACATTGGCGGACTCGTGATTGGCGATTTCATCGACATGAAAAACCGAAAGGATCAGCAGATGGTTTACCACCGGATGCGCGAGCGGTTGAAACGCGACAAAGCGAAAACGCACGTCCTTCAGCTCTCGTCGTTAGGCTTGATGGAGATGACGCGGCAGCGCGCGCAGGAAAGCCTGAACGATTCCATCTACGAAAATTGTCCGTATTGCGAAGGCCGCGGCTCGGTCAAAACCGCCATGACGACGAGCGTGGAATTGCACCGCGCGCTCAACAGCGTGATGCGCAAATATCAGGACACGATTCACGAGATCCGCGTCATCCTGAACCCCGAGGTTTTGAAGCGGCTGAAAGAGGAAGACGAAGAGCTGCTCGTCGAGTTGGAGCGCCGTTACGCGGGGCGTTTGATGTTCCGCGGCGACCCCAGTTTTCACAGTGAGAAATTCGTTCTCACCGACGCCAACACCGGCGCCGAGCTGAAAATGTAGAATATTCTTCTAACTCGCAACCCGCCCCCGCGGAGCGGCTTAGAAACTTTCTGTAACCGTCACAGTTTGCGGAGGTCTCTCCATGCAGGGAAGTATCCCGTCCAGGCGTGCCCTCAAATGCGTTTGGAAGAGACAGGCGCCTGCCAAAGAGCGGCGCTTCAAAGCAAAATAATCAAAAGGGAGAAATGGAAATATCATGAAGAAGTTAATCATCAGTCTGCTCGGCCTCACGACACTCGCAGTGCCCGGTTTTGCCGGCCCGGTCGAGTCAGACTCGAGCAAGCAAGTACAGCAAAGCTACACCGCACCGGCGGAGCAATTTTATGGAGACCGCGAATGGAACCTCGATCTCTTCGGCCTCCGCGCCGATACGTATAACGAATATCGGAATGATCGTTATCTCGGGGTTGATCACGGCTACGGCGGCGGGATCGACGTGAACTACATGTTTACGCGTTACCTGGGCGCCGGCCTCGAAGGTTATGCGATCGACGCGAACGATGTGGTCGGTCAGGCCTCGGCAAATCTCATCTTTCGTTATCCGATTCCGAACACGCGTTTCGCGCCTTACGGTTACGCCGGCGGCGGCGTGATCTTCAACGGCTCGCGCCTGCGCACGCTCGTCTCGAACGGTCAGAGCCCGGCGTCGATCCGGAAAAACTCCGACGCCGAAGGCATGGGACAGTTCGGCGCCGGCTTCGAAGTGCGCATCACCCCGCGCATCGGCGTGATCAACGACTACAGCTACAATCTGGTGAACGGCCCGGACAATAATTTCGGGATGTTCCGGAGCGGCATCCGCTTCGCCTTCTAACAAACCAAACAACGCAACTTCGCAAACGCCGGGACGCCACGTGCGCTCCCGGCGTTTTGCTTGTCGTTAGGCGGCCTTCTCGTGCACCACCTGATAGGTGCGGCCTTTCCATTCCACGCCCGCGCCGGTCGAGAGACGCCAGCTGTTCAGAGCGATCAGGAGCCCGATGATTTCGCCTAATGGATGGAGCAGCGCGCTCATGAGCGAACCGCGGTAACGCAGCGCATAGAGAAGCCGCAGGAGGTAAATCGCGAGAACTTCCGCGAGCGCGAACCAACGCTGTTCTCCGGGCAGAAAAACGAGGGCGAACGGAGCGAGAAACGCCGCCACCTGCACGAGCCCGGCGACGATGAACGACCCGAGCGAATCCTCGAAAGCGGCGCGGCAGTTCTTCGTAAAGCCCAACCAGACTTCGGCGAGGTTTTCATACATGCGGCATTGCAAAAGTAGCGAACCGTCTGCGTTGATCAGCCGAAAACCGTCGGCCGCGCGGGAGGCAACTTGTCGTCCGAGGGCAACATCTTCGACGAGATGATTCCGGACCGATTCGTGACCGCCAATCGCGAGATAAGCTTCCCGGCGAAAGAGCAGAAACTGGCCATTGGCCACGCCCTGATTGCGCAGGAAAGAGCGCGGCAAACGCCCGGCGACGTTCGGGAAACGTTGCGCCAGACAGAGCACAAAGTGTGGCATCAACCCGATCCCGGCGAGGTAGAGCAGGGGAACGACCGCCTTCTCGCCTAACGACCGCGTGATCTGCCGCGGCCAGAGCGAGAAGAGGCTCGCGCGCGTGCGCTGCGCCGCGGCGATCGCGCTCGGCAGCACCTCCGGCCCGTGCACCGTGTCGGCATCGGTGAAGAGCAGGTAGTCGCCGGCGGCGGCCTGCGCGAGTTGCTGGCAGGCCCAGGCTTTTCCTGTCCAGCCGGCCGGCAGCGGCGTGCCCGCGAGAATGCGACAAGTTCCCGTGCGACCGAAACCGACCTTCTCCGCGAGCGCACGCGTTTCGTCCTCGGAGTTGTCGTCGAGCATCAGCACCTCGAAGCGCGGATAATTTTGCGCGGTGAGCGAGGTGAGACAGCGCTCGATCCGCCGCGCTTCGTTCCGCGCCGGCACGAGGATGGAGACAAACGGCGCGTCCGCCGGCGCGATGGCCGAGCGCACTCGCCTAACGATAAGTAGATTGACGAGCGAATTGACCCACGTGAGCAGGAGCATCGTGCCAACGAAGAGATGGAAGAGGAGCAGGCCGGCGCTCATTCACTCGATGAAAGAGCAGATCTCGGCGAGCGGTTTGCGCTGGATATCCGGCACCTGCGCATCCGCCGCCGGATGACCGACGACGAGGAGCAGGAACGGTTTCTCGTGCGCGGGTCGGTCGAGCAACTTGTTCAGAAAACCCATCGGACTCGGCGTGTGGGTGAGGGAAGCGAGCCCGGCGTTATGGAGCGCCGCGATCAGGAAACCGGTCGCGATCCCGACCGATTCCGTCGCGTAGTAGTGCTTCAACTTCCGGCCGTCCGGGAGCAGTCGATACGGCTGCGCAAAGATCGCAATCAACCACGGCGCGGTCTCGAGAAACGGCTTCGCCTCGTCGGTCCCGAGCGCGGCGAGCGCTTCCAGCCATTCGTTAGGCGCGCGGTTCTGGTAGAATTCCCGCTCCTCCTCCTCGGCCGCGACGCGGATCTGGTGCTTCAGCGCCGGACCGCTCACGGCCACGAAATGCCACGGCTGCAGATTGGCACCGTTTGGCGCGCTCCCCGCCGTGTGCAGGCAGCTCTCGATCACTCCGCGTGGAATCGGCCGGTCGGAAAAGTCGCGCACCGTCCGGCGCCTCGCCATCTCTGCATGGAACTTCGCGGCGTGCGCTGCGATCTCTTCATCCGAGAACAGTTCGCGTGGCGGCAGTCGAATGAACTTCGCTTCGGTCACGGGTGCGATCCTACAACGCGGCCTGAGCAATTGCGATTCACCGCTGAGGCGCGAAATTACAGCATGTCATTCGCGACGACCCTCGATGAGCTGCCGGCGGCGCCTTCGCCGACGCTTCGGCGTTTCGTCGCGCTGCTCGAGCCTAACGATGACGACGCCGCGCGCTTCGAGGCGCTGGCGCAGGAGGCGCGCAC
>JBDTIQ010000025.1:0-30263 GCA_039936335.1 Chthoniobacterales bacterium
CGAAAAAGCCCGGACCGAGCACGGATAGTGGCCTAACGAGAAGCGGTCTTGGCGGTTTGCTGCGTCATTCCGAGTTGGTCGAAGAGGAACGCCAGGATATCGGCCTGTTGTTTGATCCGTTCGCTCAGCGCAGTGCCGTGTCCGTGCCCGGAGCTGGAGCTGGTGCGCAGTAGAATCGGCGTGTCACCGGCATTCGCAGCCTGCAGGCGCGCGGTCATTTTGCGCGAATTCCACGGTGCGACCCGGCCGTCGTTCGCCCCGGTGAGAAAGAGGATCGCCGGATATTTGGTGCCGTCGTGAACGTTGTGATACGGCGAATAGGCGTAGAGCGCTTTGAATTGCGCCGGATTCTTGACTGTTCCGAACTCGGTTACGTTGAAGGCGCCGTTAGGCGCGAGTTCGACGCGGAGCATATCGTAAATCCCCACGGCCGAGACCACGGCGTGCGCCAGCTCGGGATGCTGCGTGAGGACCGCGCCCATCAGGAGGCCGCCGTTACTCCCGCCCATGATCGCGAGTTTGGCGGGGCGCGTGTATTTCTTGTCGATGAGATAATGTTCGGCCGCGACGAAGTCGTCGAAGACGTTTTGCTTCTTCGTGAGGTTGCCGGCTTTGTGCCACTCTTCGCCATACTCGCCGCCGCCGCGAATATTCGCGACGACATAGATGCCGCCGCGATCGAACCAGAGCCGGCGCGTGAAGTCGAACGACGGTGTCATGCTGATGCCGTAACCGCCGTAACCGTAAAGCAGCGTGGGATTGTTGCCGTCAAGCTTGGTGCCTTTGCGGCGCATGATGTTGAGCGGGATTTTGGTGCCGTCCTTGGAGGTGGCGAACTCCCGCACCACTTCGATGTCGTCGAATGAAGCCGGCGTGGTCTCGCGCAGCGCGGTCGCAACCGGCGCGCCGCTCTCGGCGCCATAGTGATACCAAACGTTAGGCGCAATGTAGCTGACGTCTTTGAAGAGAAGCGAACCGTCGTCCAGCGTGACCATTTCCTGGACCGCTGAGATCGAGGGAATTGCGATCGTCTTTTCGTTTTTCCCATCGAGATCGAAGCGGCGAATTTGCGACGGCCCGCCTAACAAATCCCCGACATAGAGCGTATTTGTCGCTGGCTTGATCTGTTGCACGACGGCTTCACTTGCCGGGACGATGACTTTGGCTGCGGCAAGATCAGGATGATCGAGCGGCATCCGCAGAATTTTCCCGCGCGGTGCATCGGCGTGCGAGACGAGGTAGAGCGCATCATCGCGCCCGAGCGCGGCCTGCTTCACGCCGTCGGAAAATTTCGTCAGCTGCTTCCAGTTGCCGTCCGAGTGCCGCAGGAAATGCGCGTAATCGCCACCGTCG
Source organism: Chthoniobacterales bacterium (assembly GCA_039936335.1). Lineage (GTDB taxonomy): Bacteria > Verrucomicrobiota > Verrucomicrobiia > Chthoniobacterales > UBA10450 > Palsa-1392. Next base: position 1,354 of record JBDTIQ010000025.1, read on the forward strand.
CCATTCTCGACCACGGCCAGTGTCCAGCGACCATCGTGCGAGCTCTCGAGCACGATCTCCGCGATGCGTGGGAAGTCTTTGCCTAACGAATAGGTATCCTCGCTCTCGGGCGTTCCGAGTTTGTGAAAGTAAACCTGCTGATAGAAATCGAGGTCGGCGTCGGGCCGCTCACCCTTGCGCGGGAAGCGCGTGTAGAAAATTCCGGTGCCGTCTGCGTTCCAAGCCGCGCTCCCGCCGGCAGTCGGGAACTGGACGTGCGAGATCGTGTCAGCGAGCGGCTTGGCGGAATCGACATCGTAGAAATGCAGATCGCCATCTTCGCTGCCGCCTTTCGAGATCGAGATGGCGACTTTCTTGCCGTCGAGCGACGGAACGAACCAGTCGATTTCGGTCGTGCCCTTGGCGTCGATCTGGTTCGGGTCGAGCACCACTTTCTCGGATTTCAAATCATCCGCCGACGCCAGCGTGACGAGCATCGGCTGTTGCTTCGGCGGCTGAAACTTAAGTGCGAAAAGCCGACCCGGCCGCGCCACCATCGAGGAGTAGGTCGGCGACGCGGCGTCGTAGAGTTTCGTTAGGCGCTGTTCGATCAACTTACGATCCGGCAGCTTGTCGAGGTAGGCGCGGGCGCGTTTGTTTTGCGCTGCCGACCAGGCTTTGACCGCGGGATCGTCACTCTTCTCGAGCCATTGATAGTCATCCTCGACTTTCACGCCGTGATACTCATTGAAGACTGCCTTCTTCTCCGTCGGCGGCGCGGGACTGGTCGCGGCGTTCGTTAGGCTGAGTGCGGCGAAGAGGAAGAGAAACGACAGCTTCATCCGCTGAGATAACAACGTCGCGAGGGGCCGCGCAACCGGCGCCCGTTGCCTGAAAGTTTATCTTACCATTCTGGACCTGCAGATGCTCGTCCGAGTTCTGAACGTTACGAAATTCTTTGAACCAGTTTGTGACGCCGGAAGTAATCGATCAGCGCCTCGCGCGTCTGGACCGGGTGAAAGGTGCGCTGAGATGCGGGGCGCTCGAGCAGGGCGCGGAGTTTCATGAAACGATGGCCGCCGCTCGACGCGTCGAACGTGTTAAACGCGATCCGGTAGCGATGCGCGAACTCGAGCGGTCGACCAGCGGCTCGTGTCAGGCTCGTTAGGCGACGATCTCTTCCCTTCCCTTCGAGCGCCATCCGGAACCCAACAAGGCTGCGTGATTCGCGGCTTTGCAGAACTTCGTCGAGCACGCTTCGCAGCTCATCCGGCGTCAGCTCGCCGGTCACCAGGAAGTTCTCGTAAGGCAGAATCTCCCAGATATCGCCGATTGTCTTCGGACCTTTTTTGAAGACGTGTTTGTCCTCAAACAATCCGTGAAAAACACCATCGATCTCGACGCCACGTTGCGCGAGCGCTTCGGTGATCGCTGCGGCAAAAAGCCTCTCGACCCCGCTCGGTTCGCCCGGCGACGCCTTGACACTCAAGTTTTCCGCCAGGTCGCCCACCGGTTCCCGAAGAACGGCCGCGGCGTGATCGAGCTGCGGTTGGGTGCGGCTGAGAACAACCGGATCAAGCGCGATGCGATGGTCCATTAACTCCGTCCGCGCGGTTTGGTGGAGCAACTTTTTCGACGATCGATCGAAGAGAAGATCGACCCGCCCGGCATGAATCCCGAAGTGATCCGCCTGCGTGAAGACGATGTTGTTCGTTAGGCGAGTCGGCACGTCCTGATGGGTATGCCCCGCGATGAAGACGGCCACTTCGGGAAATTCGGCGGTCAACGCCATCACGCGATTCGCGAAATCGTCGCCGCCGGTCCGTTCTTTCAATCCCATGTGACCAGCGAGCACGATCGCGTTCGCGCCTGAGGACTTTGCCTGCGTGATCGCCTTTCGCACCGGTTCCACCGGGTCTTGAAACTCGAGACCGCCGAGAAAATCAGGCGGAAACCAGAACGGCATTCCCGGCGTCGTCAGGCCGATGACCACGATTTTTATTCCAGCGATTTCCTTCAGGAGGAACGGCCGAATTCTTGCGAGGCCGTCGCCGCGCACGTTCGCGGCGAGCACGGGGATTCGCGATTGCGCAAGCGCGTTGTGAAACGGCTCGAGGCCCCAATCGAACTCGTGATTCCCGATCAACCAGGCGTCGTAACACAGCAGGTTGAAAAGGTCGATCATCGACCGGCCCTGATCGGCGAGCGCGAATTCCGTGCCTTGGTAAACGTCGCCGATGTCGAGCAGAAGCGAGTTCGGGTTCTCGGCGCGCCAGCGATTGATCTGCGTCGCGCAGCGGGCCAACCCGCCGAGGTCGGTGTGGCCGCGGTAATCGTTCGTCGGCAGGATGTGCCCATGCAGATCGGTCGTGTGAAAAATCGAAATGGTAACGAGATCGTCGCCGGGAATCGGCTCGGCCCGGAGCCACGGCGGAAGCGCGCTGGCAAAGGCGGAGGCGCCCAGGAGCCTAACGAATTCTCGTCTGGTGGAGACAGTCTCATCGCGAGTACGAGAATGCGGCATCGACCTGCCCTCGGGCAAGCTTTCCCGAGGCTGAAGCGCGAGCGATCGCTACTGATGGACTAAGTCAGTGCGCTCGTAGATCGCCGTCAGAGTGAGTTCGCAATCGATCTCAGGAAGGCCGAGAATGTCGTCCTTCGCGGTCAGGACCTCCCTGCCCCACACTTCATTTTTTCGTCGATAAACGGTCACGGCAACCCGCGCCTGATCCACCAAGATATAGGCGCTGAGGGAGTCCAGCGATTGATAATTCTGCAGCTTCTCGCCGCGGTCGATGCGCTCGGTTTGCGGAGACAGGACCTCGAAGATGACTCGTGGCTCCTCGGAAAAAAAGGAGGTATCCGGAAGCGGCGAGCAATCCACCGTGACGTCTGGATAATAGTAGAATTCCGCAGCGCCTTTCCGAATACACACTTTCATTTCGGTGGAAAACTCCTGACACGATTTTCCACGCAGTTGATCGCGGAGTTCGGCGGCGATGTTACCCGTGATCCGGTTGTGCCCCGCACTCGCTCCCGCCATCGCACACACGACGCCAGCGAGATACTCATGCTTCTCGCCGCTCATCAGTTCGGCGGCGAGATACTCCTCCGACGTGCGGTAGTAATCAGTCGCTAACTCGGTCGTCATGGTGGAAAAATCGTTAGGCGGTGCGGCCGCAGCAGTTTTTGTATTTCTTTCCGCTGCCGCAGGGACAGGGATCGTTCCGACCGACTTTTGGCATTTCGCGGCGGACGGGCGTGAGCTCGAGCTTCAGATCGGAGCCGTTCTCTTCGGTTTCGCTGTTTCCATTCTCGCCGCGCCCGGTCGTGAACTCCGGACGTCGCCCCGGAACCGGACCATTCGCGGTCGGCGCGCTGGGCGCCTGCTCGCGCATCAGGAATTGCGGAAGCGTGGAGAGGAAGGTTTCGAAGGCTTGGAGATTTGAGGTGCTGCGGAAGAGATTGTGCAGGACTTCATCTTTAATGTTCGCCATCAGGCCGACAAACATGTCGTAAGCCTCGGTCTTGTATTCGATCAGCGGATCTTTCTGCGCGTAGCCGCGGAGGTAAACGCCTTCACGGAGCGCGTCCATCGCGTAAAGGTGTTCCTGCCAGAGGCGATCGATCGCGTTCAGGATGACGTAACGCTCGAGGTTCTTGACCGCGCTCGGCTCTTCGTGGCCCGATTTGCGCTCATACGCGTCGGTGATTCTCTCGATGAGAAATTGCGCATTTCCATCCGGCGTGCGCGATTCCAGCTCGGCTTTTTCTTTCGTTAGGCCAAGCGGAAATGTGGTGTTTACCCAATGGAGAAGCGCAGCGTGATTCGGCTCGTCGCTCGAGGCGCCGGTGCCGAGGAATTCCTGGACTTTCGCCGGCACGGCTTCGTTGATGACTTCGAAGATCAGCTGGCGCGGCTCTTCGCTGTCGATGACTTCGTTGCGGTAGGTGTAAACGACCTCGCGCTGGTTGTTCATCACGTCGTCGAAATCGAGCGTGCGTTTCCGGGCGAGGTAGTTGCGCTGCTCGACGCGTTTTTGCGCGGTCTCGACAGATTTGTTGAGCCAGCGATGTTCGAGTTCCTGGCCTTCTTCGAGACCGAAACGCTCCATGATTTTCGTCATGCGATCGGCCGCGCCGAAGTTGCGCATGAGGTCGTCTTCGAAGCTGACGTAGAAACGCGTCGCGCCCGGGTCGCCCTGGCGCGCGCAACGTCCGCGGAGCTGACGATCGATCCGGCGCGATTCGTGGCGCTCGGTGCCGATAACGTAGAGGCCGCCGACACCGGGCACGCCTTCGCCAAGCTTAATGTCCGTGCCGCGACCGGCCATGTTCGTGGAGATGGTGACCGTTCCCGGTTGGCCAGCGCGTTGCACAATCTCGGCTTCCTGCCGGTGATATTTCGCGTTCAGAACGTTATGCGGAACTTTTTCGCGCTTCAGCATTCGGCTCAATAATTCCGAAGCTTCGACGCTAACCGTGCCGACGAGAACCGGCTGACCAACCGCGTGGCGATCGCGGATTTCGTTGATGACCGCGTTGTATTTTTCCCGACGCGTTTTGTAGATGCGATCGTTCGCGTCCTTGCGCGCGACCGGGCGGTTCGTCGGGATCACAGCGACGTCCAGTTTGTAGATGTCGTGGAATTCGTTCGCTTCGGTTTCCGCGGTGCCGGTCATGCCGGAGAGCTTGTGATAAAGCCGGAAATAATTCTGGATCGTGATCGTCGCGAGCGTCTGGGTTTCGCGATCGATCTGCACGCCTTCCTTCGCTTCGACGGCCTGATGCAAGCCGTCGCTCCAACGTCGGCCCGGCATTTTGCGGCCGGTGTATTCGTCGACGATGACGACTTTGTTCTCCTCGACCACGTAGGCGACATCTTTCTCGAAGAGGCAATAGGCGCGGAGCAGTTGCGAGATGTTATGAATCTGCTCGGCCCGCGTATCGCACTTCTCCTGGCGCTCGGCTTTGAGCTTGTCCTTCTCCTCGTCGGAGAGCGTGCGGTTGAGATCGATGTCGGTGAACTCGCTGATCAAATCCGGGAGCACGAACGAATCGGGGTCGTCCGGATTTAGATAGGCGCGACCTTGTTCCGAGAGATCGGCTTCGTGCGATTTCTCGTCCATCGTGAAGAAGAGCTCTTCCTTGAGCGCGAAGAGTTCTTCCTTGCGCGTGTCCTGGTAAAAGGAGAGCTCCGCTTTATCGATCGCCTTGCGCTTGGGCGGGTCTTCCATCATGCGCAGCAGTTGTTTGTTGCGCGGCTGACCGAGTTTCACCTTGAACATGAGGACGCCGGCTTCGTCGTTGCCGTTTTCAAAGGCTTCCTTCGCTTCACTCGCGAGCCGGTTACAGAGCATGCTCTGCTTTCGCACGAGCTGATCGACCAGTGGTTTGAGCCGGTCGTATTGATGCGTCGAGACGGTCGCGGGACCGCTGATGATGAGCGGGGTGCGCGCTTCGTCGATCAGGATGGAATCGACTTCATCAACGATCGCAAAATGATAGCCGCGCTGCACCTGCTGCTCGCGCGTCGTGGCCATGCCGTTATCGCGCAGATAATCGAAGCCGAACTCCGAGTTCGTGCCGTAGGTGATGTCGGCGGTGTATTGCTGGCGGCGCAAATCTGGCGGCTGATCGTGCTGAATGATGCCCGTCGTTAGGCCAAGGAAATTGTAGAGAATGCCCATCCATTCCGCGTCGCGGCGAGCGAGGTAGTCGTTCACCGTCACGAGATGTGCGCCGCGGCCCGCGAGCGCATTCAGGTAGAGCGGCAAAGTCGCGACGAGCGTCTTGCCTTCGCCGGTCGCCATCTCCGCGATCCGACCGCGATGGAGCGTGATGCCACCGATCAGCTGCACGTCGAAGTGCACCATGTTCCAGGTCATCGGCTGATCGCAGACGCTGAAAGTTTCCTGCCGCTCGCTCAATCGACGCGCCGCATTTTTCACGACCGCGAAAGCTTCCGGCAAAATCTCATTGAGACGGAGCGTCAGCGCGTCGGGATCTTCGAGCGCCGAGAGCTCGGTGTTCCAGGCCGCGGTTTTCGCACGCAGTTCGTCGTCCGAGAGCGCTCTGAATTGCTCTTCGAAGGCGTTGATCGACCGCACAATGGGCTGCAGCCGCTTGATCTCGCGCTGATTTTTCGAGCCGAGTATTTTCTTTAGAATCCAGCTAACCATGGGAACGGCAATATCGACGAGAATCGCGCATGATCAATCCGGCGCGCCTTTCCGCCGCGTGCGACGCGTTGTGCCCGCGGATTTTCCGGCTAAGCTCGCGCCATGAAGAAAATTGTCTCCACCAAGGATGCGCCCGCTGCGGTCGGTCCGTACTCACAAGCGATTCGCGCCGGTTCGATGTTGTTCTGCGCGGGCCAGATTCCGCTCGACCCGCAATCGGGGCAAATCGTCTCCGGCGACATCAGCGTGCAAACGAAGCGCGTGATGGATAACATCTCGGCCGTTCTGCGCGCGGAAAACCTGAACTTCAGCCACGTCGTGAAGACGACGATTTTTCTGACCGACATGGGAGATTTCCAGACCGTGAACGAGATCTACGGGAGCCATTTTCGCGACAATCCTCCGGCGCGTTCGACCGTGGCGGTCTCGGCGCTGCCGAAAGGTGCAAACGTCGAGATCGAAGTGCTCGCAATGGCAAACGACGGCGAGCACGGGGACAAATCCGTCAGCGACACATCAGGCTAGATCCTGCGGAGGGACGAGCTCCCGCCTCCGCCGTGGACGGGCTACGCTGAGGCGAGTCCGCTCGTCCAGTTTCTGCATGGAAGAAAAAACATGAGCGACGATCTGCTCGCGCTTTTTCGTCGAACGGGCGCGCTGCTCGACGGACACTTTGTGCTCCGCTCGGGTTTGCACAGCCGGCAGTTCTTCCAGTGTGCGCTGCTCTTGCAGCACACCGGCATCGCCGCGGATGTCTGTGCCCGGCTCGCGGATAAGCTTCGCGAGATCGAGTGCGATACAGTTATTTCGCCGGCGCTCGGAGGCATCGTGGTGGGCCAGGAAGTCGGGCGTTCGTTAGGCAAACGGCACATCTTCGCTGAGAAAGCCGATGGCGGCCTCGTGCTCCGGCGCGGTTTTCAGATCGCTCCTAACGAGCGTTTCATCGTCGCGGAAGACGTCGTGACACGCGGAGGTCGCGTGCAGGAAACGATCGACATCGTCCGTGCTCACGGCGGACAGGTCGTCGGCGTCGGAGTGATCGTCGATCGGAGCGGTGGCACCCGTCCCGATTTCGGTTGTCCGTTTGTTAGCCTCGTGGCTTTGGACGTGGAAACTTTTTCCGCCGCGGCGATTCCTTCCGATTTGACGGCGATTCCGGCGATCAAACCGGGCAGTAAATGAAGATCCTTTCGGCCGCTCGATTTGCGACGAGTTCGATGGCTGCTACTTTCAGCGACATGAAAATCTTCGGGTTCGTGCTTCTGAGTCTCGCTCTGGTCTCCTGCGGCCGTTCAACTTCCAGCGATCAAAGCCCGGCCGCCAGCCCGAGCGGAACGACGCGCGCCGCCGCGGCCGCCACTATCTCTGCAAGTCCCAACCCGGTCCCGACAAGCGCCGGCAAAGGCGTAACAACCATCTCTTGGGCCACAGGAACGGCGGGAGATGGTCAGGTTTACGTCAGCGACGATGGCGCGCCGGAGCACCTCTTCGGCAGCGGCAAAGACGGCTCAACCAAAGTCGATTGGATTCAATCCAAGCATCACTACGACTTTCGGCTTTATCAAGGCGAGGCCCACGCCAAGATGCTCTCCGAAGTCAAAGTCGTGCCGCAATAGCGGTTTCGCTTGGTCCGTCCCTCCAGCGACAGATTCGTCTGCGTTCCTCGTCTCCGGTTGAATCCAGCGGCCCTCCGGTCTATGCCTGAGTCGGTCTCTCCAATGGATCAAACCACCATTTGCATCGCCGGCGCGCATCGCTCAGGCACTTCTCTGCTCACGCGGCTTTTGCAGCAGTGCGGTCTCTACTTGGGGACCGAGAATGACATGATGCCTCCGGCCGCGGATAATCTCGACGGCTTCTGGGAAAACCTGCGCTTCGTTGATTTAAATGACGAAGTCCTGAGCACCATCGGCGCGGCGTGGGATTTGCCGCCACGGGAGGGCGAGACCTTCCAAGGCGACCTGCTTGCCTCAGCGCGCGCCAAGGCCGACTTGTTGATCGAGCGCTTCGGTAACACATCAACTTGGGGTTGGAAGGACCCGCGTAACTCACTCACGCTTCCTTTCTGGCGAGATTTGCTCCCCGCGGTGAAGACGATCATCATGGTGCGCAATCCCCTCGAGGTTGCCTATTCGATGCACAAACGGAACGGCACTTCCTACGCGCTCGGCCTGCGCCTCTGGGAAATCTACAACCGTAGAGTCATGGCCAACACCCAGCCGGAGAGCCGACTCTTCACCAGCTATCAAGCCTTCTTCGACGAACCCGATCGCGAGTTACAAAGGATCGTCGGCTTCGCGGGATTAAGTGGAGCCGACACGGCTGCTGCCGCCAGTCTGGTTTCGCACAGTCGAAGGCATACCAGCTTTTCGATCGAACAAATGATCGACGCGGGAGTTTCTGAAGAACTGGTCCGCTTCTTTCAGAAGCTTGTCAGTGAACGAGCGAATGAAGATAAGCCTTCGAAAACATCTAACCTCAATCAACTCTCCGGAACTCCGAGTAGAATCAACAGAAGCGTTCCCGATAGCGAAGATGTCCGTAAAGAGCTCGCCACTCGTCGAGGAGATGAGATTCGTAACCGCGAGAGCCTCGCCCGCCATCTGGAGACTATCGAAGGTTTGCGCAAAGAGCTAGGCGAACGCAATATCCGCGCCGCGGCGGAAATCGGTCGTCGTGATGGCAGGATTGAAGAGCTCCAAAAAGCCTATGCGCACCTCGACGAAACGCTCCTGAGCGAGCAACAGCAGCGCGAGCGGGTTATAAAAGAGTTAAACACGCTGCTCGTGCGCGAGCAACAGCAGCGCGAGCAAGTTACGCAGGAGCTAAACACGCTGCTCGTTCGCGAGCAACAGCAGCGAGAGGAGCTAAGTAAAGTCCGTGACCGTTTCAACCAGACTAATCAGCTTCTGCAGAGTCTCAGTGTGCGCCTCTCGACCGCAGAAGACCGGAACGTTTCCCTGACTGATCGCCTGCGCAAGCAGCTTCTGGAACTGAAGAAGCTCCTGCGGATTCTTGATCAAACGAGCAATGCCGCGACACTGCTCAAGAAGTCGCGCCGTTGGAAGATCGCAAATCCGTTTAGCGCGCTCAGCGCTTTCTTCGCCAGCAAACCTCTCGAAGGATTCGGCCATCTCGATAATAACGTCGCGAAGTATCATGCCTGGCGGCAATCTCATCCCGAAGTGGAATCGCTCTCGGCCGAAATCGAAGCTCTTCGCACCTACGAAAGTTTCCCCGCGGCAGTCGTGCCGGCGCCGAGCGCGAGAGCGGAGACGAACAAGGTTCCCATCGTCACAAAACCTCCGGCACCGACCGAGCCGACTGTGTTCGCCATGCACCAAGAGGTGGAGGTCTCGATCATCATCCCGGTCTTCAATCAGATTGACTATACCCTCTCATGTCTTGCTGCCGTGCAACAACACTCTGGACTCGTTCCCTACGAAGTAATCGTAGTTGATGACTGTTCTAACGATGCGACCGTGGAAGCGCTCCCACAGATTTCCGGCCTCACCTATCTTCGCTCAGACCAGAACCAAGGTTTCATCGCGTCGTGTAATCGCGGAGCGGCTGCCGCCCGAGGCCAGTATCTCGTTTTTCTGAATAACGACACAAACGTAACCGACGGCTGGCTAACGGCCTTGCGTGCGACATTCGACTACGAACCAAATGCCGGATTAGTCGGCTCAAAGCTGGTCTACCCTGATGGGCGTCTACAGGAGGCCGGTGGAATTATCTGGCGCGACGGGTCAGGTTGGAATCGCGGAAAATCCAAGGACGCCAGCGACCCCAGCTACAACTTTATGCGCGAAGTGGACTACTGTTCGGGCGCGAGCATCATGATCCCTCGCTCCCTCTTTCTCCAACTCGGCGGTTTCGACTCGAAATATACGCCAGCTTACTACGAAGATGTCGATCTGGCATTTAAGGTGTTTGCCGTCGGTAGAAAAGTGCTTTATCAGCCCCACAGCAGGGTCATCCATTACGAAGGAGTCACCGGAGGAACCGATACGTTGACCGGGGTAAAACGCCATCAGGAAATCAATCGAACTCGCTTCGCCGCTACCTGGGCATCAGTCCTCTTCGGCAAGCCTGAGAACGGAGACCTCACCCTTTGGGATTCGATCAGCCCGACTCGCAAGCGGATCCTTGTCGTCGATCATCACCTCCCGATGACGGACCGGGATGCGGGCTCGGTCAGAATGTTCCACATCGTAAATATTTTGCACGAACTGGGGCACAAAGTAAGCTTTCTGCCGGATAATCTCGCAGACATACCTCCGTACGGAGATGAACTTCGTAAACGAGGCATCGAAGTTATTCATCATCCCTACTTCAAGAGCATCAAGAGCTACCTTGAAAAGCATGGCCCAAGTCTTGATGTGGTCATTCTGAGCCGCTGTGACACCGCCAGGAAACATATCGCGGACCTGCACCAGTTAGCTCCTCAGAGCTGGATCATCTTTGACACGGTCGACTTGCACCACCTTCGCCTGGACCGCGAGGCCAAACTAACTAAAGATCCCGTGATCGAAGCGAACGCCGCGGAGAAGCAGCGCCAGGAATTCGAGTTGATCGATGATTCAAACGAAACCTGGGTGGTGAGTCAATACGAACGACAACTCTTAGAAGCGAAGCGGCCGCAAAGCTTAATCGAGATCGTTCCGACCATCGTGGATGTGCCAGGATCCCAAACACCTTTCGCACTCCGGCATGATTTTCTCTTCATCGGTAGCTTTCAGCACTCGCCTAATGCCGATGCAGTGCTTTATTTTGCGCAGGAGGTGTTCCCCAACGTCCTCAGTCGCCTTCCCGGAATCAGGTTCTACGTCATTGGCGATAAGGCGCCTCCTTCCGTTGTTGCCTTGGCTAGCGAAAACATCGTCATCACGGGCTTACAACCCGATGTCCGTCCTTTCTTCGAGAGCGTCCGGCTCTCTGTCGCGCCGCTGCGCTTCGGCGCTGGCGTAAAAGGCAAGATCAATCAAAGTATGGGGTTCGGCGTTCCGGTCGTGGCGACCTCACTCGCCGTCGAGGGTATGTCGCTAACCGACGGCGTGGATATTGTCCTGGCAGATAGCTCTGAGGATTTCGCTCAGGCGGTGATCAAACTCTATCAAGACGCGGACCTGTGGGAAAAACTTTCGCAGAATGGTTTGCGGACAACAGTCAACCTCTATTCGCCCGAAGCGGTTCGGAAACAACTAGCGAGACTACTGAATGACGATCGTTTGTCGCAGCACCGGTCGCGTGCCTCGACGGCCGCTGCTCAAAATGGAATTGCTCTATAACGAAATGACTCACTCCGACGAAAACCGAAACAGTTTCCACTTTCGAATCAACTAGCACTCGGACGACGGCTCTTCGAATGCACAGGTACCTCTACCGGAAGTTACGCGACTACCTGGATCTTTATATCCGGCCAGACGACCGCGTCGTCGAGATAGACGCAAAGGGAATGTCGGACTCGCTTCGCTTTACAAACAAGGAACTCTTCGTCCTCGAGAGCGGGACCGGTGAACCGGGGACCAAGACTGATACTTTGGAGTCGACGAAAGATTCTTTGCCTGACTGGGTCTTGCTCAATGGAAATGTCCATTACGAGGAGGATGTGCAGTCTTTTTTGGAAGAGCTTCGGCACATCCTTTCGCCCTCCAGCAAAGTTATTCTCACCTATTACAGTTCTCTTTGGAAACCACTGCTACGCCTCGCCACCTCCCTTGGTCTCCGTAGCGTGACACCGGAAGAAAACTGGATTGCCAACGAAGACGTGCGCAACCTGCTGCTCCTCGCCGATTACGAACTTGTCCGCCACGAGAGTAAACTTCTTATCCCGGTCTATATCCCTGTCATCAGTTATCTTGCCAATCGATTTGTAGCTCCCCTCCCGGGCTTTCGGATGTTCAATCTTCTCAACCTCGTCGTTGCTCGGCCTATCTTTCCGCGTCCCTCCGCTGAGGGGATAAAACCCTCCGTCTCCGTGATCGTCCCCGCGCGCAACGAGGCCGGTAACATCGAAGCGGCGATTCTGCGCACTCCTGCGATGGGCCCCGATGATGAGTTAATTTTTATCGAGGGAAATTCCACGGATGACACTTGGGAGACAATCTGTCGGCTCCAGCAGAAATATGCCAATCTCCGGAACATTAAAGTGGATCGACAGGAGGGAAAGGGTAAGGGAGATGCCGTCCGCAAGGGATTTGCGATCGCGGAAAAGGATATCCTGATGATCCTGGACGCCGATCTCACCGTTCCGCCGGAGGAGCTACCGCGCTTTTATGCTGCTCTTACCTCGCAAAAAGGGGAATTTATCAATGGCAGTCGATTGGTCTACCCGATGGAGAAGCAGGCGATGCGTTTCTTCAATCTCATGGGAAACAAGTTCTTTGCGGTGATGTTTTCTTTTGTTCTAGGACAGCGCTTCAAAGACACCCTGTGCGGAACTAAGGTCTTAACTCGCGAAAACTATCTTAAGTTATCTGCTCATCGCAAATACTTCGGAGAATTCGATCCATTCGGGGACTTCGATCTCATCTTCGGCGCCGCCCGGATGGCGCTCCAGATCGTAGAGGTGCCAGTGCACTATCGCGAAAGAACATATGGCGAAACCAATATACAGCGCTGGCGGCACGGCCTCATTCTGTTACGCATGCTTCGCTTCGCTGCCGCCCGGATTAAGTTCCTGTAAGATGCACACTTCTGCGATACCAGCCCCGCTCGTGTCCGCCGAGTACACATCTGATTTGGAAGCGACACTGCGAAACCGCGCCCGCCTCAGCTCTAACCGAAATCTTCTTTATTGGTATAAACGGCTATATGAAGACCAATTCCGCAATCTCAGCGATGTCGCTTCGCTCAATATTCTTGAGATCGGCAGCGGTGTCTCGCCATTGTCTCGCTACTATCCCAGCATTCGCACCAGTGACGTCCTTCAACTCGATTATCTCGATTATGTTTTCGACTGTCACGAGATAGATAAGTTTGAACCGATCGCGGACGAAAGCCTTGACGCCATCACCCTCACCAACGTCCTGCACCATCTAAAGGCACCAATCGACTTTCTTGAAAAGGCCGCGGGCAAGCTTAAGCCGGGAGGAAACATCTTTGCGACCGAGCCATACTTCTCCGTCATCTCTTCGCTCATCTACCGACATCTCCACCATGAGCCAGTCGACTTCTCTATCAGTCGCCCCGAGTTGGAAGAGGTGCGCGGCCCCCTCTCTTCCGCCAACGAAGCATTGCCTTGTCTTATATTCGAGCGCCGAGACTGGAGATCAAGGATTGAGCGGCACTACTCGTTGGAATCGGAAGTGTTCCGTCCCTACACCGCACTCTCCTATTTTGCGACGGGTGGAATTTCTCATCGCCTGCCGATTCCCCATTTCGTATTTCGCGGACTCTTCGAGAGCGATCTCTGGTTCAGCCGAATCGCTCCTCGACTTGCGGCTTCTTTTTTTACGGTCACGCTAACCCGCAAGTAGTCATTGTGTCTGTCGGAAATCTAACCAGGCGAGCTGGCAATCAACTCTACAAATTTGCTTTTCCAGTCTATCGCCCGCTTTACAGCGCGTTTAAGAGTTACTCAGATCGCGGCGAACGGTCGATACTCCGAAGTCGAATTCCCGCGAGGAGTGTTGTAGTCGATGCCGGAGCAAATATCGGGATCTACTCCGCTTTCCTCGCAGACTGTGTTGGCCGGCACGGGATGGTCCACAGCTTTGAGCCGGATCGCGACAATTTTGCGCGGCTAGAGTCTGCTCTTTCTCATCGGCGCAATCTGCGTTTAAACCAACTGGCGGTTGGCGACTTAAGCGGCAGCACTATCCTATATTTATCCCGTGATTTGAATGTCGATCATCGCACTTATCCGACCGAAAATGAGTCGCGCGAGGAGAGGACGATTCATTCGGTCCGGCTGGATGAATATTTCCGTCCCGGGGAACGGGTCGATTTCATAAAGTTAGATATTCAGGGGTTTGAGCTCCACGCGTTACGAGGGGCGGCGCGTATTCTGGCTGAAAACCTCTCGATAACGCTCCTCCTCGAATTCTGGCCTTATGGGCTAAAGTGTGCCGGCTCGTCCGGAGAAGAACTGCTCGATTTTCTTTATAGCAATCGCTTTCACTGTTCGTTGATTACAAACGGAATCCTGACCCAAGACGCCAGCCCGAACCTTAGCCCGGATGACCCGGCCAATTACGTCAATTTGTTCGTGAGCCGTCCTGCTTAATTACGGCGTGCTCGTTGCGCTGCACAGCCGTTCGCACGCCACCAACAGATCAGTCGTCAAGCGCCTGCGATTCCTTGAAGCGGAATGATCCATCTTTTATCGTGCAAGATATTGCGAAATGGCGCGACGCGCACCCTCCGATATGCCTGCGTTCCTCGCCGCGGCGAGAGCCCGCAATTTACTTCGAAAGGCCGAAGTTTGGCCACCTGTCGTGTAAGTCGGTCGCGATGTGGATATATTTCCAGAACCGGAGAGATGATTGATCTTAAAGTCTCCGATTTTATTTCCGCCATAGTCGTTGGCTATTTGAGTAATGCCACGCAGTCCTCCGGGCTGCTCCGCATAGCCGTAAGTCTGAGTCAGACTGCGGGCTGCCCCCTTTGCGTCGTGTGCCACGTTATCTATGAAGACAGAGCCGGACGCATTGTTCAAAGCGTTGAGATAACGTGCGCCAAACCCGACACCTGCGCTCCCAGCACCATTATCAAAGCTGTGATTTCCTATCACGATGCAGTTACGGCCGCCGACGATGATTCCACTGCCATCATTATCATACGCAATGTTATTTGAAATTGTTGAATTTGGCGCCCATAACTCGAACCCGCTCACCCAAGTGCGGTTTTGATCAAAGCCACGCCCCCCGGAGCAGATATTGCCGGTTATCTCTAAGTCACCCGCGTGTTCAGCAGTTCCAGTACCGATGCCAGTGCCAAAGCCGGTTCTGCTTACGCGATTACGAGCGATCAGAGAATGATTACCCCAGAACCAAATTCCACTGCCATCGCAAACATTATCGACGATGCGGGCATTTGTTGCGTAGGGCGTGCCTGACCTGTTCCGCGAAACATTAATTGCCTCGTTTCCATCCCCGATTGGATTTGTTTTGGTGAAATTATTTCTCTCAATCTGCCAATTGTCGCCGCCAAAAGCGCTGATCCCGAACCTTCCGATATTAATGAAGTCGCAGTCGGTCACTCGCCAGTTTCTGCCCTTGCAGGTGACGGCCGAAACCAAATGTCTCGGGAAGTAATCCTGCATATCAAAAGTTAGGTCTTCTACGCTCCAATTGTCTCCGTCACATTGCAGCATTTGATTTGTCGGCATTCCATTTATTTTGAGAATGGACTGCCCACGCCCTGCGCCCACCAAATGGACACCTGACGAGACGGCGGGAATGAAGGGAGGCGTGATGCCCGATGAGGAAATCCTGTATGTTCCGGGTGGCACCCTGCAGACCCCGCCCCCTCTGGCTGCTACCGACTTTAAAGCCGCAGCGAACGCCGCGGTGTCATTTGTGATGCCATCCCCTGCCGCTCCGAAACTTTTAACGGTAACCTCGACGGGGTTTATCCTATCTGCATTCGGCGTTTTCGGACCAATTGCGGTTTCCTGGTCGGCCTTCTGAGCATAACCAGATTGTAAGGCGAACGAAAACCAGAGAATCGTCAGGCTGGCAAGAAGACCAAATCGCCTACTTGCCACCTCCACACATCGAGACGTAAACCCAAAGGCCATCACTTTTCCATCTAAGAGCGATTCCATTTAGACACGCCGCGAGACCAAACGTTCAACCGCCTGCTTTGCGGAAGAGCAGGATCATCGGAAACGGATACGTCATGTCAGGCGGAAACTCTGATATATCCAAGGGCATCCCGAACGGATGAGGCGATCGACTGTAAGATTTCACGAAACGAAACATACCCGCCTTCTCCACTTGCTTGATCTGGTATTGACGCCAACCATCCGCTAGCGGTCGTTCAAAGCCGACCACAAAGTAGTCGGCGGGCTCCGACGCCTTCTGCAAGCGGACTTCCACTCTTCCGCCATTCAGAGGAAAGACCGCAGGCATTACCGTGTAAAAGTAGCCGCCGCTTTCGCTCACGCCGATGGTCGCCGACGAGGTATCTTTGAGCACAGCTGTGAGATCGTGTCGCAGTGTTTCTCTAACATCGCCGCGACTCATCGCCCGGTCGTAAGCGACATCGAAGGCGACCGTCGGGAGAATCAGTAGCGTGATGAGTCCAGCCAGTCCCCGCACCACCGAGGGCCGCTCCCGGGTCTTATCGAGAGCAAACTTCGCAGCCAAACCGAGAAAGATACAAAAAACAGGCAGCAAAAGCATCACCTGACGGGCGAAAACCACGATATAACCCTTTGCCATTGGGTAGGTATAAAGAGCACTAAAGAGAAAGAGTGGCAAAACGATTGGCCAGAGAGACCGCCGAAGGAACACCGCCGCCGCCGCGAGATACAAAACGATCCAGAGAAGGGGGTAACTCGCGTAGGGGATCAGGGTGGAAAAGTATTTTAAGAGCGGTGTAAAATCAAACATCTTGGTCGCCCCAGGCGGAACGTAGTGCAAAGTCTCAGTCGAGATAGTGTGCGCCACAGTTCGAAAATCGAGAAAGAGCATGGGAGCACCGAGAAAGAGCCCAAAAACAAATCCTGCCGCCAGAAACCAGACCGGCCCGACGAGTAAGCGGCGTGCTCCCGCGGTGAGGCGAGTGAGGCCGTGCCCGTCCTCCGATTGGCCCGCGAAGAGAACAAGAAAAAATGGAATACTTAAGATGACTGCAACCGGATATCTCGTAGCGCCCCCTAAGCCGGCGACAAGCCCGGCCGCGACATAGAGCCACCAGCGACGGTGTTTCAGCGCGATGAGGGAAAGCCAGATTACACCGACGCACAGAAGATTGCTTAATACATGGGTACGCATAAAATGCGCATAGATAACCTGCATGGGTAAAATTCCGTAAACGAAAGAGCCGAGAAGTGCCGCGGCGCGGGAGGTCGTCAGCGCGAGAATAATAGCGTAGAGACCGATGATAGTCGCGAGGTCAAAGACCACCGTAAGCAAACGCCCAGTCAAAAGGATGAAGGCGCAGCGATCGACCGGAATCACATCACTCCGCAGGGGCGGAGCGCCCGTAATCAACCGATGAAGCGTTTCGGGAATGGACCAAAGGTAATAATTAAAGGTGCCTTCAAAATATGCCCCGGGGGCCTGAAGCTTGCCCTTGAAGATGTCTATCGGCAGCATCCCGCGCATGCTAATGAACTCGTCGGGCTGGAAGTTAAGATAATGGCCGTATCCGCTCTCCAACCCCCAGTTGATGCCGTACAAGCGCAAACAGGCGGCCAGGATTATAACGACGGCAATGCCCCCGAGAGCGCGAGACGTCCGATATTGCCTAGTCATTGCCGTCCTCGGCTAACGCACGAACAGGTTATATTTAATGATCGCATAAATGGCGGCAAAGCCATCTTTCCACCCGATTTTTTTCCCCTGTAGATAGGTCCGCCCGTAATAAGAGATGCCAACCTCATAGATTCGGGCATCGGTCCGGGCGATTTTGGCGATTATTTCAGGTTCAAATCCAAAGCGATCTTCTTCGATGATGATTTGCTGCAGGAGCTCGCGTCGGAAAACCTTATAGCACGTCTCCATGTCACTCAGGTTCAGGTTGGTCAACATGTTGGAAAGCAAGGTGAGGAAACGATTACCCACCATGTGCCAGAAATAGACGACGCGGTGCGGGCGGCCGCTGGCAAACCGGGAACCAATGACAACGTCAGCGCGATCCTCCAGGATTGGATCAATCAGGATCGGATACTCCCGCGGGTCATATTCAAGGTCCGCATCCTGCACAATGACCAGGTCGCCCGTGGCATTCGCAAAGCCCGCCCGGAGCGCGGCGCCCTTCCCCCGGTTTTTTTCCTGTAGTACAATTTTGTCCACCCAGCCGGCCGGCTTGCTTTGGAGAAGCTCTCGCGTCCCATCAGTCGAACCGTCATCGACGATGATGACTTCGATCTCCTTGATCGGGCTTGAACGCACCGCCTCCACGATCGCCTCGATCGTATTACGTTCGTTATAACAGGGTATGACGACTGAAAGGATCATTGCCGGCAACAGTTCGATTCATTGGAGAAGATGTTACCTATCCGAAATTAAGCTCATGACAAGAAATCCTGGGCGCGAAACCGTCTCAGGTCGCCAGGTATGGCCTTCGACCGCAGGCAAAGGTCCCGAGCCTTTTTTAGGATTCATCGGCGGAACGCGCAGCGAGTAAACCGGCAAATGTTGGGCGAGGCCTCTTCGAATGAGTTGGATGGCCTGCAACTCTCCGTAATGCCAGGCTCGACTGTAAGCATAGGAGTGCATTCCGTCGATCGGAGCGGCCACGAAAAGAGGTGGAAGAAGTGCGTTCAAGTAAACCGGATCGATGTTAGAAAGAACGATTCCGGGTTGCCGCGCAAAGGCGCGGCTGAAATTAGTTACCGCCTTGTAACGAGGCGAACTTCCGCGCGCGCCGACGAGATGAATCGCGTCCCATACTTGCGCGCGATTATTCCGCGGCGTGTAGCCCGATTGCGAAGGGTAACCGAGACAACAAAGGACGAAAAGGAGAAGGATGGGAACGCGCCAGAGATGCCGACGCTTGGACTTCCACTCGCTCAGCGCCCAGACGACAGGGAGCGTCGCGACGGAGACGAAAAGGAATTGGAGCGGCATGAAGAACCTGCCGTCGACAAAGCTGTAGGTGGCAGTGGCCAGGAAAAAACTCGCGCCCGCGAGAAAGGCACTCCCCGTGAAACGGTTGAATCGGCAGAAACCAAGACCGACAAGAGAAAGGAGGACGAATGCTGGGACAAAATACGTCCCGGTGCCGAAAAGATTGGCCACTTGGAACTGCGTGCGGGTCGCCGTAGCCTCCGACCAAAGCATTGCCGCCTGCCGGGGGAGATTACGAAGAGAAAATGGCATCTGATGGTCGGTGAGAGAAGGAACCCAAAAATCGTAACCCGTCTTAAGAGGGTGACCGAACTCCGCCCAATTGAAGAGAAAATAAGGGCTCGCCGCGACAGCGAAGATCACAAGGATAAGGACGCAATGGAAGAACCAACGTCCAATCGAGTTGCTCTGGGGATAGAAGGCCATGCTGATGAGAAGCGGAGCCAAAAACACTAGCTGCGGACGAATACAAAGAGAAAGGCCAAGGACGACCGCCGTCGCGTAAAGTAACCATCGTCGCTGGAATTTAAGACCAAGATATGCCAGCGCGAAGGCCAGCACCGCGACTGCGGCCCCGCTGAGATCGCTCATCGAAGCCCGGCTATAGGTAACAAGGGCCGGCTGGGTTGCTAGAAGCAGGGCTGCAATCCCTCCGGCAAGCGGAAGAGCGCTGCCGTAGTAGAGGGCGAAACACCCAATGATCAGGAGGAGGCCGATGGTTTGGTTGGTCCGGAACGGAGCGTATATCCCGTGGTGGGGGAGGCAGCTCAGCCACGGGATCATAAGGATCGGATATCCAGGCGGATAGCGCGAAGGCAGCACATCATAACCGATTTGAATCTTCGGGCCGGCGTGGTGCAGCATGGACTTGGCTTGCGCAAAATATTCAACCGCGTCCGGATAGGGCCCGAGGTCGAGGAAACTGGTGTGCTTCAGGTCAACCCGCAGGACGGCCAGATAGTAGAAAAGAAGCGCGAGAACGAGGAGAAGGATACCTCCGACCAAGTCTGCGGTAAGAGCTCTCGGTCGGCTTGGCCACCTGAAGTGGTCAGGCTGTTCGGTTTTCATATAACTTGGTCGACCTGGGCTGCGCGAAGGCCCGGGAGCGTATGAACGACGTACGCAAAAAAATGTGGCTCCGGCTCTGGCTAACCCACCAGCGGAGGCGCGAGCGGCGACCGATGCGCTTCGACATAAGCCCTGCGCAGTCTAACTTCCGCACCCTCCTCGGCAAGCCTTCGGCTGAGAATGGCGTCGGATACCTGGTGGAGCCGCATATCAAACTGATTTCTTTCCAAAAGCTCTTGGGCTAAATCTAGCCCTAACTCCACGATGAGATCGTGATAGATCTCTTCCTGCGACTCTGGCTGCACCGCATCCTTGGAATTGAGTCGAACCGGCTGAAGCTTTAGTTTACCAAACTTGCGCGACAGGACAGACTCGGCCAGACCGAGCCACTCATCGTAACGCTCAACTGTGCCGACGATGTGGATTGCGTCGAGCGCGGCAATGGATTTGCGCAATTCCGATTCATTCAAGAGCGGTTCGTGGTGGGTGGCGTAGCGTCGCAAAAAGTGGAACTGAAAATCACAAAACATTCGCGGCCTCGCCTTCAGGCACCACTCGATGTAGCCCTGAAAATCAAGCTCTTTCGCCTTGATAGGGCCCTCGCTGGTCTGTTCCTGCCGCTGCTCAAACGCGTAGATCGAGCGCACCCGGGCAATGGGATCGCGCAGGAGGATACTTGTCAGCACATCGCGGCCCCTGATTGTCGGGGCGGGAGGAGCGGCCTGATGGGTCGAGATTGCTTTGATGGAGGGATGCTGCCGGGCAATCGTCGCAAGCTCTCGAGCCGAAACAAATCCATGGCACTCTGACTTGTCGAAGCGCATCAAGTCGTTCCCGAGCGCTTGCTCCAGCGCCCACTCGAAGGATGTCCCTGCATTTTTGAAAATATGATAATGCACGAGAAGCGGCGGGCGGTGTCGGGCATCTCCGAACTTGGAAAAGCGTCGAGAGGATCCCACCTGCCTCCTTGCGATACGAAAGGCGTCGCGCGGAGCCTCTCCCTGGCTCAACGTGAGAAAGAAGACGCGGCTGCCAGCATGGCAACAGCTCCAGAGATACTGAACCGCCACGCTGCAGTGCGAGAGAATTTGCTGGAGATGGTGCAACATAAAGTTGGCTCACGGCGCCGTGCGTTCCCACGACAGGCGAAATGGACGCTTGGTTTCTTGCGCGAAAGGCGCAGGATCGTCAACAAAGTTTTCCGATGCCTTGATGCTTGACGCCGCCGTCGCGGCGACCACAAAACTAACGTGATGAGCGATGCCTGACCAATCTTCCACTCATGACGCCTGCTGCCATCGAGAGTAAGGGGCCAATTTTCATCGTGGGTTCGCCGCGCTCCGGCACCAGCATCCTCACCTGGTGTCTCGGTCAACACCCGAATATTCTCGGCCTAGAGGAATCGAATTGGATGGCGCAGTTCGCCCTCGATGTCGCCTCCGCTTATCGTCGCGGATCAGCGCGCGGCGAGCGCTCCCAACTTTCGGCGATGGGGGTTGACTGCCTTGATTTCATGGCCACGATCGGGCACAGCATCGAAAGGTCGATCGTCGATTGGAAAGACCGATTTGAGCAAATGCGACGCGCATCTACTGTGCCGGCCAGCCCGCAGGACCACCCAGCCTTCAAGATCAGTCGTGGTGCCTCGGACCCGAAGGAGCGATGGGTCAATGGCACTCCGGAATATTCCTTCGGAATATGCGCGCTGCGAAAGTTATTTCCGGCCGCTCGGTTCATTCATCTCGTGCGTGATTGCGACGCAGCCGCCTCGCCGATGGTACACTTTGAGCGAGTTGCGGGTTTTAAGCTTGCCGAGACGGTCGCAAAAGGACGCGAACTCTGGATGACCTACGTACGGGCCTGTATCGCTGCGGAAGAAGCCTACGGGCCCGGGATCGTTTATCGCGTTCTCTTCCGGGATCTGATCGAACAACCACAGCCGGCGATCGAGCGCATTCTTGACTCTCTCGGAGAATCCTTTTCTGTAGGCTGCGTCGAGCCGTTAACCCAGAAAATAAACAGTTCCCAAACCGACAGCCGGAGAATCTCAAGTGACGAGGGTGACGCTTCCGACGTTTCCCGGGAAGCTCGTGAGCTCTCACAAGCGCTGCATCAAGAACCGCAAGCCGCAGCGGCTTCTGGCCAGGTGGCAATCTCCTTGGAGGAGGAGTTTGAGCGACGCGTCGACTACGAAATGGCTTCCACCGAAATGCTCCAGGAGGCGCAGGTTGCCCATGAGGCGGCATGGCGGGAACTGGACGAGCGGACCCGATGGGCGCTCCGCCTCAACGAAGAATTATCAGAGACGCGTGATCGATTACTTCGATTACAGGAAGAATTTCAAGCGCGCACAAAATGGGCTCTGAGCCTGCAAGAACAGCTAAGTCGCTTAAGAGAAAGAACCTTGTGAGCAGCTAAAGGTCCACCTCCTTGGCCCTTGCCCGTTTGAGATCACCTCGACGCTCCATGCTGAAGGACGAACGTGACTTCTTCACCCGAGGGATTATCGTAAAGTTAATGACCTCGGGCGAGCCGATCGTGAAAACGTTCCAGTGCAACATCTGCGGCGCTCCGGTTGACTTTCCCCTCGAGAGTTTAGGTCGAGAAACCCCGTCCTGCCCAGTCTGTCGTTCGACCCCACGGGTGCGTTCGGTAGTAGATATCCTCGCTCGCCACTTCTTTGGCCACAGCCTTACGTTGCCCGACTTTCCTACCCGGCCCGAGGTACGCGGCCTCGGTTTAACCGATTCAAACAACTACGCCTCGCGGCTCGTGGCAAAGTTCGACTACGAAAACACTTTCCTCCACACCGAACCGCAGTTCGATATCACTGCTCCTCTTACGTCTGATCGCATCGCAGCGTACGATTTCGTAATCGCCTCGGAAATTTTCGAGCACGTTCTTCCGCCGGTAGCTCGGGCCTTCGACAACACTTTCCAACTGCTCAAGCCGGGTGGCCTGTTTGTCCTGACCGTGCCCTATGGCATCCTGCCGGAAACGATCGAGCATTTTCCTGAGCTGCACGAATTCACCATTGACGAGTTACATGGTAAGTATGTACTGACCAATTACACGCGTCAGGGGGTGGTTCAGCGGTTCGATAACCTCATTTTCCATGGCGGTCCTGGCAGCACTCTGGAGATGCGTGTCTTCGCCGAAGTCGACCTGAACCGATTGCTCCTGGCAGCGGGTTTTACGGACATCATGTTTCATATGGAGCCGCTCCTTCCTTACGGAATCACCTGGCCGGGAACGTGGTCCCGACCGATCTCCGCGCGCAGAGCGGGAGCACTCACGGGGGAGTAACTCATCGGCGTGTCGGAAGGCTGAACATAAACGCTCATGGGCTTCCGCTACGGGACCCCCACTCCAGTCGGGTGCAGTTTTTTGGCCGCGACGGTGCGCACTAGCCGCTTGAAGGGCTTATCGAAGGCGAGATCAAGCACGACGGAGACAGCGATCGCACTCAAGATATACGAATACGCCGAGGTTGTTTTCGCGAATACTTTTAGAAAGCTGAAGACAGTGAAGTGCACCAGATAGAGCGGGTAGGACGCATCCCCCAGGAGCGTCAACACCTTCGCGAGCGTCCCATGATAGGGGAAGCGATAGCCATATCCGACGGCGGCGATAGTGATCAGCCAGGTCGCCGGCCAGAGATAGAGCAAGAAGGAAGGGTTAAAACTGAGCGCGCACCCGCCGATTGCGCCGGCCAGTAAGAAGGTGAGGTTGGACTGTGAGCTGCGGTAAATCCAAAAGCCCAACAGCCACGACCATCCCAGCAGAGGCACACTACTTCCATAGAGGAGCCCAGTGAAAAAGGGCAAGTGCAGATAGTAAGCCAGCCCATAACCGATGGCAGAGATACAAACCAGAGTAATCAAGACTCCCTGAGAAAGGCGCGCGAACAAGGGAGTCCAGAGATAAAAAAATACTTCGAGAGAGAGAGTCCACAAGACCGGGTTGCCTGGGAGGGATTTAACCAGGAAGCCCTGTAGGAGAAAAAGGTTACCGAAGAGCAGCCGCGTATTAGGGGGGCCGAAAATCTTCGTAAAGAAGACCGGCCCGACTGCAATCAAGGCGATGGCAAGTACGTAAAGCGGCAGGATTCTAAGCGCGCGGCGCCCATAGAAGCCTTCCCTCTTCTTTGCATAGGAGGCCGCGATGGAATATCCGGAAATGACCAGGAATCCAATCACAGCGGCGAGCCCGGAGAAATATTGGAGAGCGAGAATCTTTGCTCCCGGCGCGGCGAATATACTGCAGTGAGCGCCTGCCACGATCAGCGCCAGGAAGAAACGGACGCCACCGAGAATCGGCCATCGCATGTTTCTTTTGCGGAACTTCGGCGGCGCGTCGGAGCTGCCGGGCACCACCGGAAGCGCGCTGGGGGTCGCTCTTTCGGGTGAAAGAGCGTCCAAGGATTCCATCGTCCGATCATATTCTCGAGGACGGTTTACGCAAGGAAACAAGGCGACCGGCGCGTAAACCACGCGTGAGAACGCCGGTTCCCGCGAGACGAAGTGCTCGGGAACAAAGCAGCTTTCGCAACCGCTGGCCGGCGGCGCGGCGACATTTCTTCAAGAAAATCACGTTTTTTGAAAATAAAACTTTCCTTATCCGGTATTTTCGAAAAAATACGCCTCCATGAAGCTAAATTCCTTTTGCCTGATTGCTGCTTTTTGCACGCTGATTACCGGCCTCGCCGGGGCAACCCAAGCCGACGACACAAACATCACGATCGATAGCCACGTTCAGGGCTCCACGCCATTTATCAGTACTGTTACGCTCACGGCTAGCGACGTCACCACCATTGCGAGCATTCGATTCGGGATCACCCCGAAACGGCCGTCGGTGACCCGCCCGCTTTCCGGCACCTACTCGAGCGAGTATCTGACCGGCCGAGGTGACATCGACCCGGGTACCGGCCAGATTTTCCTGCCTGTTTACGGCCTCTACTCGGGTTATGCCAACACCGTCACTCTCACCTATTCCTTCCAGGACGGTTCGAGCAAGCAGGACACCACGACGATCACTACAGCGGTTTTCAGCGACCCTTGCGGCTATAATAAACCGGGATCTTTGCAGCATCGGACTGACGATACTTCGCTAAGCTACGACTTTTTCATGCTCAAAGGCACCTGCTCCGACTATTCGCCTGCGATCATCGACACCGATGGCGCTCTTCGTTGGATGGCTGTTACGGCCACGAACTTTTCGAGCTTCTCGGTTGCTTTTTTCGACAATGCGGTCTTTTATGCCCACGGCGCCCAACTCTACCGGATCGACCTGGACGGGACATTCTCACAGCTAGCCGATTACACGAGCGCCGGAGTAAACAACTTCCATCATAATATCGACCTCGGAAAGACCGGCCTCATCCTGGAAGCGGACACCCCGGAATACGTTGAATCCGTGATCATGGAGGTCGACACCTCTGGCGCATTGCTCAAGACGTGGAACATGGCGGATATCATCAGCGCGGCGATGATCGCAGGCGGGGATGATCCCTCCCAGTTTGTTTATCCTTCACCGACGGATTGGTTCCATAACAACGCTGTGACCTACAATCGGGCTGACGACTCGCTTATCGTCTCCAGCCGGGAAGACTTTTTGATCTGCATCGACTACGACACGGGCGCCATTAAGTGGATTTTCGGAGATCCAACCAAAAAGTGGCATCAATTTCCTTCCTTGGCCAAGTATGCAATCGACGCTACTCCCGGTACTCTCCCTCCCATCGGGCAACACGCTATCTCGGTTACTTTCGATCAGAGTATCATGGTTTTCGACAACGGCTTCCAAAGCTTCTTTCAAATGCCTGTTGGCGCCAGCCGGCCCTACGCGAGTCCGCGCAAGTATCAGCTAGATCTGAAGAACAACCTCGCGACTGAGGTCTGGAACGACGAAATGGGACAGTCACTCTTCAGCCCAATCTGTGGCAGCATCTACGAAGACGCGCCGCTCAACTACCTGATTGACTACGCGGATATTAATGGCTTCGGTGCGCCCAGCCAGTTCGCCCAGCTTGTGGGGCTAAACGTCGCTGGAGATACGGTCTTTAGATACCAATATCCTACCGTGGCCTGTAGCACGGCTTTTAATGCCGTTCCCCTCCATTTAGAGTCGACCAGCTTTCCGACCGTCGGAGCGAGGGCGTTGAACCTTTCGACCCGGGGGAGCGTGGGAACCGGAGATAATTCGCTAATAGGAGGTTTCATCGTCACCGGGACCTCCCCGATGACGGTGGTCCTGCGGGCGCTCGGGCCGTCCCTGAGTGATTCCGGGATTTCCAACGCTGTCGCCAATCCCAGTTTAACGCTTTACAATTCGGCTGGGCAGGTCGTCGCGAGAAACGACGATTGGCAAAATGATCCCGGTGCCGCTCAAATTGCCGCGAGCGGTCTCGGACCAAGTAATGTGTTGGAAGCCGCGACGATTCAAACGCTACAGCCCGGAGCCTACACCTTCATCGTTACGAGCGTTGATGGCACCGCGGGCGTCGGCTTACTCGAAGCCTATAACCTCTCGCCGCTCTCGACCTCGAAGTTGGCGAATCTCAGCACCCGTGCCTCCGTCGGACGCGGTGAAGACGCTTTGATTAGCGGCTTCATCGTCGGGCAAGTCGATAGCAGTTCAATTGCCATTCGAGCGCTTGGGCCTTCGTTGGCGACACAGGAAGTGGGCACGCCACTGAGCGATCCGACTCTGACTGTTTACGAAGCCAACGGGATGGCGATCGCGACGAACGACAATTGGCAGGATGACCCATGCGTGGTGGATCTGGAGAAGAACGGCCTGGCCCCCTCGAACTCGCTTGAATCTGCTACGATCCTCCGGCTTCCGGCCGGCAGTTATACCGCGGTCGTCACTGGCGTAGATGGCGGATCCGGCGTCGCCTTGGTAGAGCTTTACGACCTGAAGTAAAGATATCGCCTTTGTCGTGGACAGCGGCATCCACCATCCTGGCCGGGCTCTTCGCCGGGAAGAGCCCGGCCTTTTTTAGCAGCGCTCATTTCTCTGCGAAAAGCCCAGGACGAAGGTTCAGCCGGGACTCTCTCCCTGCAATTAAATTTCCGTAGAAAGCAGGCGAGAACTGGTGCTTGATGCACTTAGCCGCGTGAGCAAACTAGAGCGATTGCCAAAAATTATCTCCGGGTAGCATACTGAGAAGCGATGGTGAGCGCGTCGTCGATAAAGGCTTTGAGCGCGACCAGGAGGCGCCCGCACATCTCCTAAACGATTCGGTTGGCGAGCGAGAATCGCCGCGGCCGCCGGGAAAGACGCTGTGGTAGCGAACCTCGCCTCTCGTCATACGGTGACGAGCCGCGCCGATCCGCTCGCCTTCCTCACTTTCACATCACGACTTGACCGAGCTGCACCGCTCCTCAAGCCTGCGGGATGATCCAGCGCGATCGGCCTACGTCTGCCTTGAGAAGCCCTGATAAGAGGTTTGCGACTGGCGGGCTACAGTCGAGCCAAACCACTGCCAGACGAGGACGCGACTCTCACCCTCTCCCAGGAGGTCAATGTCGAAGTGCATGTCTCAGTCGATGGCGGACCAGAAAAGCTTCTCGCACAGGCCGTCAAGGATTCAGTGGCACCAGATTGAATCCAGCCGGGCTCATGCTATGTCTTCCGCCTCGATGAATCGAGCCAGCCACGCGCGCTGATCGATGAGATCGCCGTCCCCCGCGCTTGTATCGGGGTGGCTTCTAATCGAACCACCCGCTCCTCGCAGAGGCAACTTTCCGTCGGGTCTTCTCGCTTCCGCGATAAGTATCTCCGTGTTTCACTGGAGGCGCTGCCCGCGGCGGCCCTAACAACTCCTGCTCTCCAGGCTCACACGGTCGAACCGGTGGGCGTATGAGCCATTGTCCAGAGGTAGACTGTGATTCCTTCGTCGATGCAGACCCGGTCGAGCACGAGCAAATCCTCGAAGAGCGAGCGCGTCTCCTCGTTCTCGAGATAAGCCGCGCGTCCCTGACGGTGCAACCAAGTGCATGGAAGGCCGAATTCCGATTTCGATTCGAGCTGGAACCGGCGTTCGAAGATTGCTACTATCTCGCGCGGCCGGTTACTTTGTTCGTGCGGAACTCTTCCGGAAGAACGCCAGCACCTGCTTGATCAAGCTGAGGCGTTTCTCGTCGTATTGGCCTTGTTTCTCGCCGATGAAGTCGTGAATCCAGAGATAGCCGTCGTGCTTGAGCGTGCGATGCACTTGTTCCGCGATCCACTCGAGAAAGAGCACGTGATGCAGCGAAGTCTGCGCCACGACGAAATCATAGGTGTCCTCGGGCTATTCGATGAAATTCAGGTCGCCCACCTCGTAGGTCAGCGGCAATGCCTCGCGCGCCGCGGTTTCCTGCGCCGTCTTCACCGCGTCCGTCGAAACGTCGATCCCGTGAAAGCTTTCGCAGATTCCATCATTCAAGAGTGCGCGCTCCAGTCGGCGCGCGCGGCAGCCGAGAGTGAGTCCGCGCCGGAATTTCAGCTCCATCTTCTGCGCCAATTTCACGAGCGACAACTGATGGCGCGCGACGCAGCTCGGCGCTGGCCGCGACATCTCGCGCCTTCGCCCGGGAGCGTTCCCATTCGGGCAGGACTTTTCCCCACACCTCGCGTTCCCGCGCCGCTATTTGGTCGTAAGCGACCGATTTTGCACCGCGCGCTCTATGATTTCCCGGGCTGCCGCTTCACTTATCGTTCTAAATTGCGCGGGAGCATCCGGTCTTCCGCCGCATCGCGCAAGACAGCCGCGGCGGCGATTTCTTGACACCCTCCGCGCCACCCATAGTTTCAGGCGTTGATCGCTGCGTGCGGTCTCTTTCTTGTGAACCGAATCGCTGCCTTTCATCGCTCATCCGTCGGTCGCAAGATGATCGTCGCGGTGACGGGCGTGATCCTGATTCTCTTCGTGATCGGACATCTGATC
>JBDTIQ010000026.1:0-9897 GCA_039936335.1 Chthoniobacterales bacterium
TCCTTCGGCACCTGGACCTGCCCACTCGTGATTTACGCGCCTTACGGCGCCTACCTGCCCGGAGGCAGCCTTTGGCATAGTCAGGCGAACGAAGCACCCCTCGCCCACTACCCCGGGATTAATATCGCTATCCCAAGCAATCCCGCCGACGCCGCCGGTCTGCTCTGGACCGCGATGCATTGCGAAGATCCGACCTTTATCCTCATCCCGAAACACCTCCTCTGGGCCGAGCATGAAAGCGCGGAACCGATCCGCGCGGTGTCGTTAGGCAAAGCGCGGCTCCATCGCGCCGGCTCCGACGTGACCGTCGTCGCCTGGGGTAACACGATGGAGAAATCGATCGAAGCTGTCGCGAAATTACGTGATCGCGCGAGCGTCGAATTGATCGACCTCCGCTCGATCGCGCCGTGGGATCGCGAGACGATCGAGGAATCGGTCCGCAAGACCGGTCGGCTCGTGGTCGTGCAGGAAGACACGGAAAATTGCAGCGTCGGCCAGATGATCATTTCGCATGTGACGGGTCAGTCGGAAATCTGGGACGCGATGATGAGTCCGCCGCTGCTCGTGAGCAAAGGCAACGTCATGATCGGCTACAATCCGATCTACGAATACGCGGCGTTGCCGGATGTCGATCGGATCGTGAGGGCGATCGAGCGCTCCGTCGCGACAGAATCCCGCCGCGCTCCCGCGGCTGTAGAGGCGGCCGTGTCGGCCGCAAAACCCGCGGAAAAAACCACAGCAAAAAAGGAAAGCCAAACTACCGACCAGACCAGCGGGCGACACGCCCGCCCCTACAGCGGCACGCAAAAAATCGTGGTGCCGATCATGGGCGAAGGGATCCGCTCGGCCAAAGTCGTCGCGCTCCTGAAGCAACCAGGCGACGCGATCGCCCTCGACGACGCACTCTGCGAAGTGGAAACCGACAAGGCGGTTTACCCGATCGAAAGCTCCGTCGCCGGCACGATGCGCGAATGGAAAACCCAAGTCGATGACACGGTCGAAATCGGCCAGGAATTGGGCACCATCCTCACCGAGAGCGGCGAGGCGCTGACCGATCAGATCGAAGAAGCGACAGAAGTCTCCGCGCCGCAGCACCCAGTCGTCGAAGGAGAGCGTCACGAATCTGCGGCACGCACGCCGGCATTGTCCGCGACGATCACGCGCAAACTCGGCCGCGTCGTTCCGGCGAACCTCCAGATCGATGCGCGCTGGGACATGATCCGGCAGGCGCGCAGCGCCGCGAAAAAACAGGAGGGCAAAGATGCGCCATCGCCCTCCGTCATGGTCGCGTGGACGGTCGTGCGCGCGATGGAAAAACACGCCGCGTTCCGCAGCCTGATGCTCGACGACGATCGCATCATCGGTCAGCAGGATTTCGACCTCGGCGTGGCCGTTTCACTCGACGAAGATCGTCTTGCGACCGCCGTGATCACAAAAGCGAATGCGCTCGAGTGGCCGGAATTCGTTAGGCGTTACAACGAAAGCGTCGAGGCGACGCGTGGCGGCCGGGTCGACGCGATGAACGCGCCGCTCGTCATCAGCAGCCTCGGTGCGTTTGGGGTGCGCGCCGCCGCGCCGATCGTCGTGCCGCCTTCGGTCGGCACGCTCTTCGTCGGTTCCGCGCATCACGAGCTCTTGCCTAACGGAAAGCAGCCAGAGACCGTCGAGGTCATCACGCTCTCGCTCACCTTCGATCATCGGGTGGTGAATGGCGCCGGCGCCGCCAACTTCGTGCACGACATCAAGAAGCGAATCGAAGGCTTCGCGATTCCGGAAGTCAGGCTTCCAGCCTGACTCGGCCAGCAGGCGTCTCGCCTGCTGGTTCTTTCGACAGGCTGGAAGGCTGTCGGCCGGGTCAGGCGAGACGCCTGACTTCCAACATCTTCGTAGCCACCGGGAAAATAAGTGTCTCCCACTCCGCGTAAGCCTTCGCCGACGGATGCAATCCATCCGCAGCGACGAGCGAAGGATCGCCCCCCATCTTCCTGCTCAGCGGAAAGATATCGACCACCGGCAACCTTCGCGGCTTCGCTTCCTCCGCGATGATTCGATTGAAACTCGTTAGGCCGGCGCTGATGTCGCGCCCGTGCGCATAATTTCCTCCGTCGGGCGTCACGGAGAAATCTGGGATATTGACTACCAGCAGCCGCTTGTCGTTAGGCAGGCTTCCGAGCATTGCGTCGATGATCTGCGCGAGACGCTGGCGAAAAATCGCCGCCTCGACGCCCTGCACCCAGTCGTTTACTCCGAGCATGAGCGTGCCGAAATCCGGCCGTGCGGCGCTGAACACTTCGAGCTCGCGGTCGATCGCGTCCTGCGTCGTCCAACCCGTGCGCGACGGATTCGAGACGAGCTCCGTCGGGATTCCACTTGTAGTTAGGCTGCGCGCGAGCAGCACGGGCCACGACTCCGCCTCGGTCGCGCCTTCCCCGATCGAATAGGAATCCCCGACGACCGCATAACGAATTCTCTCCCCCTGCCCGCTCGCTGTATGTGCCATCGCGGTCACGGCCATGAATGTCGCGGCGAGCAGGACCGTGAGCAATTTTGGCGCGCACGCGCCCCAGCGCGGGTAGTCTCATCCGGGTAGCGCGCGCGTCTCGCGTGCTAGCGGCGGCGTCCCCGCCTCCGCGAACTTTTCGTCAGGCAAGAGAACGAATTGACCACGGATCGCTCGGATTTCACGAATAGTGGTGGGACGAGCTCCTCGTTCGCCCAACTGGCAGCGAGTCCTCAATAACGTTTGCTCTCGGGATGAAAGTTCGCGAAGGCGAGGACGCCTTCGCCAGCACGCGGGACGCGCGCGCTACCCGGAGGCTGTGTTCGCCCGCCATTGCCGGAGAGGCTTCAGATTTCGCCGTCGCGCCGGACGCTGCGGGCAGGTCATCCTTGCGTAGCGCCGTCTTCGCCTTTGCTTTGTCCTGATGCCACACAGCCAGCCGTCGCGTGCGATCATCCATCTCGACATGGATTGCTTTTACGCCGCGATCGAAGTGCGCGACCGGCCGGAACTGCGTGGCAAACCGGTCGGCGTGGGCGGCGCGCGCGATCGGCGCGGCGTCCTCACGACCTGCAATTACGAAGCGCGGAAATTTGGCGTGCACTCCGCGATGCCGACCTTCATGGCGCTGCAACGTTGCCCGAAGTTGATCGTGCTCCCGACGCGCTTCGATGTTTACCGGCGCGAGTCGGCCACGATCCGCGCGATCCTGCATCGCTTTACCCCGCTCGTCGAACCGCTCTCGCTCGACGAAGCCTATCTCGACCTCAGCGCACATCCCGGCGCGCCCGGACCGCTCGCGGAAGTGATTCGGAAACTAATCTATCAAAAGACAAAATTAACTGCTTCCGCGGGGATCGCGCCTAACAAACTTGTCGCCAAAATCGCGAGCGACCTGAACAAACCGGATGGCCAATACGAAGTCGCGCCTAACGACGTTCCGGAGTTCATGGCTACTCTGCCGGTGCGCAAAATCTGGGGCATCGGCGCGGTCACGGAGCAGAAGTTGCAACAGCGCGGGATCACCACCTGCGCGAATCTG
This sequence comes from Chthoniobacterales bacterium, assembly GCA_039936335.1. Classification (GTDB taxonomy): domain Bacteria; phylum Verrucomicrobiota; class Verrucomicrobiia; order Chthoniobacterales; family UBA10450; genus Palsa-1392. The sequence continues at coordinate 3,543 of JBDTIQ010000026.1, forward strand.
CTGCGGTTTTCGCGGTTCCAGCTTCAGGAAATCTTCGGCAAGTTCGGCGCGGAGTTGTACGATCTTGCGCGCGGGATCGACGACCGCCCGGTCGAACCGCATCGCGAGAGAAAATCGCTCAGTAACGAGGAAACGTTCTCGATCAACCTGGAGACGCTCGAAGCCTGCGAGGAGAAGCTCGAGGAGCTGTTCGCGGAGCTGATGGCCGAGCTCGCGCAGAAGGAAGCGGCGCGCATGATCACGAAGATTTTCGTGAAGCTAAAATTCGCCGATTTCACTCGCACGACCGTCGAACGCGCGGGCATGACGCCGTCGTTGGACGAATTTCGCAAGTTGCTCGTGGAAGCGTTCTCGCGCACCGGCAAAAGTGTGCGGCTGATGGGCGTCGGCGTGCGCTTCGCACCGGTCGCGGGTCCGGATGCGGCGCAGTTGACGCTTTTTTAAGCGCGCCCAAGGCATCCTTTTGATTGTCATCCCGCGCCGGCGCAGCGCAGCGCGGGATCTCGCAGGCGTCTCCCGGCGTCGTCGCGCCTAACGATGTCGCCCGAACGCCTGTGAGGTTCTTCGCCGTCTGCGCGGCTCAGGATGACAAGCAGAGACGGCGCGACGCAAGACGTATGCCAGCCGAAGAAATGCGGAACTAGCTTGCCCAACTCGGAGCGCGTTTTTCGAGGAAGGCCGCGATGCCTTCTTTCGCTTCAGCCGATTCGCGCGCTTCCATGTGATGGCGGAGGGCGGCTTCCACGTCCTCCCGCACCGAAGCCGACCAGAGTTCTTCGATCAACCGCTTGGAGCTGGCGAGGGCGCCGGGCGCGTTTTGCAGAATCGATGCGACCAGTTTTTCGACTTCACTTTCGAGTTCGTTCGGCGGGACGACGCGATTGACCAGGCCCATTTCTCGCGCGCGCTCGGGCGTCACGAGGTCGCCGGTGAAAAGCAATTCCCGGATGTCGCGCTCGCGGAGTTGGCGCCGGAGAAAGGTCATGACCAATCCCGCGACGAGGCCGCGTTTGGTTTCCGGATAACCTATTTTCGTGCCCTCCGCCGCGACGACGAAATCGCAGGTGGACATCAAGCCCGCGCCGCCCGCGACCGCCGCGCCGTGGATCTGCGCGATTGTGATGAGGCGCGTCCCGCTCAGCGCGAGCAATGCTTTCGCGACCGTCTCCGCCGATTGGTGCGCCCGTTCCGCGATCTGCGTTTCGTTGAGATCGAGACCGGCGCAGAAGACTTTCCCGGCTCCGCGCAGAATAAGGATGCGCTGATTTTGATCGGCCGTGGCGCGCTCCGTTTCGGCGATCAATTCGCGCATCAACTCGATCGTTAGGGCATTTCGTCGCTCGGGACGGTTGAGGGTGAGAATGGTCGTGCGATCCTTCTTTTCGACGAGAACGTTAGGCATGCAAACGATTCCACCCGCACCCGCGAAAGAGCAACCTCTGCAACTGATCGAATGTCCGCGCGACGCCTGGCAGGGATTACCGAAGCAAATCCCGACGGTGCGGAAGGTGGAGTATCTGCGCGCGTTGATCGCGGCCGGGTTCCGCCATCTCGATGCGGCGAGTTTTGTTTCGCCGAAAGCGGTACCGCAAATGGCGGACAGCGAGGCGGTCCTGGCGCAGCTCGCTCCGCCCAACGATGTCGAGATCATCGGTATTGTCGTGAATGAAAAAGGAGCCGAGCGTGCGATCGCGACGCGCGCGGTCACGACGTTGGGGTTTCCGTTCTCAATTTCCGAAACCTTCCTGCGCCGGAACCAGAATCAGTCGCCCGAGGAGAACGTCGCCGTGCTGCAGCGGGTGGTCGAACGGAGCAAGAAAGCAGGGCTCGCGACGGTGGCTTACATCTCGATGGCCTTTGGAAATCCCTACGGCGATGCCTGGTCGGCGGAACGCGTGGCCGAAGCTGCGCAAGTGCTGCAAGCAAGCGGTGTCGATGCAATCTCCCTCGCCGATACCGTTGGCACGGCCGAACCGGAGTCGGTCAGCGCGGTCGTTTCCCGGGTGCGAGTCGATTGTGAACTCGGCGTCCATCTGCACAGCACACGCGCGGATGCAGCGGCCAAAGTGCTGGCCGCTTACGACGCCGGATGCCGGCGTTTCGACGCAGCGCTCGGAGGATTGGGCGGTTGTCCCTTCGCGCAGAGCGATCTCGTCGGCAACATTCCGACCGAGGAGGTGTTCAGGGCGCTTGCGCAGCGGGGAATCGAGGTCGGGATGGAGGGCATGCTCGGGCCGCTATCGGAAATGACGGCGCGGATCGGCTCCGAATTTGCCCATGAGTAGAATTACCGTTTACGAACGGTAGAAAGACCTGACAGGCCCCAGACAAGATTTTCGGCTTTCCTCGCGCGCTCGAACAATTTAGGAAAGCGCTTTGATGCCGCGCCCCCGCGGGTGCCGGAAAATTTTGTCAGATGTCGAGTGTGCGCTGCATCGTTTCCGCGTGTGCCACACGGAGAAATTATTTTTGGCCGGTCGATCGGCTCGTCAGCCCGCGGTCGCGAACCGGCTAGCGCGGGCTGTCGAGCTACTTCACGTTCGTTTTTAGACGGCAACTATTGGGCCGGACAAGGCGTCGGCGAAGGTGCGGCACAAGTCGGCACTACACAATTAGCTGGCTGATCGGCGTCGATCCTTCGCGGTTGGCCCGCCGGAACGATCTGGACGACGATGTTTGTCGCGCATTCGGTCCCTCGTTACGGATCAGGTGGACGTCCCCGCAACCTACGTCGGTGAAGCTGTCGCCGGCGTGGTAGACCGTCGGCGTGCAGGTGGGGTCGTCAGCATCGTAGACGGTGAGTTCGCCAGATAGAATGGTGATCAAGCTTGGTCCCGGATGCGTGTGCCACCCAGAATGAGCCCCGACTGGCCACGTATTTTGGACGACATACAGGTCTGAATCTCCCTTGATTTTCATTTTCAGGCCCCACCCGTACTCCTGGATCTCGTTGCACATCAAGTTCAGCGAGCCAGCCGGGAAGTGACCCGTCGACAGCGTCACGCTGGCTACCGCGCATGAGGGCGTTGCGTGGGCCGGCACGGGTGTCAACATAGCGGGCGCGAGAAGGACCGCCGACATGAGAAGCGGTCGAACGTGGACTTTTTTGAGGTATATCAATAATTTCATTTGTTGTTCCTTTGGTTTTTGTTTTGTTTCGTGGTGATGGTTTTCATCTTTCACAAACGAGAACGAGCGATCAAAGTGCTCATCTAAGTCAGATTTAGGGATTCGCCCGCGCAGCTGAATTTTGTCTGAGTCCCCGTAGGAGGGGCCTATGAACTCCGCTTCCCCCGCCCAGCAAACCGTAACCGATCTCCTGAAACGCTGGGATGGTGGGGACGGGGCGGCTCTGGCGGAATTGACGCCGCTGATCTATGAGGAACTTCGGCGCCTCGCGCATCATCACATGGGGGGACAGCGTCCCGATCACACCCTGCAAACCACTGCCCTGGTGAACGAAGCTTATCTGCGCCTGGCCGACCAGAGCCAGGTGAACTGGCAGAATCGCGCTCATTTTTTCGCCGTGGCCGCGCGGGCGATGCGGCAAATCCTGGTCGATTACGCGAGGAGTCAGGGCGCGCGAAAACGCGGTGGCGGCGCCTTCAAGGTGGAATTGGATGAGGCCGCGCTCGTCTCTCCGGTGGAAGCAAAGGAAATAGTCGATCTGCACGAGGCGCTGGAGCAGTTGTCAGAGCTCGATGCGAGAAAAGCGCAGGTTGTCGAGCTAAGGTATTTTGGCGGCCTTAACTACGATGAGATCGCTGAAGTGCTCCAGACTTCGCGTGCAACCGTGCGGCGCGACTGGGAGTTTGCCAAGCTCTGGCTCTATACGGAATTACATGAAGCTAGCTGAGAAAATTACGAAGGTCGAATGGCTCCGCCGCGTTAAACTGTAAATTGTTGAACCGTTGAACCGTTGAACCGTTGAACCGGAAACCCGATGTAACGATCTAACGCTTTAACTAGTCACGTTCTCAAATCATGACGCCGGCGCAGTTGCAAACGATTGAGGAAATCTTTCGCGGTGCGAGCGCGCTCGCACCGGCGCGGGTTAGCACATACCTTGAGAAGGCCTGTAACGGTGATGAGGTCTTGCGCCGCAAAGTAGAAGCGCTTCTCGCGTCACGTGAGACCGCGGCGCACTTTATCGAAACTTCAGCCGCTGGTCTCGCGACCAGAGTTATGCAAAGACGGCAGGCTGCCTCGCTCATTGGGCAAGTTATCGGTCACTACAAGATCTCTCACCCGATCGGAACCGGAGGGATGGGCGATGTCTATCTCGCCACCGACACCCGAGCCGGCCGCAAGGCAGCGCTCAAGCTCCTGCCAACCCGCTTCGCCGGTGATTCCGTGCGGCTCCAGCGATTCCAACAGGAAGCGCACGCCGTCACAGCGCTCAACCATCCCAATATCCTGACCGTTTATGAGATCGGCGAGGGTGGCTCCACCTCCTACATCGCGAGTGAGCTCATCGAAGGAGAGACCCTGCGTCAGCGTCTGCTGCGCGGGCGAATACCTTTAGACGAAGCGGTTGAGATCGCGCTTCAGGTGGCGAGCGCGCTCGCCGCTGCCCACGATGCTGGGATCATCCATCGCGATATCAAACCGGAGAACATCATGCTCCGCCCGGATGGATACGTGAAGGTGCTCGACTTTGGGATTGCAAAGCTGGCCAAAGAGGAATTCTCCACCGCGATGCTGACCGGTGAAGCCCCGTCGCTTGTTGCGACCCATCTTGGGTCAATCCTGGGAACAGTGCGTTACATGTCGCCCGAACAGACGCACGGGTGGCAGGTTGATAACAGTACCGATATCTGGAGTCTCGGCGCTGTTCTCTATGAAATCGTAACCGGGCAGGCGCCATTTACCGGCACCACGCCCGACGAAGTCATCTCCGCGATTTTCGAGGTGGAGCCGGCGCCGCTCACGAATTATTTCGGGCAGGCTCCCGCTGAGCTTGGGAAGATAGTCAGCAAAGCTCTCTGCAAGGACCGGAGCGAGCGCTACCACGACGCGCACGACCTGCTGGAAGCACTTAAATTTTTTCGTCGCGAACTGGAAGTCAGAAGTGAGTTGGAACGGCGCTCCGTAGCCGGCCTTTCATGGCTGCGCTGGAAAGGAGCGCGCGTCGCTCTGGCAGTCGCACTCTTAGCAGTTGGCTTGGCCGTTTCGTTCTACTGGCATCGTGATCAGACGGCTGACTCATCATCCGAAAAAAGCATCGCTGTCCTGCCCTTCGAGAACCTAGGTAAAGATGAAGAAAACGCATTCTTCGCCGGAGGCTTGCAGGAAGATATCCTGAGCGATCTCGCCAAGATTGCTGACCTGAAAGTTATCAGCCGGACGAGCGTGATGAGATACAAGCCAGGCAAAGAACGGAACCTGCGCGAGATCGCAAAAGCTCTGGGCGTCTCACATGTGCTCGAAGGCAGCGTCCAACGAGTGGGACCGCGTGTGCGGGTCAATGCGCAACTGATCGATGCGCGCAATGATGCTCATCTTTGGGCTGAGCATTATGATCGCGATCTGGCGGATGTATTTGCGATTCAGACGGAGATCGCGCAGCAAATCGCCAACCAACTTCGTGTCAAGCTTTCAGCGGCGGAAAAAGCGGCAATCGCGGAACCGCCGACTGCGGATTTGGTGGCCTATGCGTATTACGCAAAGGCGAATGAAATGGACATCTGGGATGATTGGGAAGGTGCAGAAAAATCCGCGAGCCGAAAAGTTGAACTCCTGCAAAAGGCGATCGATCGCGACCCGAACTTTGCCCTCGCCTACTGCGCGCTCGCGAACGCGCAGGTCGACTTTTTTAAAGCGACCGACGATCGCAGGCACCTCGACTCGGCGGGAAAGGCAGCGGAAGCAGCCGTGCGAGTCGGGCCTGACTTGGGCGAGGCCCATCTCGAGTTGGCACGTTATTATTTCATGATTGGTGTGTACAGTCGCGACTACCAGCCCGCGCGTGCCGAGCTGGCAATTGTGCAGCGCAAGCTGCCGAATAACTCTGAAGCGCTTTGGCTCGAGGCAATGATCGACCGGCACCAAAATCGGTGGAACAACGCAATCGCCAATCTGCAAAAGGCGAGCGCGCTCGATCCGCGCAACGCTGAGGTCACATACCAGCTCCGCCAGACCTACTTCGAGATGCGCCGCTACCGTGAGTCGGAGCAAATCCTGACCAAAGAAGCGCGGAGCGACGCACCCGTGGCTCCTTGGATTCAGATAGGCTCTAGACCAGAAGATTCGAAGGATTTTTGATGAGTGTTAAGAGGTTTTTGAATAGGAAGGAAGAAGATTTGTTGTAGCGCCACTCGCACTCCTTGAGATGAAGATCAAAGTTGGCTTTGAC
>JBDTIQ010000027.1:0-5050 GCA_039936335.1 Chthoniobacterales bacterium
CGTCTCTGGCGCCAGCGGCTCGATCAACGCCTCCGCCCGCTCGGCTTGAGCCAGGCGAAATGGCGCACGATCGCGCACCTCTCCCATGGTCATCTCACTCAGTGCGAGCTGGCCGAGCGCCTCGGGATCGAAGAGCCGACCCTCGCCCGTTCGCTCGCCAGCATGGAGAGCGACGGCTGGATCAAACGCCAGAACGCCGAGCACGATCGGCGCTGTAAGACCGTTCACCTGCAACGCAAAACGAACGCTCTCCTCCATCGCATCGAGGAAACCGCGCGCGGTCTTCGGCACGAACTGATAGAGACGATCCCCGCGAAGGATTTGCAGACGTGCCTGCGAGTCTTGAACGAAATCCGGTGCAAAGCACTCGAAGGTCACGCATCCGGCAGCAACGGCACAAACGGAACTTCCATGGAAAGGAAACGCCAGGTAGCGAAATGATCTCTGCGCAAAAAATGAATGTCGCCGCGCGCGCCGCGGTTCCGGGGGAACGCGATCGCAAGGTCAGTCGCAAAGGCACTTATGTGATCGGCGCGATCATCGTGCTGGTCGTGGCGTTTTTGCTTTTCCGCCTACTGGGCGGTTCGAAGAAGGAACAGGCCCCGCCGCCGCCGCGTCTGGTCACGGTTGCGCCAGCCATCACGAAAGACGTGCCGCTTTACCTCGACGAAATCGGCACATGTGCCGCGAACGAAAGCGTGAAAGTGCAGGCACAGGTCGCCGGTCAGATCGTTTCGCGAGATTTCAAGGACGGCGCCGACATCAAGAAAGGCGAAGTTCTTTTCACGATCGACAAGCGGCCCTATCAAGCCGCGCTCGATTCCGCGAAAGCCGACGACACGCTGGCGCAAGCAAACCTGAAGCGGCAGACGGACCTGAAAGCCAAAGGCGTGACCGCGACGCAGGATCTCGACACCGCGAAAGCGAATGCCATGCGCACTTCCGCCGCGCTCGAGGCGGCACAGGTGAATCTTGATTACGCCACGATCCGCTCGCCGATCGATGGCCGCGCTGGTCTCCGGCAGGTTGACGTCGGCAACACGGTGAGCCCCGGCAGCAGCGGCGCCGTCCTCGTGCAAATCGATAATCTCGATCCGATCTACACCGATTTCACGGTGTCGGAGCCTGATCTCCCGCTCGTCCGCAAGTATCTGAACGGGCCGAACCTGAAAGTCTTGAGCGATGCGGAAAACGACGGCTTCCCACCGCAGGAGGGACATCTTTATTTTATCGCGAACACGGTGCAGCCCGGCACAGGCACGATCCTGGCCCGCGCGATCTCGCCGAATCCGAAGCACCAACTCTGGCCCTCGCAGTTCGTGCATGTGCGGCTGGTTCTCGACGTCTTGAAAAACGCTGTGCTCGTCCCGAGCGGCGCGATCCAAATCGGCGAAAAGGGTCCGTATCTCTTCGTCGTGAAACCCGACTCGACCCTCGATCTGCGGCAAGTGACGACCGGACAGAAACAGGATAACGACATGACCGTCGTCACCAAGGGCGTCAAAGCCGGCGAAAGTGTTGTGACCGCGGGCCAGCTCCAGCTTGCACCGGGCCAGAAAGTCGTGGTCAAGAATTCCGAGAACTCCGCGCGTAGCGAGAGCGGGAAAGCCAACCCGGCTTCCTGACGCATGGCAACTTCCTCACACGACGGCCCGAACGGCGGTGGCAACGGCAGCGGCCAGGGTGAACCGAGCCGCCTGCCGCCGAACGGCGCGCCGGAAAAAGCGAAAAGCGGCGCGGTGCAGAAACTGACGCAGTTTTCCTCCGGTCTTTCCCGTCCCTTCATCCAGCGGCCCGTCATGACGATGCTGCTGACGGCGTCGATCATCGTCTTCGGCATCATCACTTACCAGCAATTGGCGGTGAACGATCTGCCCGCGGTCGATTATCCGGTCATCCGCGTGCAGGCGTCCTATCCCGGCGCGAACCCGGAAACGATGGCGAACACCGTCGCGTCGCCGCTCGAAAAACAGTTCACAACGATCCCCGGGCTCGACCTCACGACGAGCTCGAGCACGCAAGGCAGCACCTCGATCACGCTGCAATTCAACCTGTCGAAAAATATCGACGCCGCCGCGACCGATGTGCAATCCGCCATCCAGGCCGCAAGCGGGCAATTGCCTAACGATCTCCCGAGCCCGCCGACCTTCACAAAGTCGAACCCGAATGATTCGCCGGTCATGTATCTCTCCCTCACGAGCGCAACTCTCAGCAGTGGAGAGCTCTATCGTTACGCCACGACCGAGGTGCAGCAGCGGATCAACATCCTGCCCGGCGTCTCGGAAGTGAATGTCTACGGCGTGAAGAGCGCCATTCGGATCAAAGTCGATCCGGGCAGACTGACCGCGCGCGGCATGACGTTCGACGAAGTCAGCGCTGCGATCCGCGCGAGCACTTCCTACGCGGGGGCGGGACAGTTTGATGGCGCGCACAAGTCGATCACGCTCCGGCCGCAGGGTCAGGTTTCGACCGCGGAAGGTTACGCCAACATCATCATCAAACAGGGTGCCGACGGCTCGCCGGTCTATCTACGCGATGTCGCGAAAGTGATCGACGGCGTTTCCGATGAACGCTCGTCGCGTCACTTTTTTGCGCGCGGTTATGCGCCACCGGCCTCGGTCGTGGTCTTGGCAGTTTCTCGCCAGGCGGGCGCGAACGCCGTCGCCGTCGCGCGTTCGGTGATCGATCTCTTGCCGGGATTGGAGCGGGAATTGCCCGGCTCAATTCATCTGATTCCGGTCCACGATCGCTCCCAATCGATCGTCGATTCGCTCCATGACGTCGAGTTTACGCTCGTGATCGCGTTCATCCTCGTGATCGGCGTTATCTTCGTTTTCCTCGGCCGCGCCGGCGACACGCTGATCCCGATGGTGGCGCTGCCGATGTCGTTCCTGATCACGTTCATCGCGATGTGGTGGCTCGGTTATTCGGTGAACAACCTCACGCTGATGGCCCTGACACTCGCGATCGGCTTCCTCGTCGATGACGCGATCGTCTTTCTCGAGAACGTCGTGAGACGAGCGGAAGCGGGCGAATCGATCTACCGCGCGACGCTGAACAGCGCGGGCGAAATTTCTTTCACGATTCTCTCGATGACGCTCTCGCTCGCGGCGGTTTTCATTCCGCTCGCCTTCATGCCGGGATTGTTAGGCAGAATTTTTCGTGAGTTCGCGGTTACGATCATCGTCGCGATTTTCGCTTCCGGTTTGATCTCCCTCACACTCACGCCGCTGATGTGTTCGCGCATTCTGGCGGAGCGCGGCGCAGGGCATCGCGACAGCTGGATGCAGCGGTTCGTGAACCGATTCTTCCTCCCGATTCGCGATTATTACGGGCGCACGCTCGACAAGTTTCTCGACCACGGGTGGATCGCGCTGCCGATCATCGCAGCTTGCGTGATCGGCGTCTGGTTCTTCTTCACGCACTTGCCGTTCACTTTGCTGCCGACTGGGGACAGCTCGACGATCCGCGGATTTTTCATCGTCAAGGAAGGTTCGTCGCCGGCTGCGCAGAAGGCATTGCAGGACAAGATCGACCCGATTTTGCAGGCCAATCCGGCGGTCGACAAATATTTCACCGTCGCTGGACGTACCGGGCAATCCGCGGGAATTTTCACCTACATCTTCTTGAAAGATAGGAGCCAGCGGCCCGACATCGACACGGTGGCCGAGCAACTGCGCAAAGCGTGCAGCGGGATTCCGGGGATTTTTCCGACGCTGAATCCGCAACCGGTCTTGCAGATCAACGTCGGGGGAACCGGCAGCTCGTTTGGTCGCTACACTTATGTGCTGAGCGGGATCAATCCGCAGGATGTCTACGACGCGGCCGATAAACTCCAGAAAAAGCTGGCCGATTATCCCGGCTTCGCGAGTCCGCCGCGCTCGGATCTTTTTCGGAACGCTCCCAACCTCGACATTCATATCGATCGCGATCGGGCGAGCGTTTACGGCGTCTCGACGACCCAAATCGAAAGTCTGCTGCGGGCCGCGTATTCGCAGAACTACGTCTACCTGATCAAGGAGGCCGACGACCAATACCAGGTCATCGTGGAGGCGGAAGATTCCGCGCGCCAGGGTCCGGGCGATTTCCGCTCGCTCTACGTAAAGCCCGACGCCGGTGGCAACAAGTTGATCCCCATTCGCGTCGTAACGGACTCAAAGGAGACTCTGGGTTTGCAGTCGGTGAATCACGTGAATCAATTCACGAGCGTCACCTTCGGCTTCGATATTAAACCGGACGCCGCCCTCGGAGACGTCACGAACTATATTGACAAAACTGCCGCGCAGATATTGCCCGGCACCGTGCACGGAGAGTTGCAGGGTGAAGGTCTTGTCCTGCAGCAACTCTTCTCTGCGCTGCCGCTCCTCGTGATCGCAGCGATCTTCGTCATGTATGTGATTCTCGGCATTCTCTACGAAAGCTACGTGCATCCGATCACGGTGCTCTCGACGCTCTTCCCGGCAGTCGTCGGTGGCTTGGGAACGCTCTGGCTTTTCGGCTCCTCACTCTCGCTCTACTCGGTGATCGGGCTCTTTCTCCTTATGGGTATCGTGAAAAAGAACGGCATCATGATTGTCGACTTCGCGCTCCATCGCCTCGACGAAGGCTACGATCGGCGCGCGGCGATTCATGAGGCGAGCATCGAACGTTTTCGCCCGATCATCATGACGACGCTGGCCGCGTTGATGGGCGCTCTGCCGATCGCGCTTGGTGTCGGCGCGGAAGGTTCTTCGCGGCGGCCGCTCGGGCTGGTCATCGTCGGCGGGTTGATCGTGTCGCAGTTGATCACGCTCTACATCACGCCGGTGATTTATCTGGCGCTCGAGTGGTTCCAAGAGAGCGTGCTCGACCGGGTGCCGTTCCTGCGCAGCGCGCACAGTCACCACGAAGCAGAAGCGGAGAAACACAGCACCGCAGGGTTGCCGGCGCCCGAACCGGTAGGGGCGCGCTAAGGCAATTTTCCGGGTAGCGCGCGCGTTCCGCGTGCTGGCGAAGGCGTTTTCGCCTTCGCGAACTTTCGTCTGTCGTTTTGCGTCGCGCGCTCCCGATC
>JBDTIQ010000028.1:0-7613 GCA_039936335.1 Chthoniobacterales bacterium
TCACGCATTCGGGCGAATCATGGAGCAACTTCGCCAATGCGGGCTTGCTGATTTCGAGCACCTCGCAGTCGTGCTCCGCCCGGACGGTCGCGGTGCGTGCCTCACCGGTGAGAAGCGACATTTCACCGAAGCAATCCCCCGCCCGCAGGATGCCGACACGGTGCGATGTGCCACTCTGCCGGACCGAGACCTGCGCCGTCCCCTCGAGCAGCACAAACATCGACGCGCCTTCCGCGCCCTGCTCGAGGATCCGTTCGCCGCGACCAAAATGGCTCATGCGCGCCCCGCGGATCAGCGCCGTGAGTTGCTCCTCGTTCAAGCAGGCAAAGAGCGGTTCCGTCTCGAGAATCGTGCGCGCCCGGCCGTGTTCTTCCTGCGGTTTGCTCGGCGCCCGGCGGTTGATCTCGAGCGTGCGGATCGGGAACGGGATCGTGATGCTCTGCCGCTTGAACTCGTACCAGATGTTCGTGCGAATCACGTCGCAGATCTCGTTGTAACGCTTGTGCGACAGCATCCAGAACTTGATCTCGTAAGTGATCGCGGACTCGCCGAATTCCCTCAGGTAGATTTTCGGCGGCGGTTCTTCCTGCACGCCCTCGGCATGCAGCGTCGCGTGCATGAGTGCGTCCTTTACCTTGTTCGGCGGGGAGGCGTAGTCGACGCCGACCCGGAGCCGCATCGCGTGCAATTCCTGCGGGTAATGGAGATTGATGATCGTCTGGCGAATGATCTCGTTATTCGGGATATCGAGATAAATGGCGTCATTGGTGCGCAGCCGGGTCGAGCGCCAGTTGATCTCCATGACTTCGGCAAAGCGCTCACCGACCTGTAACCAATCGCCCACGCGATAGGGTCGGCTGATTTGCAACGACATCCCGGCGATGACGCCGCCGAGCATGTTCTGGGTCGCAAACGCGAGCACGATCGCCGCTACCCCCGAGCCGGAGAGCAGCCACTTCAACTGACTCTCCGCGTGATACCCGATGCTGAGCACGAGAAGCAGCGCGATCAGGAAGATGATCAATGCCACCAGCTCGCGAAGGAATTTCGGGATGACCGTCTGGCGGCGTTGCTCGTAATAAAGATCCCAGAGATAGCGATCGAGCAACGCGATCACGACCCCGGTGCTCAGGAGCGTCAAGGCCGCGCCGGCGTGATTCCGCCAGCGCAAATCGACGCCGTAAACCCAGCAGGCCGCGTAAAAGCCGAGCGCGAGGGCGAAGAGCTGAAAGAAAATGCCGAAAGGGACGCCGGCGCGCCGTTTCAAGATCCGGCCTAACGACAACGTGACGAAGAAGGTCGCGATGAAAACCGCGACCGTCGCGAAAGCGCGTTGCGGTTCAGCCAAAGCCAGCATGTCGTTAGGTCGGGAGAATAGCAGAGCGAACGGCGGCGCGCCAAGCCTCACTCAGCACGTCCTCCCAAACCCCGGCCTTGCCAATTCGCAGAGCCGCGCACATTCTCGGCCGATGAACGCTTTTGCCAGAATCTGTTGCGCCTTCGCGCTCGTCCTCACCGCGTCCCTCTCTCAACCTTGCACGGCGCGCGGTCAGACGCCGCCCGCGCTGCCACGGCCCCCGGATTTGAGCGACAAGGCGCTCATCACGAAAAAAAAGCCAGTCACGCCGGGAGACAGCACCCTCGGGAAGAACGACGCTCGGCGCGTGAAGCAGTACACGATCGAGCAGTTCATGGACACGACGAAGATCGGCGGGAGCGCGTTCACCGACGACGAAAAGGCGGTCCTTTTCCACAGCAACAAGAGCGGGATCTACAACGTCTACAGCGAGCCGGTGACCGGCGGGAAGGCGACGCAGCTGACGCATTCCACCAAGGAGAGCACCTTCCTGGTCACGGCCTTCCCGCACGACGCGCGCTTCCTTTACACCCACGACAAAGGCGGGAACGAGAACTCGCATCTTTACCTGCGCGAGCTCGACGGCCAGGAGCGCGACCTCACGCCGGGCGATAAGACCAAGGCCGAGTTCCTGAAGTGGAGCACGGATCGGAAATCGTTCTTCTTCGCGACGAATGCGCGCGACCCGAAGTTCTTCGATGTCTTCGAGATGAAGGTCGCGGACCTGAAGCCCACGCTGATCTACCAGAACGAGAAGGGCTACGACTTCGCCGATATCTCCGACGACCGGCGCTTTATCGCCTTCGGGAAGTCGGGCGATAGCACGGCCGACTCCGACGTCTATCTCTACAACGTCGCGACCAAGGAGATGAAAAACCTTACCGCACACAAGGGAGACGTGCAGAACGCTCCGCAAGTCTTCGCGCCGGATTCCAAGTCGCTCTATTTCCTCTCCGACGAAGGCGAAGAGTTCATGTATCTGGCCCGCTTCGATCTCGCGAGTGGCCAGCGCGAAGTGGTTGAAAAAACGAAGTGGGACATGACGAATATGTTCTTCTCGCGCACCGGCAAATACCGGGTGACGGCGACGAATGAAGACGCCCGCACCAGGATCAGCATTATAGCAACGGCCACCGGCGCTCCGGTCGCGCTCCCGGCGCTGCCGGAAGGCGACGTCACCGGCGTGGATATCTCCGATAGCGAAACGAAGATGGCCTTTTACCACAACGCCCCGCGTTCGCCGAACAATCTCTACGTTTACAATTTCGACGACCGGAAGCTGGCGAAGCTCACCGACACACTCAGCCCCGCGATCGATCCCGCCGACTTGGTGGAGCCGCGCGTAGTGCGCTACAAATCCTTCGATGGGCTGGAGATCCCGGCCATTCTTTACCAGCCGCATGATGCCAGCGCGGAGCACAAGGTCCCGGCGCTGGTCCTGGTCCACGGCGGCCCGGGCGGACAGGCGCGCCTCCCCTACTTCGCGGTCGCGCAATATTTGGCGAACCACGGCTACGCCATCATCGACGTGAACAACCGTGGTTCGAGCGGCTATGGGAAGACTTTCTTCACGGCCGACGATCGCAAGCACGGGCGCGAGCCGCTCTATGATTGCATGGCGGCGAAGAAGCTCCTTTACTCATTAGGTTCCGTGCAACCGGGCGAGATCGGAATCATGGGCGGCTCCTATGGCGGTTACATGGTGCTCGCAGCCCTCGCTTTCCAGCCGAAGGCATTTGCCGTCGGCGTCGATATCTTCGGGGTCGCGAACTGGGTCCGGACATTGGAAAGCATCCCGCCTTACTGGGAATCGCAGCGCAAGGCGCTCTACGCCGAGATCGGCGACCCGACCAAAGATAGGGATAATCTGCGCGCGATTTCGCCGCTCTTCCACGCCGATCAGATCACCAAGCCGCTCATCGTTCTCCAAGGCAAAAACGACCCACGCGTGCTGAAGGCCGAGTCGGATGAAATCGTGGCCGCGATCAAGAAGAAAGGTGGCGTCGTGGAATACATCGTCTTCCCGAACGAAGGCCACGGCTTCACGAAGAAGGAGAACGAGCTCCACGCCTACAAGGCGATCCTCGATTTCCTCGATAAGTATCTCAAGAAACCCGAAGCGTAAGAGAACCAGCCGCGCCGCGAGCAACCTCCTCGCGGCGCCGGACGCTGGAAGCTATCCGAAAAGCTTTTTTGCCGGGCTGTCATGTTGAGCGTCGCGAAACATCTCTAACCTGGGTCCCAAGCTCTCCCCGGCAGAAAGAGCCAGAGATTCTTCACTTTGTTCAGAATGACCGGTTCTGGGATAGCCTCTGATCACTTCCCGGGGAGCCCGAGCACCTGCGGATACTTCGGCTGCGTCTCGAGCACGGCTTTCACTGCGGACGTCACTACGGGTGGCGTAGGCGCGGCGCCACTGACGGTCGCGGGGGCCGCGGTTTTGGTGCCGCGACTTTCGTCCCGGCCGGCAGCTTCACTTTCCCTTTGTTCTTTGGCGAATAAACGGAAGCCCATTTCTTGAGCTGAGCATCTTTCTTCGGCGCGGGCGTCCGCGACGCTTCGGCGACCACCGCAGGTGCGATGGCGGCGGCGGGAGTTGGACTCGCGGCCGGATTGGCTAGCGCGCTTTCCCCCTGCGCGATCAAGTTCTCGAGCTGGTCGAGCTTGGCGATCTGGTTCTGCTGAAGCGCCGCCCACTTATCGTAGGTGACTCGATCATTGGCGTAAGCCGCGGCTTTTTGCCCTTCGCAGGCCGTCACGATCGATTGGTTGACCGCCTCCTGCGAGTTGAGGTTTTCTCGACTATCTTCCGGCTGATTGCGATTGATTGAGTCCATAAGTTGTTCCGTGTCTCGTTTAGAGCACCGCGTCCCATTGCTTCGGATCTTTCAGTAGAATCTCGCGGAGCAAGCGAATGGGTGGCATGCCGTGGTTCAACACTTCGTCGTGGAATTTCTCGAGAGAGAAATTCGCGCCTTCCTGCGCTTTGCAGTCATCGCGCAGTTTCAGGATCTCCAGCTTACCTAGCGTGTAATTGAGATAGCCGGGATCGAAAGTCCCGCGCATCGCTTCAGCCATCGAAGGTGTTGTCTCGTAGTAGCAGTTCTCGTGGAAGAACTTCGCGGCATCCTCCACCGACATACCTAACGTGTGCATCTTGATCGACACGCACAGCCGGCAGAGACGCAGCAGCGCCTCGTCAGCCTGCGCCATCCGATATTTGGCCGCGCGAATCTTCTGCTCGGGCGTAGGATTCGGCACGCTGCCGTAGCCTTGCTCGATCATCATCTGTTCGCAGTAATGCGCCCAACCTTCGATGTAGGCATAACTCCCGAAGATCTTCTCTACCTTGGTCGCGGATGAGTTGTTGAGATGAAGGAACTGCACGTAGTGGCCGGGATAAGCCTCATGAATCGAGATGATATCCGAAGTGTAGTAGTTAAAGGAAGTGAGCCATTCGTTCTTTTGCTGTTCGCTCCAGTTACTCTCCGTCGGCGTAACGTAGTAGTAAGCCTGCGTCGCTTTTTTCTCGAAAGGGCCGGGCGTATCCATCGAGGCAAAAGTTGTCGCGCGATCGAACGAAGGCGTTTCCGTGACGGCAGCGCGAACATCGGACGGGATCGTGACGAGATGATGATCGACTACGTATTGGCGGATCTGATCGAGATCCTTACCGACATCGGTGATGAGTTCGCCCGGCTTCGGGTGGTCCTGCTGGACTTCTTTCCAGACGTCGATCGGGGCTTTCTTTGGGTCGATGATCTTGGCGGCGGCCGCGAAGGCGCCTTGTTCCTCCTTTAAACGCTGTAGCCCGATCGCGAGTAGTTTCGTCGGCGCTATGTCGACTAACTCGATGCTCGCGAGAAGGTGTTGGAACTTCTCAGTCCCAAGCGCGAAATCCGCTGTCGCTTTCGGCAGCTTTTCTTTCTTGAGCCAGCTGGCGTAGTCGCGCAGCGCGGCGACGGCTTTTTTGTTCGAATCGGCAAAGGCTTCGCGGAGCGGATCGTCGTGCAAATCCTTCAGCGCGCCGACCAGGTCCTTTTCGAGAAAGTCGGCCACGCCGTTCGCGATTTGGATCGCAAGTTCGACATAGGGCTTCGGGAGAACCGTCGCCAGATTTGTCTTCGCCGCGGTCATGACGTTGGCGGTTTGATCCTGGATGTTGATGATGTCGCGGACGCGATCTTCGAGCGGCTTGAAATCGCGCTTGATGTAGATGTTGACGTCGATCGCCTGCGCGTAGGTCATCGGGTTCTTCTCGAAGACGTCCATGTCGACATACTTCGCGAGCTCGCCAGCGATCGTGGAAAGAAGAATGCGCCGGTCGATATCAGAAGTCTTACTCAACTTGCTCGCGTCCATTTTCTGGAAGTCGCCCTGGAAACGCTTCAGACGCTCGACCTCGGCATCGGTCGCGAGCCGGGTGTAATCGGCGATTTTGCCGTCGTATTGATGCAGCCCCAGCGCGACGCCTTCGCCGGGCCGCGCGGCGAGGTAGCCGCCGATGAAATCGAGCGCGAGCTTGTTGAATTGCGCGTCGGGATTATCCGGTGTCGGGCTGGGCATGGCCGGAGTCGGAGTCGTCTTCGTCTTTGTCTTTGCCTGCGAGGCTGCGATGCAGCCTAACGAAAAGAGAAGAAAACCGAGAGCGAACGCGAACGTTTTCATGAGGCGGGAGCCTAAGAGCGACGGCCGGCATTGTCACCCGGCACGATTGGCAAAAACAGGAGAATGAACGACAATCGCCCCGTGCGCGTCCAAGCAGAGAACACCATGAATCGCCCATCGATCTTTCGCTCGTTGTTGCCGGTTCTTTGCGCGGGTCTTTTCCTCGCCTTTCCCGCGAACGTCGTCCGCGCGGCCGAGCCGACCCCGGCGGAGCCGACCGACGACAGCGGCTACACCGAGATCGCGACCTTCGCGAAAGCGATCGAGCTGATCCGGCAGGATTACGTCGACGGCAACAAGGTGAGCTATCACGACCTCATCTATGCGGCCATGAAGGGCATGCTCTCCTCACTCGATCCGCACAGCCAGTTCATGGATCCGGACGACTTCAAGGACATGCAGGACGACACCCGGAGCCGCTTTAACGGCCTCGGCGTGGAGGTCGCGATGAAGGATGGAATCCTCACCGTCGTCACGCCGATGGAAGACACGCCCGCGGCAAAAGCCGGCGTGCTGGCCGGCGATCAGATTTTGAAAATCAACGGCACCTCCACCGAAAAACTCAGCCTGCAGGATGCCGTCGAGGTCCTGCGCGGTGAGCAGGGGAAGAAGATCACGCTCACGATCCTCCGGCCTTCCAATCATAAGATCGAAGAGTTCGCGCTCGAGCGGAAAGAGATCAAATTACCCAGCGTCAAAGGTGCGCGGATCCTCTCGCCGGAGCTGACCGGTCCCTACAAAGTCGGCTACGTGCGGATCGTGCAGTTTAACGAACCGACCGCAGAAGACTTTGGAAAAACGCTCGATGATTTGCAGAAGCAAGGCATGCAGGCGCTCGTGCTCGACCTGCGCAATAACCCGGGCGGACTTCTGAACAGCGCGGTCGACGTGCTCGGGCAATTCCTGCCGCCAAACACGAAAGTCGTCTCCACCCAGGGCCGCGCTAACTCGCAGCAGCACGAGTACTCCACGCCGGTCGGCTTAAAGCAACGGCCGCGCTATCCGGTCGTGGTTTTAGTGAATGAGGGGAGCGCAAGCGGATCGGAAATCGTCGCCGGCGCGCTGAAGGATCTGCATCGCGCGATCGTGGTCGGCGAGACGACTTTCGGGAAAGGCTCTGTGCAAAACGTGATGCAGTTGCCGGACGGCTCCGCCCTGCGTTTCACGACCGCGAAATATTTCACGCCGAGCAAACAAGTGATCCAGGGCAACGGCGTCGTGCCGAATATCCTGGTCCCGCTCACGCCGGAGCAGGAGCGCGCCGTCGCGTCGTTGCGGAACAACGACAAGATCCAGCCGGAAGAAGCGAACGCGATCATCAAGTCGAAAGACCTGCAACTGATGCGTGGGATCGACGCGCTCAAAGGCGTGATGATCTACGCGCAGCAAACCGCGCCGAAGGTCGACGCGGTGAAGAAATAGCGGCCGTCTCTTTCTCCTGCTTCTCTTTCCTCAATTACGAGCACGAGCACGAGCACGAGCACGAGCACGAGGAGGAGTGCGGAAAGATTCTGGTGTCCCTCTGCGATCTCTGCGTCCTCCGCGGTTAGATGAATTCCCTGCTTCTTGCGATTGAAACCTCCTGCGA
>JBDTIQ010000029.1:0-19607 GCA_039936335.1 Chthoniobacterales bacterium
GTCTGCGGCGGCCGTTTAGCGGCAGCGAGTGAGTCGCCGCGTAATCTGGCAGGATCCGACCAACGGCACGACTACCTTACAGAATGCGGGGGTGCCGCCGACCATTCTTCAGAACCTGCCGAGGCCACATCGAGTTGATCCAGTTTGCGGCCGCACCTGCGTCCTGATCGCTCCAGCGCCGGAAGATATCGCCGACGGACCGCGTCCGAGTTTCCGAGTCGGGGATCGTCATCGCGAATTCCAAAGCCGCCTGCGGATCCTGATTTGCCCAGCTGCGAATCGCCTGCCCAAGCGGAGAACGCCAGCCTGCGCCGGACGAATCCTGCGCCGCGGCCGCGGCCGCCGCTGCCGGGTCCGTCTCGGACCATTGCCGGTAAAGCATCTGCGTGAGCGGTTCGGTGTGTGGGACATTTCCGGCAGCGGATGCGAGCTTTAACGCGCCGGCCGGATCATTCAACGCCATCACGCTGAGCGCACCGCGCAGCGCCTGGTAATGCAAAGCCGGATCGGACATCGCCTGCGCGCGAGCGAGCGCACCTGGCAGATCGTTGGTCGCAAGTTGCTTGAAAACATCGCTGGTGATCTGGTCGAAATCCTTGTGGTCCGCGGCAAAGCCGAGCGCATCGTCTGGATCGACCTCAGCCCAGCGCGCGACGAGCAAACGTGTCGCGAGATCGCGATCGGCGCCGGACGGCAACTTCTTCGCCGCGAGCAAAGCCGCGGCAAAATCATCGGGCGAAAGTCCTTCCACGAAACTGGTGATATCGCGCAAACGATCGCTGCTGTTGCGTTCCTGGAGAATCCCAGCGAGCGCGTCCGGCTGGCATGCTTCGGGTTTTTCCGCGCCCTCTCCCCGGTCAACTGATCGGGCGGGGGAGCAACTGCTTTACTCGTTAGGCTGCGCTCGTTCGGGGAGAAAGCCTTGGCGGGCGCGGCCGCTTGCGCCGTCCCGCGATCGGAACGCGCGCCTCATTGTCCCAGCGCCACGCCGACGAGCAGCGCGTTCAGCCCGATCGCGATTTTCACCGAGGTGTCCGGTATTTTTCCGCTCACGTATCTATTCGTAGCGCAACGCTTTCACCGGATCGACCCGCGCCGCGAAATACGCCGGAATGAGCGATGCGAGTGAGCAAATGATGAAAGCGGCAATGCAGATCTTCAAGACATCGCCCGGCACGACTTCGGCCGGGATTTTCGAGAATTGATAGACTTCCCGAGGAAAGATTTCGAAATGGAACGTCGACGATAACCACTGGCTGAACTCGTTCCGAAAACGGATCAGCGTCATGCCGAGCCCGAGCCCGGTGAGTGTGCCAAAAATCCCCACCACGATCCCCTGGAAAAAGAAGACGCCCATGATTTGCCAGATCGTCGCGCCGACTGCTTTCATGATCCCGATCTCGCGCCGTTTCTGCACGGTTACGGTGATGAGCGTGTTCATGATCCCGAACGCCGCCACGATCACGATGAAGAAAAGCAGGAACGTCATCACCGTGCGCTCGAGCCGCACCGCGTCGAAGTATTGCTTGTTCATCTCGATCCAAGTCTGCGCGTATTCGCCTTCAGGCAGGAACTTCGAAATTTCCCGCTTCACGTGCGCGACATCGTAAGGATCGACCGTCCGCACGGTCAGCCCGTGGAGCGCGTCGCCGAGGCCGTAGAGTTCCTGCCCGATGTAGATCGGCACGAGGAGAAACTCGGAATCGTGCAGATATTGGCCGGTCTCGAAAAGGCCGGTCACCTTCAGCTCCTTCGGCAAGACGACCTGCTTCAAATCATCGACCGCCGCCTGTTGCTCCGCGCCTTTTTTCTGCTCGAGCGCCTTCAGTTTATCGAGCACCTCGCCGAGATTTCCCGGTGAGTAAATCGTCACCGTGTCGCCAACCGTGACGCCAAGCTTCCGCGCCAGTTCGATGCCCATCACGGTCTTCTCGCCGTCCAGGTCGAGCTTCCCGAGCACGATGAATTTCTTCAGCGGAATGACTTTTTCCTCCTCGTTAGGCTGGATCCCGCGGATCATCGGCGCGAGCCGGCGATTCTGGAATTCCACGATCACCGGTCCCTGGATGTAAGGCGCGACCGCGACGACGCCCGGTGTTTTGCGGATTTTCTCCGAGAGCGGCCGCCAGTTCTGCATGATGCCGTCGGTCGTCACGAGGATGTGCGCGTCGAAGTCGATCACCTTCTGCTGCAGCTCGCGATCGAACCCGGTCATGACCGAGATGACGAGGATTAACACCGTCACGCCGAGCGTCACGCCGAGGATGGAGACGAGCGTGATGATCGAGATGAAAGTGCGCTTCGGTTTCAGGTAACGCAGCGCGAGGAAAAGACTGAACGGCAATTTCAAACAGCGACACAGTTGCCGAAAATGTGCGTTTTCCAACGGGAAAGACCCGCACCATGGGGCAATTTTCGTGCGGCCAAGGAAACGCGGGGCTGCGATTTACCAGTATGCTCTGGACAATTGCAGTTATCCTCTTCGTTCTCTGGCTTATCGGCTGGCTCGGCTTTCACGTGCTGGGCGCGGCGATTCACATTTTGGTGATCCTGGCGGTCATCTTTGTGATTCTCGCGATCGTGCGCAGAGCCTGACACGCCTAACGAAAAGCAGCGCGGTCCCTCGTCTCCGGGCCGCGCGTGCCTTATAGTGCGCCGATGAAAGACGAGATAGTCGGCATCGACCTCGGGACGACAAATTCGCTCATCGGCGTGATGGAAGCGGGCTTCCCGATCCTGCTCGCGGATGCGAACGGAAATCGTCTCACGCCGTCAGTGGTGCACTTCCCCGAGGCGGGCGAGCCACTGGTCGGCGCCACCGCCAGCCGGATGCGGGCGCTCGAGCCGGCGACCACGGTTTACTCTGCGAAGCGCCTGATCGGTCTGCGCGGCGACGATCTCGCGGCGGAGGAAACGCGCGCCGATTTCGGGATCGTTAGGCAACCCGGCCGGCCGTTGCGCATTCAAATGCGCGAACGGCAGGTTGCCCCGGAAGAAATCGCGACGGCGATTCTGCGAAAGCTAAAACACGATGCGGAAGCGGCGCTTGAGCGACCGGTTTCGCGCGCGGTCATTACCGTGCCGGCCTACTTCAATGACGCGCAGCGCAACGCGACGAAATCAGCGGGCGAGGCCGCCGGTTTCACCGTCGAACGGATCATCAACGAGCCGACCGCCGCCGCGCTCGCTTACGGCCTCGATAAACTTAGATCGAAAGCGAAGATCGCGGTTTACGACCTCGGCGGCGGCACCTTCGACATCTCGATTCTCGAGCTGAACGACGGCGTCTTTCAAGTCCTCGCGACGAGCGGCAACACGCATCTCGGCGGCGATGACGTCGACGAAGCGCTCGTCGTCGATTGCCAGTTGCCGCTCGCGAACTGGCAGAAACGCGAGCTCGTGATCGAGGCGAAACATCGGCTTTCGACGGAGGATTCCGTGCGGATCGACACGCCTTTTCTCGAGGGAAAGAACTTCACCTACGAGTTGAGCCGCGCAGATCTCGATCGCCTTGCACGACAGATCATTCAGCGAACCCGCGCGCATTGTCTGCGCGCGTTGGCGGACGCGAAATTACGTGTATCGGACCTCGACGAAGCGATCCTCGTCGGCGGAATGACGCGCATGCCGCTCGTCCGGCAATTTGTCGCGGAGCTCTTCGGGCGGGCTCCAAACACATCGCAAAATCCCGACGAAGCCGTCGCCCTCGGCGCCACGATTCAGGCTGGAATTCTTTCCGGCGCAGTCCGCGATGTGGTGCTCCTCGACGTCACGCCGCTGTCGTTAGGCATCGAGACCTTCGGCGGGCTGATGAATGTGATCATCCCGCGCAACTCGACGATTCCGATCAAGGCCGGGGAGATGTTCACGACCGCGGTGAACCAGCAGCGCGCGATGAAAATCAAGGTGCTACAGGGCGAGCGCGAATTGGCCGCCGACAACTGGTCGTTAGGCGAATTCGAGCTCGAGTTTTCCCCGGCGCCGAAAGGCGTGGCGCGCGTCGGCGTGCAATTCGCGATCGACGCCGATGGGATTCTGCAGGTCCTCGCGCGCGACACGCAGACGGGCGTTGAGAAAGTGATTTCTCTCACGAGTGCGGTCGATGTTTCCGATGAGGCAGTCGAGGCGATGATCGCCGATTCGCTCGAGCATGCCTTTGAGGATATAAGCGAACGTATCTGGACAGAGACGCGGCTGAAGTCGGAGGAAATGCTCGCCGCCGTCGAGCAGGCTTTCGCACAGATCGGCGACGCTTTTCCTGTTTCTGAACGTCAGGGAATCGAGGCGAAAGCCGCCGCAGTGCGCGCCGCGCTGGAGACGCACGAGACGCCGCGACTGAAAGCCGCGAACGCCGCGCTCGACGATGCAACGCAGGAACTCGCAGCTTTCATCGTCGAGCAGGCGATGGCTTGATTTCATTTCTGGAGGGCTGAGCTCCGCCTTCTGAGGCACGTGCCGTGCTTCTGACAGAGCGTCGGGAAAAGAACTTGCCGGCTTTTCGCAACTTGCCTACTATCGGTCCGGCCGATCCTTCGATAACTTTCTTCTATGGCAAGCACTACGGTTTTCCTCGGTCGACGCGGCGTCTGGATTTTCGCTCTCGGCAGCATTGCGGTTACGATCGGCGTGTTGCTGCACCTCCCGATGTTTTGGATGGGGCGGCTGAACGGCTTCCATCTGGCTGGCATGCCGATGGATCCGGAAATGATCTTCGGGATGTATCTCATCATCGCCGGCGTCTTCGCGGCCGCCTACGGGCTTCTGCCGAGCAAATCGGCCTACGATGCGATGGTCCATTCGCATATCAGCGTTGTCGCGCCGGAGGATGCCCCGCTGCATCGCCCGCATTGGATTTTGATGGGTGCACTGACGGTAGCGCTCGTGATCGACGTGATGAAGCCGGCCGCGCTCGGATTCACGATGCCGGGGATGATCAGCGAATACCAGATCACGACCGCCCGGGCCTCGCTGGTGCCGTTCTCCGCCCTAGTCGGGACGGCCACCGGCTCGATCGCATGGGGAATCCTGGCGGATCTCTACGGGCGTAAGGCAGCAATTCTTCTCTCCGCCGTGATTTTCGTCGGGACGTCGATCTGCGGCGCGATGCCATCGTTAAACTGGAACATCGTGATGTGCTTCCTGATGGGCTTTGGCGCAGGCGGGATGTTGCCGGTGACCTACGCGCTGCTCGCGGAGATGATGCCGTCGAAACACCGCGGCTGGGCGCTGGTGTTGGTGGGCGGGCTTGGCGCGGTCGGCGGTTACGTCGCGGCGAGCGGTCTGGCGGCGACGCTGGTTCCGCATTTTAGCTGGCGCATTCTCTGGCTCGCGAATCTCCCAACCGGTTTGATCCTTCTCGGGCTGGGCAGATACATCCCGGAGTCGGCGAAGTTCCTCCTCGCTCGCGGCCGGAATGCGGAAGCGCACGCGGTCATGGCCCGCTTTGGAACGGTCAGTCACGTGATACCGGAAGGAGAAGGAGATGAAGGTGATCTGCTGACGCATCATACCGGGGATCTATCCGCAGAGGTGGCGGAGGAAGCCAAACTCTGGACCCCGGCGATGATTGGAAAAACCGCGGCCCTCACGATCGCTGCGCTCTCCTGGGGACTGATCAATTTTGGCCTGCTTCTGTGGATGCCTAACGACCTGGTGGCGAAGGGTTATTCCATGGCGCTCTCGAGCAAGCTCCTGGCGGAGTCGGCGCTGATCGCGTTCCCGACCGTCTTCCTTTGCACCTACATCTACAGTCGCTGGAGCACGAAATGGGCGCTCGCGCTCATGATCCTGATCACATTCTTCGGGCTCATCTGGGTCTTGCGTCTCGAGACACATATTGGCGGAAATCCCGTCTGGCCGGTCGGCCTTCTCATCATCGGCACGAACGGCATCATTGCGATTCTGCTGCCGTATGCCTCGGAAAGTTATCCGGTAAAAATTCGCGGACGCGCGACCGGCTGGGTCGCGTCGTTCACCAAAGGCGGCGGTGTGTTGGCGCAAGGATTGAGCATTTGCGCGCTGGAGCCTACGCTCGGTGTGACCGCCATCGCCGTCATGGTGCCGGTGGTGGTTTCGCTTGGGCTCTTCCTGGTTTTCGGGAACGAGACGCGTGGGTTGGATCTGCGCCATCTGGAAGCCGGTCGCGAACTGGCCCGACCGGGGCCGACGTCATCAGGCTAACCCCCTCCTGAAACGGTGATCGTAGGGGAACGCACCTGAGGCCGGTTGCCCCGATCAGAAACTGGGGAGGGGAAGCGCCCGCCCAAGGTTTCGTCATCGCGGCGGCTCGTTAATGAGTGGAGTGGGCGAGGGGGATGGCTCGTTAGGCGCGGGCGAAGGCGTGGCATTTTGCCGGCGCGTGACGATCTCTTCGAGCAGTTGTTTCTCCTCGGGAAATAAGTGTCCGGCGCGCGCGAGCTTGATGTATTCGTCGGCCGCAGCCGTCTGATTGTCGTCATCCAGCAGGAGCGCCGCGTAAACCGCCGCGTGCGGATCGCGTAACTGCTCGGGCGGCAACTTTTTCAAGACCTCAAGGCCAGCCGGCGTGCGACCGGCGGTGTAGAGCGAGAACGCGTAGGTCACCGCCGCCGCGGTGTCGTCAGGCGCTTTTTTGTAGATTTGCGCGGCCATTTGCTGGCCGGCCGCGGTGTTCCGGTCGAGGAGCAGCGCCAAGCGCGCCGCGTTGGCCCCGAGCGCCACTTCATCGGGCGAGCTCTCGTGCAGCCGCTGCGCGATCTCGCGCAGTTTTGGCAGGTCGTTCGCGTGCCGATAGATGTCGTAAAGCGCCTCGAGCGCCTCGCGCCGATTCGCCACGGTTTTCACGACCCGCAGCCAGAGTCTTTCCGCTTCTTCGCTGAGCTCCCATTTCGAGGCGAGCCGCGCGAGCGTCAGTTCGCGCTTGGGATGATCGGTTGCTTCTTTTTCCGCGATGCTCCAGAGCGCGTCCGATTCGGCGTCGCCGGCGGCGCGGCGCGCTTCCCGGACCGCGTAGGCCTGATAGGCATCGCGCAGGTATTCGTCGGCACCCCACGCACTGCTGCGCGTCCAGCGTTTCAGGCGCGACCAGTTCTTCGTCGCGGTCAGGGAATCGGCGATCGCGATCGCCACCGGCGGCTTGTTGGTGAGCTCGTTAGGCAACTTCTCCGTCCACTTCAGCGCTTCGCGCGCGAGGTCGTTCTCGTTCATCCAGCTGATCAACTTCGCGAGATCGTTCCCGTTTCGCGCCGCGACCGGTTTCACTTTGCTAAGGAGCGCACCGAATTTTTTCGGGTTCAGTTTCCGGTAGAGATCGAGGCAGAGCAGGTAATCGCTGAAGGTCACTTCCTGACTCATCTGCAAATCCTGCGCGAGCGTTTCCGCGGTCGGCATCTGGTTTTGATCGAGGGCGTTCTCGAGCAGCGCGCGGAGCGCCGGGGTGCGGAATTGCGACACCTTGCTCAACCGCTCGAGCTCATTGCGCGCGGCCGCGTGCTTCTCGGGATCGGGCGAGAGAATTTGCAGGACGGCGAGGTTGAATTGGTAAGTGTCGTTCTTCGGTTCGCGCGCGACGGCGGCGGCGAACTGCTGTTCTTCCCCGGCGATATTTCCCTCGGCACGTGCGAGCCAGCCGGCAACGACATGATAAGCCGCCTTGTCGCGGTCACCGGCGGCAACCTTGCTCAGCGCATTCCGCGCGACTTCGAGTTGGCCGAAACGCAGCGCGGCCGAAGCGAGATTCAAGTAGCTCTCGAGTGCCGGCGCGAGCTGCGCGACCTGCGCGCGCCACGCCACGGTTTCGGCGCGATTTTGCCGTTCCGTCGCTTCCGCCAGAATCCGGCTCGCCGCCACCGAGTTCGGATTCAGCTCGATCACTTTGCGCGCGGCTTCCTCCGCGCTCGCGGGATCGTCGTGTTGGAGAAGCTCCGTGCCCTGCTTCAGCAGCCGCGATTCGCGCCAGCGAGTCCACCCCTTGTGAAACGACGAGAAACCGAAGAGGCCGATGAAGAATCCGACGACGAGAACGAGCGAGAGAACGAGAGTCGTGCGCACCTGCGACTGCCGGCTGCGCGCGGATTTGCGACGGCGTTTGCGGCGAACGCGCTTCGGAGGTGGCATCTTAGCGCTCTCTAGCACCGGCCGAGGTCGTTTGGCAACTTACTCGGCCTAAAACCGAAGGGAATGAAACGGACAGGATTTACAGGATTAACAAGATTGACGGAAAGGCGCTGCTTCTTCTGATTTCAATCCTGCATAATCCTGTTCATCCTGTCTGATTCTGCAGTGGACCGCCTCAAAGACCGATGCGGTCGAGCAGATCGCGCAAAACTTTTTCCGCCTCGAAAACTTCACGCGCGACGGCGAGCGCGGCGCGGCTTTGCTTTTTGTAGTCGGCGTTGATCTCGCGGACCGCCTCGGCGATTTCGCCTAACGAGCGAAAGGCGAAGAGACCGCCGCTGTTTCCGTAGTGATCGGTGAAGCCGGTTTGCTGGGTGATGACCGGCCGGCCGGCCGCGAGATAACAGGCGCTCCGATCGCTGAACCAGCCGGTGTGCAGGCGCACGTATTGATCTTTCGCGACCGTGAATTCGCCTTTCGAGCGCCGGATGTAGTTGCGATAATCCCAGTAGTCGACGCTCATCTCGTGTGGACGGCGAAAGCGCCAGTCGTTCGCGAGAAACTTGTCGCGCGTCTTCTCATCCTTGATGTCGGTCGCGAGCTCGAACGGTTCGCCCGCTTTCTTCGGCGCGGCCACGAAGCGGAGGAATTCTCTCGACTTGCTCCAAAGGTATTTCTCACCGCGCCACTCGATGTCTTTGAGGCCGCTGGTCGACCAGTTCGCGATCGAGGTGAAAACGGCCGACTCGTTAGGCCCGCGGAAAGTTTTCCACAGATCAGTTACGACGGGCTGACGGGTGGGGAACCATTTTAACTTGTGCAGCGGAACGGGGAACCGATCCGTCCCGATGTTCTAGCCGAAGGTGAAAAGGGCATGGTGGTTTCCCAGATAATCGATCGTGGAGCGAGCGCGCTGGTCAACCTTGATCTGCTCGACGCCCGGGTCGCTTTCGACGTAGAGGATGCGCTCGCTTTGCAGCAGGTCGTCGTTGAGTTCCTGACTGCCGCAGATGTTCAGGATCGCGTCCGCGTCGCGATAGAGCTGTTTTATCTTCGTTAGGCGAAGTCCCGCGGTCGGATGCTCCGGCAGGTAGCGCGCGCAGAATCCCCAGCGGCGTTCGAAACCGAATTCGCTCGCCAGTTTCCCGAGGATCTTCGCGGCGTAACGGAAGTCGTTGTTGGTGTCGAAATTTGTCGGGTTGTAGGGAATCCGGGCGGAATCTTCGATGTAGTAAACGTCGTGCCCGAGGCGTTGCAGACCGACGATGTAATGGACGTGCTGCCAAATGACGCCGGCAATCGGGATCGAGCCCATGAAGCCCATCGCGACGATTTTCTTGCGCTTCATCGGCTTTATTTAACCGCAGAGAGCGCAGAGGGCGCCGAGGAAGAAAGAAGTAATATTCACCGGTATGCCTCTGCGATCTCTGCGTCCTCTGCGGTTACAATTGCTTCACCACGATCGCAGGATTTCCCGCGACGACGGTGTTGGGCGCCACGCTTTTCGAGACGACCGAGCCAGCTGCCACGACCGAGTTTTCGCCGATCGTGACGCCTTTCAAGATGACGGCGTTCATCCCGATCCAGACGTTATCGGCGATGCGGACGGGCGCGGTGCGGATCGGCGGACGCGGCGGGCGATCCTTGTAATAGGGAGCGAGCGCAACGGCATCTTCGCGGCGTTGCGCGGGATCGATCGGGTGAAAATCGGAGTCGGCGATCCCGACATTCCAGGAGATCAGGCAGTAACTTCCGATCTCGATCAGCTCTTCCGCCATGACGAGCGCGCCGTTCATGAGGGTAAAATCGCCGACCGTGCAGCGGCCGTTTTTCCCAAGTGAAAAAGAGCAGCCGGCATAGCAGGAAACGTAATCGCCTAACGAGACGGCGTCGGAATGCGCGCTGCGCACGAAGCGAAAGATCTGCGCGGTTTCACAATAAAAGCCGGCGCCGAAGCGAACATTCGGTGGAATCGGCCCGTTCCACCAATCGTTCTCGATCCGGCGCTCGCTGTTTACGTTGCTCATGAGGTTGGGTAGTTGCCGGCCGTGTAGAGTTTCGCATAGGAGCCGCCGCGCGCGACGAGTTCCGGGCCACGACCCTCTTCAATCACGCGGCCGTTTTCGAGGACGACGATTTTATCGACGTTGTGAATCGTCGCGAGCCGGTGCGTGACGATCAGCGTGGTGCGGCCGTGCATCAGTTCCTTGATCGTTTCCATGATGGCGGCCTCGGTCGTCGGGTCGAGCGCGGAGGTCGGTTCGTCGAGGAGAAGGATCGGTGCGTTCTTCAAAAAGGCGCGCGCCATCCCGATGCGCTGGCGCTGTCCGACGCTGAGGTGCCCGCCACGTTCGCCGACCGGGCTGTCGTATTCGTTAGGCAAACGGCGGATGAAATTGTCGGCCTGTGCCCGCCGCGCCGCTTCGCGAATCTCGGCGTCGGTCGCATCGGGCCGACCGTAGGCGATGTTTTCGCGGATCGTGGTGGAGAAGAGGAGCGTGTCCTGGAGAACGATCGCGATCTTGTCGCGCAACGATTTCTTCGTGAGCTCGCGCAGGTCGTGCCCATCGAGCCTAACGACGCCCGCAGTCGGATCGTAGAAGCGCGGCACCAGGCTGAGCAGCGTGCTTTTCCCCGCCCCGGTGCCACCCACGAGGGCGACGATTTGGTTCGGCAAAATCGTCAGATCGATTCCTTCGAGGACCGGATGCTCGTCATCATAACCGAAGCGAACACCCTGGAAATCAATCGCGGCTTCCGTCTCGACGATGGCAAGTGCATCCGGCGCATCACGCACATCGTCCGGCCGATCGAGCACTTCGAAGCAACGCCGCGCGCCGGCGGTCGCGCCTTCCATCGCCCAGGCCGTGTAAGTGAGTGCCTCGAGCGGCTGATAGAGCATGAGCAAATAGGCACTGAAAACGAGCAGCGACCCGAGCGTCAGCGTGCCGGAAAGAACATGCAGCGTGCCGAGGTAATACATTCCCGCCGTGCCCACCACCATGAGCGTGCTGATGATGAGCGCGCTTTTCACGTTGGTGAGCGTGAGCCGCAGATTGGCCTGCAGGCTGAGCCGGGCGCGCTGGTGAAACTGTGACACCTCGAAATCCTCGCGTCCGAAAGCGTGCACCATTCGGATCGCGCTGAGACCTTCCTGCGCCTGGGCGAGGACGGCGCTTTCTTGTTCTTGGATGGAAGTCGACTCCGTCCGAATCCGACCCGCGAAAAAGTAGATCGCGCCTACGATCAGCGGCACGATGCCTAACGACAGCAACGTCAGTTCCCAATCAAGTTGCAACATGATCAGAAATGTCCCGATCAAGGTCACGACCGAGGCGAAAATGTTGGTGAAGCCTTTGTTGTAAATCGTCTGGATCGCCTGTGAATCGTAAGCGACGCGGAAACTGGAATCGGCCGAGCGTCGCGCGTCGTGGAACTTGAGCGAGAGCGATTGCAGGTAGGCGTAGAGATCGGTCCGCAACTTGAGCAGCGCATGGAGTCCCACCTTCACGAAGATGTAATTCGTGAGAAGATTGAGAATTCCCCACACGATCTGCAGCCCGACGAGCGCGAGGCAGAGCAGGGGGATGTAGCTGCGCCAATTCGCATGCGTCGCGCGAAACGCGGAGTCGTTAGGCAGAATCTGATCGACGATAAACTTAAACGGCCACGGCTTCAGCAGGTTCACACCGATTCCGACGAGCGAGAGCACGAGCCCGAGAATCGTCGGCGACAAAAACGGCCGGTAGTAGCGAAGCACGCGCCGGTAGATCATGAGAAATGCGGAATTCGGATTGCGGAATGCAGAGTGCGAGGCAAGATACGCGCTTCGTTAGTTCTGTTCCGAAATCGGCAATCCGCAATCTGCAATTCCTACGATGCACCATTTACTTGAAGTCTGGTTCGGCTGGGTCCTCCATGGCGGTTATTGGGGAATTATTGGGTTGATGGCG
Source organism: Chthoniobacterales bacterium (assembly GCA_039936335.1). Lineage (GTDB taxonomy): Bacteria > Verrucomicrobiota > Verrucomicrobiia > Chthoniobacterales > UBA10450 > Palsa-1392. The sequence continues at coordinate 12,048 of JBDTIQ010000029.1, forward strand.
CTGGAGAGTTCGATCATTCCGATTCCGAGCGAGATCGTGATTCCGCCGGCGGCGTTTCTCGCGGCGCGCGGGGATCTCAACATGGCAGGCGTGATCCTCGCCGGCACGGCCGGGTCCTACATCGGCGCGGTCTTTAGCTATTGGCTCTGTTTGGTCATCGGGCGGCCGTTCATTCGCCGCTTCGGCAAGTACTTTCTTGTGCCGGAGGAGAAACTGGAGCGCGCCGAGATTTGGCTCGAACGCTACGAGACCGGCGGTGTTTTCTTCGCGCGACTGCTACCGGTCATCCGGCATCTCATTTCATATCCGGCCGGACTGGTGCGGATGAACTTCTGGAAGTTCAGCATGGCTACGATCGCCGGCTCTGGTCTCTGGTGTAGTGTGCTCGCGTATCTCGGCCAGAAAGCTTATCACGCGCAGCCGGACCTGATTGAGAACGTGGACGGCTGGACCAAATTTGTGAAGGGCCAGTCGCACTGGATCGTTCTTTTCGCGGCAGGTCTCGCGGTCCTTTACCTGTTGGTGCTGCGCCTTTCCGCCAAGCCGAAACAGCCTTAGGTCTGTTTCACTTTTTGACACAAGTGTCTCGCTCGCGTGGAGCGAATTGACACATCTGCCTGCGGAGTTTGAACGAATCCCCGGGGCGACACGTCAAATGCGGAGTTGGCATTCATCCTGCTAACTAATTGGAAACCCGTTATGAAAAAGAACACTCAAATCCTAAAAAAGAACTCGAAGCTTTCCCTTGGCGACCTGATCCTCGCCGTGAGTTCGTGCACGAAGAACACCAAAGAGACCGTCGCCACCGTGGCGGACCTTCTCGGCAGCGGCCGGGTGCGCGTGCATGCAAACGGGCGCTATAATCGCGCTCGCGTTTGCTAAGCTAATTTCCATCTGACGTGTTGCGTCGCGCAGGCGGATAGTCGTCTGCGCGACGCTTTTTTGTACCGGAAAATCGCTTTCCGGCTGGCGGCGTCTCCTTATCTTGCTGCCGTGATCGCCCGTTATTCCCGTCCGGCCATGCGCGAGCTCTGGTCGGAAGAACGCAAATTCCAGATCTGGCTCGAGATCGAAACCCTCGCCTGCGAAGCGATGGCCGATCTCGGAGAAATTCCCAGAGCTGATGCAGTTGCCATCCGTGAGAAGGCGAAGTTTTCCGTCGAGGAAATCAACGAAATCGAGAAGCGCACGAATCACGACGTGATCGCGTTCCTCGAGAACGTCGCGCAATCCGTCGGTCCCGCCGCGCGCTGGATCCATCAGGGTTTAACTTCCTCCGACCTGCTCGACACCACGCTCGCGGTCCAGATGACGGAATCGGCGAAAATCCTCGCGCGCGACCTCGAGGAACTGCGCGACGTGATCGCGACGCAGGCCCGGCGCTACAAAATGACGCCGATGATCGGCCGCAGTCACGGCATCCATGCGGAGCCGATCACCTTCGGACTGAAGCTCGCGCTCATGTTTGACGAGTTCGGCAGGGCCGCGGAACGGCTCGCGCAAACGGCGGAGCGAGTGCGTGTCGGAAAATTAAGTGGTGCGGTCGGCACGCACGCGCATCTCGATCCGCGGATCGAACGGCAGGTGTGCGAGAAGCTCGGACTCAAGCCGGCGATTCTTTCGACCCAGATCATCCAGCGCGACCGACACGCGGAATTTTCCACTACGCTCGCGCTCATCGCCTCGAGCATCGATCGCTGGGCCACCGAGCTGCGGCATTTGCAGCGGACGGAGGTGCTGGAAGTGGAGGAATTCTTCAGCGCCGGCCAGAAAGGCAGCTCGGCAATGCCGCACAAGCGTAACCCGATCACGGCCGAGCGGTTGAGCGGGCTCTCGCGCGTCATCAGGGGAAATGCCCTCGCCGCGATGGAAAATGTCGCCCTTTGGCACGAGCGCGACATCAGCCATTCGAGCGCGGAGCGGATCATCCTGCCGGATTCCTGCACGCTCCTCGATTACATGCTGACGAAGCTGCGCGACCTCGTCGAGAAGCTGCTGGTTTACCCGGAGAACATGGAGCGGAACCTTGGCCTAACGAAAGGTCTCTACTTCAGCCAGTCGATCCTCCTCGCCCTCACCCGCGCCGGAGCGGAGCGACAAGTTGCTTACGAAGCCGTCCAACGCGCCGCCATGAAAACCTGGCAAGGCGAACGGCCTTTCGCGGAGAACGCGAAAGCCGAGCCGGAGATTACTTCGCGGCTTTCGCCCAGCGAGATTGACGAACTCTGTTCGCTCGACATCCACTTCCGGCACGTCGAGGAAACCTTCCGCGCGCTGGGGCTATAAACTGCCCCGCGAATTTTTGCGGCTCACGCGGATCAGCACGACCCCGTGCGGCGCCACGTCAGCGGCGAATCCATCCGGGAAAACTCCGAGATCTTTTTGTCGCCAAAGGTCGCGCACTTTCTGAGAACCAGCGCGGCCGAGATCGCTCCACTTCACGGCGACGCGCGCGCGGGTCGTGCCGCGATTGAAGAGCCCAACCGCCCACGATCCGTCTTCGAGCGGTTTGGCGTAGGCAACGAGATGGCCTGAACCGGCGACCTGCGTGCCTTGTTTGCAGAGCGCATCCTGGTCGATCGCGAGCACTTCGTCGTTCGTGATCAGGCTCAGGGTGAAGGGATCGAGTTGGTCGAGGTCGCAGCCGAGAAAGAGCGGCGCCGCGAGGAGACACCACAAGCTCACCTGCGTGTATTGTTCGTCCGAAGTCAGCTTCGTGGGGCGCGGAGTGTCCCAACCAATACGGCCGATCACGAGCATGTCGGGATCATTATAATGACCGGGCCCGGTAAACGGCGCCCAACTCCCGATGCGGAAGCCGACCTCGAGATCGCGCCATTTGTCGCGCACGTCGATCGTTCCGCGCCACACGTTTGCGGTCCCGATCAGCTTCGGCGCGAGGGTGAGGTCGACATCGTTGGCCAGGCTATAAACGATGTCGCGACCGGTCGCGCGGAGGGCGTTTCGCATCTCAATGATGTGTGGGAGATCGGTCGGATCCCAATCGTACTTTAGATAGTCGACGCCCCAGGCGCCCCACTGCTGCGCGTCCTCGCGAACGAACGAGAATTTTCCAAACGTCCGCAGCCGGTCGTTCGCTTTTTTCAGACGTTTCTTCTCGAAGCGGCGCCCAAGCGGCTCGAGCCAGGAGTAGGCGCTGAGCCACGAGCGGGTTCTCACGAAGCGGTAGCGAAAGACATCCGTGTGCTGGCCGGCTTGGATCCAATCGTAAGTGCCATCAGCGTGGTCGGCGCTGGAACCGATGTGCGCGTAATAGCTCGTCCGCCACGGTGTCGAGTAGAGGCCGAACTTCAGCCCGCACGCGTGAATCTCGTCCGCCAGACCTGCGATGTCGGGGAACTTCCTGTTCGGCTGGATCGCATTGAACGGACCCCCGCGGACACCCTGCCAGCCATCGTCGACATTCACGTAGCTCCAGCCGTGATCGCGGAGCTGCCGGGTCACCAGCGCCCGCGCGGCGGCGTCCACTTTCGCCTAGCTTACCTGGCCGCCCCAGCAATTCCAACTGCTCCAACCCATCGGCGGCGTGAGCACGATCCGATCGCCCACCACGATCGTGAACGCGCGCTTCGCGTGCCCGAGTCGGTTGTGCGCTTCCAGCGTCACGGGGTAACGTCCCGCGCGTTCCAGCCGCCCGGTGATCCGCCCGGTTGCAGGATCGAGGGTCAAACCCTCGGGCAAATCCTGAACCGCATAGCTCATCGGCCGCTCACCCGTGACCGGCATCTGGAAAAGAAAAGGCGCGCCCGGACGAACTCCGAAGACATTCGCCCCGTTGATGCGCGGAGTGAGCGGCACCGGCGGAGTGAGGATCGGAAAAGTGTCCGGGCCGAGCGGCACTGGCGCGCGCTCGCAAGCGGACACGAGGAGCAGCGCGAGCAGCATTGCTCGCTGCAATTGTAGTCTCATTGTTTTCCCCCGTTTCACGCGCGCCTTCGTTAACAGGCGCAGCGCCAACCGACAAGCGCCGCCTCCCGCGGGAAAGACTTGGCGAAGCGCGCCGCTTCAGGTATCAACCCGCACAATGCTCCGAGCCATCCGCGCCCGCTACGACCGCGAAGTCGTCGATGGCTTCCGCATGCGTGGGCTCGAAGTCACCCGGCTCGAAGGATTCAGCGACGCCGTCTTTGGCTTTGCGCTCACCCTTCTCGTCGTCTCGCTCGATGTGCCGAAGGATTTCAAGGACCTCATGAACGTCATGCGCGGCTTCCCCGCCTTCGCGCTTTGCTTCGTTCTCCTCGTGCTCATCTGGAACGCCCACTACAACTACTGCCGCCGCTACGGCCTCGAGGACGCGACGGCGCGTGTCCTCACCTGCGTTCTGCTCTTCCTCGTTCTTTTCTACGTCTATCCGCTGAAGTTTCTTTTTAACTTCGCGATCGTGCAGAGCGACGCGGCGCCGTTGCACATCACGCTGCCGCAATATTCCATTCTCATGACCATCTACGGGCTGGGCTTGGCGGCGGTTTATCTCGCGCTCGTCTTACTCTATCTCCATGCCTACCGCCTGCGCGACTCGCTCGACCTGAACGAACTCGAGCGGCTCGACACGCGCTACCTAATCTTCCGCCTCGGCTGCCTCGTCGCGATCGGTTTGCTCGGAGCGCTCCTCGCCCAGTTTCCTGCGGTGGTTAGCTGGTCCGCCCTGATTTACCTCACGCTCGTCCCGATCCTGCGGATCCATCGCGTGGTCCATCGGCGCAAGCGTGCCCCGCTGCTTGCCGCGGAGCCCGCTCGTTAGGCGAAGCTCGTGGTTGCGCCGCGCCGCACCTGCCGGGAAGATCAACGACACCCGATGCCGAAGCCCTTCTACATAACTACCGCGATCGATTACACGAACGGCGTGCCGCACATCGGCCACGCCTACGAGAAGGTCCTCGCCGACGTCCTCGCGCGCTACCACCGGCTCCGCGGCGACGAAGTTTACTTCCTCACCGGCGTCGATCAGCACGGGCAGAAAGTCCAGCAAAGCGCCGAGAAAGCCGGCGTGCCCCCGCAGCAGTTCGTCGATGAGATCACGGCGAAATTCATCGCCCTCTGGGAGAAACTCGAAGTCCGCTACGACGGCTGGGCGGCCACGACCGACCCGGTCCACAAACGTTGCGTGCAAGGCATGCTCCAGCGCCTTTACGACGAAGGCCAGATCTACAAAGACAAGCAGGACGGCTACTACAGCATTCGCCAGGAACAGTTCCTGACCGACAAAGAGCGCGGCCCAGACGGCGAGTTCGGCCCCGAGTGGGGCGAAGTCGAGCACCGCACGGAAGAGAACTACTACTTCCGCCTCGCCGCGCACAAGGAGTGGCTCCTCGGCTACCTCCGCGCGCATCCGGATTGCGTCACGCCGGACTACCGCCAGACCGAGCTCGTTAACGCCGTCGAGAAACTGAGCGGCGACCTCTGCATTTCGCGTCCAAAAACCCGGCTGAGCTGGGGCATCGCGCTCCCTTTCGATACCGACTACGTGAACTACGTCTGGTTCGACGCCCTCACGAACTACATCAGCTTTATCGGCTACGACCCGCGCGAGAAAGAGTGGGAGAAACAACCTAACGAGTTCAGGAAACTCTGGCCGGCGCTCCACGTTATCGGCAAAGACATCCTCATCCCGGCGCACGGGATTTACTGGCCGATCATGCTCCGCGCCCTTGGCTTCCCCGACGAGCAGATGCCGAAGTTTCTCGTCCACGGCTGGTGGAACATCAGCGGCGCGAAGATGAGCAAATCGTTAGGCAACGTCATCGATCCCAACGAGCTCGCAGATAAATACGGCCCCGAAGCCCTGCGCTATTACCTCACCAGCGACATCGTCGTGGGGAAAGACGCCGACTTTTCCGAGGACCGCCTGATCGAACGCTACAACTCCGAGCTGGCAAATTCCCTCGGCAACCTGCTCAACCGCACCCTCAGCATGGCGGCTCGCTACCTCGAGGGGAAGTTACGTCGGGGTCAGCCGCCCGCCCTCGACCTCGCGGTAGAGCGACCCGGCCGCGCCATCCAGCTCGCCACCGAGGCGAACCAGCAGATCGAGCAAACCGCCCCGTGGAAGCTGATGAAAGAAGGCCAGGCCGAGACGGTCGCCGGCATTCTCTACGACCTCGCGGAGCGGCTCCGCATCATCGCCATCCTCATCTCGCCGGTCCTGCCGCACGCCGCGCACGGGATTTTCGATCAGTTGAACTGGAAGCTGGAACCGGAGTTAGCGGGAAAGGAAGAACGTTTCTCCCTCGCCGACGCGGAGTGGGGGAAACTTCCGGATGCCCACGTCGTCGGCGCGCCCATCCCACTCTTCCCCCGGATCGAGACAGTAGAATAATTTCTTCGTTTTTGTTTGTCCCTTCCCGGCGTGGGAATTAATCTTGCCGCGTGCTCCTCGCTCCCCAGCGTTACGGCTCCTTTGCTTACGGCCCTCGCTCCCTCGCGGAGCGACCTCTTTCCGTCACAGCCGGAGTTCTTTCCGCGGTCGCCGGAGTACTTTTCGTGACAGACGGAGTTCTTTCCGCGGCAGCTGGACCTCTTTCCGTGACAACCGGAGTACTTTCCACGACAGCCGGACCTCTAGCCGCGGTCGCCGGACCTCGCGGACCCTTAGGATTTCACTCCCTGCGCCGGGCTGGAGCGCGCGGAGCCCTCAAACCCCCAGCCGTTCAGTTAATTAAGTCCTATGGCTAGAAAATATTACATGCCCGCCGCGGCCGAAGCCGTCGATCAGGTGTTCGTCGCCTGCGACGCCAACCTCAATGCCAACGGTGGCGCCCTCGCCACCAAGTATGCCGTCACTGCCGACGAGCTCGCCCGCCTCGCGCAGGGCCGGCTCGTCTGGCATTGGTTCATGGATTCGCTCAGCGTCGCCCGCGATTGGGCGGTCAGCATGACCCAGCAGCGCGACCTCATGCACGGCGCGCCCGGCGCGCTCCTGCCGCTCCCGAGCGGGCCGACGCTCCCGCCGGCGCCGACGGATCCGGCTCATCCGTTGACCATCCTGGGGCTGGAACCCGGGTTCCTGACCTTCTTCACCGACCTGGTGGCGCGGATCAAGAACGCCGGCAATTACCTGATCGCCGATGGGGTGCTCCTCGGGATCGAGGGTTCGGAAATCGCGCCGCCTGATCCCACGACGGTGCCGAAGTTGTCCGGTGAGATCTTCACCAGCGGTCATCCGGAATTAACCTGCCGGAAGGGCGTTTTCCAAGGCTACGAGGTGTGGCTCACCCGGCCCGGAGTGGCGAAGAAGAGCATCGGGTTCTCGACTGCCCGGCGGTTCAACGTGAACGAGGCGATGCCGGCCGCGGGGACGGCGGAGGTCTGGACCTTCGAGGTGCAGTATCGCTACAAGGATGCGCCCTTCGGCCAGTTCTCGCAGCCGCTGAATCTGAACGTGCGCGGCTAAGCCGCGGGCGGGCATGGAGCCTGCTAAGAAGGAAGACGGATGCTCTTCGGATAACGGCCAGCCGTGCAGGGCCGCCGGAGAGTGGGGGACTGTTTTATGGGCGGTCTCTCTATTGTCATTACCGTGGCGGCGCGCCACGAGACCTGCGG
>JBDTIQ010000030.1:0-11075 GCA_039936335.1 Chthoniobacterales bacterium
TTTCTTCTCCTGGCCGACGCGCCGACCTGGAGTTTCTGGATCGCCGCCGCGCTCATGGCGTTCGGCGTTTGGCTGCACCTGAGCGAACATCACGAGCACAGGCACACTCACCCCGCGATCTCGCACAACCACCTCCACCCGCACGACGAACATCACCAGCATGCGCATTTGCCTAACGACCCCGCCGGCGAACCGCACTCCCATCGCCACCGGCACGAACCGCTCCCGCACACCCATCCGCATGTGCCCGATATCCATCATCAGCACGGGCATTCACCTGATCGTTAGGCTGGTGGATTTGGGATCAGGTGCAAAAAGACGGAATACGACCGAGACAACTTCGAGGCCGCCTGCTTAAATAAGCGCATCGTTCAACGATTGACTCACTCATGATTGGCGCGGGCATTCTCAAAGGCATGGCGGTGACGGGGCGAAACTTCATTGGAAGTTATTTCGAGAAAGATCGCCTCACGACGGTGCAATATCCGGAAGAGCGCGATGTGCTCCCGGAGAACTCGCGCAACTTTCCTTTTCTCGTTTTCGATACGGACGACGCCGCTGCCGGGTTGCGCTGCGTCGCCTGCAAGATCTGCGAGAAGGAATGCCCACCGCAATGCATCTACATCGTCAAGAGCACCGATAAAAAGCCGGATTACATCGGTAAGCCGCAATTTTATCCAGCCACCTTCGATATCGACATCTCGGTCTGCATGAGCTGCCAGATTTGCGTCGAGGTTTGCCCGTTTGAAGCAATCAAGATGGACAAGGTCTATGAGTTGAGCCGGCGCGAGCGTTTCGACGCGCTCCTCATGAAGAAGAGCGAGCTCGCGAAATCGAACGACTATTATCACCGCATCCATCCGCGCGAAGCGGAGGCGGTCGATGCCGCGCTCGCCGCCGCGGCCGCCGCGAAGAAGAAGCCTGCCGCCGTGGCCGCACCTCCGCCTGGGTAGCGCACTCGTCCCGAGTGCTGGCGACGGTGTCTCACCGTCGCGAACTTTCGCTGCCGCCGTCGTCATGAAACTTCGTTGCCTCCAGAAAGTTCGCGAACGCGGGACGCCTTCGCCAGCACTCGAGACGAGCGCGCTACCCGGAGACTGGCTCGCGAGGCCAGGACGTTTATGATGCGACCGTGAAACTGCGCATTCTTTTCGTTTTAACCGTCACCTTTTCGTTAGGCGGCCTTGGCTTCGCCGCGCCGGACTTTTCGAATCTCCTCCACTGGCGCAACATCGGTCCTTACCGCGGCGGTCGCGTGCGCGCGATCTCGGGGGTGCCTTCGCAGCCTAACGTCTTCTACTTCGCGCAGGTGAACGGCGGCGTATTCAAAAGCACCGACTACGGACGCACCTGGAATCCGATCTTCGATGAGCAACCCACCGCCTCCGTCGGCTCGCTCGCCGTTTCGATTTCAAACCCGAACATCATCTACGTCGGCAGTGGCGAAGGATTGCATCGGCCCGATCTCGCGGTCGGCAATGGCATCTACAAATCGACCGACGCCGGCAAAACATGGATGCATCTCGGCCTGCGCGATGGCCAGCAAGTCGCGCAGGTCGCGGTCGATCCGAAAGATCCGGATCACGTGCTCGTCGCGGTCGCCGGACATCCTTACGGGCCTAACGAGGAGCGCGGTATCTTTCTTTCCACCGACGGCGGGAAGACTTTCGCGAAGACGCTCTACAAGGACGAAAACACCGGCGGCGCCGACGTGCTTTTCAATCCGCAGAATCCGCAGATCGCCTACGCCTCGCTCTGGGAAGCGCGCGAAGGTCCCTGGGAAAACGCGGCTTGGAATGGAAAGAACGGCGGCATTTTCAAATCGATCGATGGCGGCAAAACTTGGGAGCAACTGACCGCAGGTTTGCCTAACGACATTGTGCAGGCCCATCTCGCGATCGCCGCGAGCGCGCCGCAGGACCTCTTCGCCGCCATCGCGACTCCGAAGCAGGTGCAGCTTTACAAATCAACCGACGCCGGCGCGAGTTGGACCATTGCGACCGACGATAAACGCCCCACCGGTCGGATCGGCGGCGGCGGTCTGCCGGTCGTGCAGATCGATCCCGAGAATCCGCGAAAGGTTTACGCCACGAGCACGGTCTGCTGGAAATCGACCGACGGCGGCAAGACCTGGGAGGGCTGGCGCGGCGCGCCGGGCGGCGACGATTACCAGAACATCTGGATTTCGCCTAACGATTCGAAGATCGTTGCGCTGGCGAGCGATCAGGGCGCGATCATCACGGTGAACGGCGGCGCGACCTGGAGCTCGTGGTACAACCAATCGACCGCGCAGCTTTATCACGTCAGCGCGGACAACTCGTTTCCGTATCGGCTCTACAGCGGACAACAGGAGAGCGGCTCGGTCGGGATCGACAGTCGGGGGCCGAATGGCCAGATCACCTTTCGCGATTGGCACCCGGTCGGGGCGGAGGAATATGGCTACGTCGCGGCCGACCCGTTGAATCCGGAAATCGTTTACGGAGGGAAATTGTCCCGTTACGACCGCCGCACGCATCAGGTGCAGGAGATCACGCCGAAAGTTTTTCGCTCGGAGGATTTCCGGGTCGTGCGGACGGAGCCGGTCATTTTTTCGCCGGTCGATCCGCACGTTTTGTTCTTCGCCGCGAACACGCTTTGGGAAACGCGCGACGGCGGGCAGCATTGGCAACAAGTCAGTCCCGACCTTAGTCGGAAGACGTACGAAATCCCGGCCAGCGTCGGTAAGTTTCGCGATCAGCCGAGCGCAAAACCGAAGCAGCGCGGCGTGATTTATACCGTCGCGCCATCGCCGCTGGACGTGAAACGCATTTGGGCCGGAACCGACGATGGATTGATCCACCTAACGACCGACGGCGGCAAAAACTGGAGCGACGTGACGCCGCCACAGATCGGCCCATGGTGGAAAATTTCACTGATGGATCCCGGGCACTTCGACGCGAAGACGGCCTATGCGGCGGTCAACACGATCCGGCTCGACGATCTGCGGCCGCACATTTATCGCACGCACGATGACGGGAAAACCTGGCAGGAGATTGTTCACGGCATCCCGGCGGACGATAACGTGAACGTCGTGCGCGAAGATCCGCAGCGGCGCGGACTGCTTTTCGCCGGGACCGAGCGGGGCGTTTATTTTTCCTTCGACGACGGCGACCACTGGCAATCGTTGCGCCTCAATCTGCCTGCCACCTCGATGCGCGATCTGATCGTGAAAGATGACGATCTCTGCATCGCGACGCACGGGCGGGGGTTTTGGATTCTCGATAACATCACACCGTTGCGACAATTTCAGCCTAACGAAACCGAATCGCTCCTGTTCAAGCCACAAACCGCGCTGCGGATGCGCTGGAACACGAACACGGATACGCCGCTCCCGCCGGATGAGCCGGCCGGCGAGAATCCGCCGGAAGGCGCGATGGTAGACTACTCGTTAGGCCGGAATTCTTCGGGACCGGTCACGCTCGAGATCAAGGACGCGAACGGCAAAGTCGTTAGGCGTTATGCGAGCACCGATCCCGTTCCGCCCGAAGAAGAGCAGCTGAAAATCCCCCGCTATTGGGTGAAACAGCCGCGGGTGTTGTCGAGCGCTCCTGGCCTCCATCGGTTCTTCTGGGATATGCACGGTCAGCCGTTGCCGAACGCGGAGCCGCAATATCCGATGACCGCGATCGAACACGAAACCGCGCCGCGACCGACCGCGCCCTGGATGATGCCCGAAGACTATTCGCTGAGCCTGATGACGGGCGGCCAAACTTTCACGCAACCGCTCAAGCTGAAAATGGATCCGCGCGTAGAAGCGTCGAAGGCCGATCTGGCGAAGCAATTCGAACTCTCAGAGGCGCTCTACGAAATGCGCGGCCGCCTGATGTCGATCGGCAAGAGCTACGATGAACTCGTCGCGGAACTGGCGAAGACGAAGGAGCGCGCGGGAAACAAAAATATTGAGGAACAAATCGACGCGCTGCACAAGAAGCTCGCGGAATTTGTCAATCCCGCTGCGGCTCGCTCGGGTCAGCCGCTCCAGTTGGAGGTGCTCAGCAGGACGGAAAAACTGTTCGCAGACCTGCAACAGGTGGACGCGGCGCCGACTCCCCAACAAGAAGCGGCCGTCGCAGAACTGCAGAAGAACGCGCCGATTGCAGAGGAGAAGTGGCGCACGATTCCGCAAGATGTGGCGACGCTAAACAGGCAGCTCCAAAGCGCCGGAATCGAGCTGATCAAGTTTCCGTAGCGGTCTAGCCTAACGAATGCTTGAGATGGAGCTGAGCAGCTATCTGCGCGCGGCGCGCCGCATGCTCATCTTCACCGGCGCGGGCATTTCCACCAAGAGCGGCATCCCCGACTTTCGCGGACCGGAAGGCGTCTGGACGCGCCGCCAGCCGGTTTATTATCAGGACTTCATGAGCTCGGAGGCGGCTCGGATCGAGCACTGGGATTACAAACTGGAAGCTTGGGAAGCGTTTCGAAATGCTCAACCTAACGACGTCCATCGCGCCATCGTGAGGCTGGAGGAAGCGGGCAAGCTGCAAATGGTCGTGACGCAAAACATCGACGGCCTGCACCGTCTCGCCGGTTCTAGCGCAGAGCGGCTCGTTGAACTGCACGGAACGAATTCGCTCGTCGAATGCCAGACCTGCCAAGAACGCAGCGATCCAGAGCCGCACTTCGATTTCTTTCGCGCTCACCACACGCCGCCGCTGTGTGCCTGCGGAGGTTTCTTGAAACCGGCGACGATCAGCTTTGGGCAAAACCTCGAGCCTCGCGAACTCGATCGCGCGCACGTTGCGACGATGGCGGCCGATTTGGTCGTCGCGCTCGGCTCGACCTTATCGGTTTACCCGGCCGCCTCTTTCCCGCTCCTCGCCGCACGCCGCAGCGTTCCCTACGTCATCATCAATCGCGGTGCGACGGAGCATGACGGCGAAGCCTGTGTGACTCTGCGTCTCGAAGGGGAGGTGAATGAAATTTTTCCCGCCGCGGTCGCCTCCGCACTCGGCGCGCCGATCAAATTGCCGTAATGAACTGGAGTCGCCTAACGAGTGCCACTGCGGAGATGGCCTCGGAGCGCGCGAACACTTCCCATTTGTCGGGCAGATTGTGAAGCGTGAATTGCCCGAGCGGCTACACCTCGAAAAGACGATGAGCGCCTCCACCGATTTGCTCAACACCAGATCAACAGACACGGGCTTGGTCACTTCCTGCATCAGGCGGCGAGTCTTCGCCGGGAGCGCAGGGCAATTTGCTCGAGCTCGCGCGCGGCAGTGATGTGCAGGCGCGCGCCGGTTTCGATCACCTGCTGGCGGGCGTGGACGATCATCGCGTCGATCTTCCGATCATCGTGCTCGGGGTCGTGATGGAAGAGAACAAGATGACCAACGCCTGCGCGCAAAGCGAGATCGACGCTGTCGTCGAGGCAGCCGTGTCCCCAGCCGATGTGGCTCGGATAATCGGTGCGGTCGTATTGCGAATCGAGGATCAACAAATTGCAGCCTTTGAGGAAATCGAGCAGTTCGTTCTCGGATCGTTCCGCTCGTGCGGCCGCGGTGGGAGCGCCGGAATCGATCGCGAGCCGATACGGTTCGTGATCTGGCAAATAAGCAACCGTGCGCTGCCCGGCTTCGATGCGAAATCCAGTGCAACCCCCAGGGTGGTTCAGCCCGATCGTGCGGATGGCATACTTCCCGAGTGTGGTCGTCGCGCCCGTGAATTCCTCGATCGAGGCGATGCCGGCGAGGCTTTGGAGCGGGACGGGAAATTCGAGCGGATCCATCTGCGCGCTGAGTGCGGTACGGATTTTCGCCCGTGTGCCGGGCGCGCCGAAAATGTGCAATTGATTGGCACGATCATAGGCTGGGCGGAAAAACGGCAGACCCTGAATATGATCCCAATGCGTGTGCGAAAGAAGCAGCGTGGTCGCGAGCGGCCGCTGCGAGCATTCCCGCGTCAAGGCAAGACCAAGCCGGCGGATGCCGCTACCGGCGTCGAGAATAAGACGTTCCTCGCCGCAACGCAGCTCGACGCAGGAAGTGTTCCCGCCATAACCGACCGTTTCCGGTCCCGGCGAGGGAATGGAACCGCGCACGCCCCAGAAATGGACGGTGAGCGCAGAGGGCAAATGTGACGGCCGATCAAAGCTCATGCTGAAATCCTGCCGCTGGGCGAGGTGGATTGATTGTTAGGCGCATACTCTGAAGATCGGAAGCAGCCGCCGTGCCTCGGAGGCCAAAGGCGGTTCCTGGAGGATGAGCTTCGCCAATCCGGAGCTTCGCGGCGAGGTCTTCTGCAAACTGGCATTGACTGCCTGAGGGCGTCGACGGCGCGGCGCCCGATCGGTTCTCGGCTTCGCAGCGTTTCGCCTCCAAGTTTGAGGACTTATGAGACTTCTCTAAGGTGGCGCCATGCTCTTCTCGCGTCTGCTTCTTTGCATTCTGTTTTCGTTAGGCATGTTCGCGACCACTTTCGCGGCCGAGCGGGAATTCCGCGGCGCCTGGGTGGCGACGGTTTATAATCTCGACTGGCCTTCACGGCCGGGGCTTCCCGCGGCCACTCAACGAGCGGAGCTCCGCGCCATCCTCGATCGCGCGGCGGAGTTGCACCTCAACGCCATCCTTCTCCAGGTCCGGCCCGCGAGCGACGCGCTCTACGCATCCAAAAAAGAACCGTGGTCCGAATTCCTTACCGGCAAAGCAGGCGTCTCGCCTGGTTACGATCCCCTGGCCTACGCGATCAAGGAAGCGCACGCGCGCGGCCTCGAGCTGCACGCGTGGATCAATCCCTTCCGGGCTGCAATTCATGCGGACGACAAGCTACCTGCGAATCACGTCGCCAAAGAGCATCCGGAATGGGTCCGACGTTTCGGAAAACAACTCTGGATCGATCCGGGGGAACCCGCGGCGCGCGCTTATGTCATCAGCGTGATCACCGACATTGTCAGACGTTACGATATCGACGGAGTGCATCTCGATGATTATTTTTATCCGTATCCGCTCAAGGGAGGTCAGGCCACTTTCCCCGATGAATCATCCTGGGAGCGCTTTGGAAAAAAGACCGGATTGAGCCGGGCCGATTGGCGCCGCGAGAACATCAACGATTTCGTGCGTTCGATGTATCGCGCGGTGAAGGCCGTTAAGTCGAACGTGCGCGTCGGGATCAGTCCCTTCGGTATCTGGAAACCCGGCGTGCCGCCTACGACGAAGGCCGGGCTCGATGCGTACGGACAACTCTTCGCCGACTCCCGCAAATGGGTCGCGGAAGGCTGGGTCGACTACCTGGCGCCGCAACTTTACTGGGGAATCCATCCGGCAGACCAGAGCTTTCCCGTGCTGCTCGATTGGTGGCGCGCGCAAAGCCACGGCGTTCCCATCTGGCCCGGAATCGCGACGGAACGGATCGGTTCGAAGCGACCGGCGCGCGAGATCATCGACCAGATAGGGCTGACCCGTCGCGGCACATCCACGCCCGGCAACATCCAGTGGAGCATGAAAGCGCTGATGCGTGACCAGGGCGGCATCGACGAGTTGCTCAAGGCGGGCCCTTACGCGGAGAAAGCGGCAGTGCCGCGATAGCGCGGAAACCCGCTCCCCTAACGAAATTGCTCGTGTTGCCGAATCTGCTCGGCGAAGGCGGGTTGTTCTTCCGCGGCGAGTTCCTCGGGAAACTTGGCTTGTGACCGATTCCAGCGGCCGATCCATTCGGCGGCGAGAAGCTCGTAGCGAATCGTCCACTTGGAACCGAGAGCGGCCGGGGTAAACGCGATCGTGGTTTCTTCCTTCGCGCCCGCGGCGCGTCCCTTAGCAACGAAGAAGCCAGCGGCCAGAAGAGCGCCGCGTGCGGCGGTCGAGTGCGAGTAGGTGAAGAGCTCGGCGGCGCGTCCGGCGCAGGCGGCGAACAACTTACGGAAGAGTTCGATCGTCCATTGTTCTCCATGGGTTTTGCTCGAGAACATGTCGTAGAAAATCAAATCCGGCGGCGCGGGCGCAGTGGCGACGGTCTCGAGGAAATCGCCGGGCACGAGCGACCAGCTTAAGCCGGCGTGCCGCTTCGATTGCCAGTTGCCGCTTTTCAAAATTCCAACCGGGCCTCCGTGGCGCAGATAGAGAAACTTATCGTCATGGCGAAGCGCGAGCCGGAGCGAATCGAGATCGTTTTCAAAGCTGACGATCTGCAGCGGACGCACCGTGCCTAACGACGCTTGCGCTTCGTAGCACTCGATCGCCGCCATCGCGTTCGCGGCCGCGCCGAGACCGACGTCCCAGATCACAAGTGGATCAGGGTTCGCTTCCGCAAGGCGTTCGGCGAGATGCGATTGCTCGACGTAAAGGCTGCGCGCTTCCTCCATCGGCGGGGTGCGCATGTGCATGATCTCGCCGGAAGTCGTCTGCCGAATGCTCGCGAAACCTTCGTGCGCGATGTGCACTTCGTAGTTGCCTAACGAACGCGATCTTTCCTTCGCCGGCTTCGGCAGTCGGATCGGATTTTCCCGGTCCGATTCCGCGAGAGCGGCGCGTTTTTCCCGGTAAAATGCTCCGAAGTCGCCCGCCAGAATGCTCGCGCGCATCTCTCGCATGAGTCGGTGATAGAAGTGAATGTTATGCTTCCCGAGAAGCTGCCAGCCGAGCGTCTCGCCCGTTTTCGTGAGGTGATGCAGGTAGGCGCGCGAGTAGCGTGCGCAGGTCGGGCAACGACATTCCGGGTCGAGCTTTTCCTCGGAGAATTTGTAAACCCCGCGCCGCATCTGCAGGAAACCGCGCGAGGTAAAAACCGCGCCGCGTTGCGCGAGTTGCGTCGGCATGATGCAGTCGAACATATCGACTCCGCGATGGACCGCCTCGAGGATATCGAGCGGCGTGCCGACGCCCATCAGATAACGCGGCTTATCGTTAGGCAAAAGCTGCGCGGTGAATTCGCAGAGATCTTCCCGCTCGTGTTTGCGTTCGCCCACCGCGAGCCCGCCAATCGCGAACCCGTCGAAGGCCATCGCGCCTAACGATTCCGCGCTTTGCCGGCGCAGCTCCGGAAAAAGCGCACCCTGCACGATCCCGAACATTGCCTGCGGCGAATCGCCGCG
Organism: Chthoniobacterales bacterium; assembly: GCA_039936335.1. Lineage (GTDB taxonomy): Bacteria > Verrucomicrobiota > Verrucomicrobiia > Chthoniobacterales > UBA10450 > Palsa-1392. The sequence continues at coordinate 9,065 of JBDTIQ010000030.1, forward strand.
CGCCGCGAGGCTGCGCGCGGCCCAGCGATCGGTCAGCTCGACCGCGGTGCGCACCGTCGTTTCATCCGCGGTCGAGGCGACGCATTGATCGAGCGCCATCATGATATCGCTGCCGATCGCGCGCTGCGTTTCGATGCTCAGTTCCGGGCTGAGCAGGATCGTGCGGCCATCGAGATAACTTTGAAAAACCGCACCCTCTTCGCTCATCGAGCGAGCGTGTGGAAGCGAGAAAATCTGGTAACCGCCCGAGTCGGTCAGGACCGCGCGATCCCAGCTCATGAAGCCGTGAATCCCGCCCATGCGGCGAAACACTTCCGCGCCCGGCCGGAGCAGCAGGTGATAAGTGTTCGCGAGCAGAATCTGCGTGCCGGCTTCCTCGAGCGTGCGCGTGAGCTGCGCTTTCACGGTCGCTTGCGTGCCGACCGGCATGAATAGCGGCGTCCGCACGTCACCATGGAGCGTACGAAAAGTCGCGGCGCGCGCGCGGGAATCGGGGGCGGTCGCTTCGAGGCGAAAGGGCAGATGTGAATCGAGCATCGCGTGTTTGCACCTTATCCACTTCCGGTGCGCCTGGAATCGCGGACCTAACTACTCGCCCTCGCGCCCCGGGCGCGATAATGTCAGGCCGTGCAGAAGGTGGCAAGAAAATTTGTCTCGCATGCCGAAGCGGCCGAAGCCGACCGGCAATTCTACCGAAGTCTCACCGGCAACCAGCGCCTCGAAATTCTGCTCGATCTGATCGCGGCAAACGCAACTGATGAAACTGCAGAAGGATTTAAGAGAGTTTATCGCGTTATTAAACAGCCACGACGTTGAGTATCTCGTGGCGGGCGCTTTCAGCCTGGCTTTTCATGGCGTCGCGCGGACAACCGGAGACATCGATCTTTTCATTCGTCGCTCGCCCACGAACGCGGACAAGCTCTGGGGTGTGCTACGCGACTTCGGTTTCGGCGAGGCCGGGCTCGAGCGGGACGCGTTTCTCGAACCTCAGGCTGTGATTCAACTCGGGGTGGCACCGCATCGCATTGATCTGCTCACCGATATCGACGCGGTCAGTTTCGAAGAGGCGTGGCTGGCGCGCGAGACGGCGATTCTCGACGGTCTGCCTGTGCCGATGCTCAACAAAAAGCTGCTGATCGCGAACAAGCTGGCCGTGGCCCGGCCGCAGGATATCGCCGATGTCGCGCGGCTCCGTGAGCAATCGGACCGCTCGCCGGTCCAAGATGACCTATGAACGATCCCGCACCGGAATTCATCCATCGATTTGTCCGGCGAAGCTCAGCGCGCGCGCTGCTCCTGCTCCACGGCACCGGCGGCGATGAGAACGACCTGCTTCCGTTCGGCCGCGAGCTGGATCCGGACGCGGGGTTGCTCAGTGTGCGCGGGCGGGTTCTGGAGAACGGGATGCCGCGGTTTTTTCGACGCCGGGCCGAGGGAGTTTTCGATGAAGAAGATGTCATTCGGCGAGCGCAGGAGCTGGCCGATTTCATCGTGCAGGCGCGAGAAAACTACGCGTTGCAGGATCACAAGCTGCTCGCCGTCGGCTATTCGAACGGCGCCAACATCGCGAGCGCGATGCTTTTTCTGCGACCCGGGATTCTTGATGGCGCGGCGCTGCTCCGTGCGATGGTTTCTTTTACGCCTAACGAATCCCCGAACCTGCAAAAGGCTCCGATTCTGATCGTGGAGGGCACGCACGATCCGATCGTCCCGCGGGAAAATGCGAAACGACTGGCGCATTTATTTGAGCAGGCGGGAGCCGATGTGCGCCTGGAGTTTGAAGAGGCTGGCCACAACCTGACGGCGAAGACGATCGCGTTGGTGCGGAGCTGGCTCGCCGAAATTAAGTAAACCGGGCAGCGGCTCAACGATTGCGACCGCGGCCTGCCGCGATAGAATGCCGCCGATGCGAGCAGCCAGGGTGGCGAAATTGGCAGACGCGCCAGACTTAGGATCTGGTTCCGCAAGGATTAGGGGTTCGAGTCCCCTCCCTGGTACTGCGCCGCGATGA
>JBDTIQ010000031.1:0-12591 GCA_039936335.1 Chthoniobacterales bacterium
ATTGCGCCGCAGCGCGAAAGCGTGCGGCTCATGCAGCAAAACGGCGCGTGGCGTGGGTTTCTTGCGTGGCAGCGCGCGTGGTTCAGTCGCCGCGCAAAACGCGCGGACCGGGCAACACTCACAAGCGGGCTGACGCGGCAGACAGACGAGCGCGCCGAGTTCCATCAGCGCGGAGTTGTGAAGTCGGGCGCGGTTTTTCGGGAGAAGGTTCCTCGCGGTTTCCCAGAGATGAGCACGACCAGCGGCGGTGTCGATGGGCGTTTGCCAATTCGTTAGGCGGGCGAGCACGCGTGCGATGTTGGCATCGACGATCGGTTCGGCTTGATCGAACGCGAAGCTCGCAACCGCTCCGGCGGTGTAACGGCCCACACCCGGAAGCGTGGCGATTTCTTCGACGCGACGCGGCATCGTTCCGTCAAAATTCTCCAACACAGCGCGCGACGCGGCGTGGAGATTTCGAGCGCGCGCGTAATAGCCGAGACCTTGCCAGGCGTGAAGCACTTGGGATTCATCGGCCCGCGCGAGCGCGGCGAAATTTGGAAAGCGTGCGAGCCAGCGCTCGTAATACGGCAGGACAGTCGCGACCTGCGTCTGCTGAAGCATGAATTCGGAGACGAGAATCGCGTAGGGATCGTGCGTGCGTCGCCAGGGAAGATCGCGTCCGTGACGCCGGAACCACGCGCGAAGCTGGCGGCGAAAGCGCGGCGGATCATCCATGGGCGACATGCGGAGGAATGTGGCCACAGATGAACACAGATGAACACAGATAAAGAAAGAAAAGATGGTTTCCTCTTATCTGTGTTTCATCGGTGTTAATCTGTGGCGAATATGTGTTTTTGAACATATTCATTCCAGTGGCATAATCCGCCATGGCTCCGGGCAAAATCATCGATCTGCGGAGGTTGCTCGCGGAGCGTTTCCCGCAGGGATCACTCCCGCCGGGCGATCGGTTGCCGACCGGGTCATCCGTTTTCGATGACGCGCTGGCGGGCGGCCTAACGAAAGGGGCGATCACGGAATTAAGTAGCTCAGCGCTGCACGCGGGGAGCGCGACACTGGTCGCCACGCTCCTCCGCCGCGCCGCGCGCGAACGCTATTTTATCGCGTTGATCGATGGCCGCGATTCCTTCGATCCGGAATCGGTCGGCGCGGCGGCTTTGCGACATCTGCTCTGGATTCGTTGCGCGAAAACAAGTGAAGCGCTGCAGGCGGCAGACTTGCTTTTGCGCGATGGGAACTTTCCGCTCGTCGTGCTCGATCTCGTGCTCAATCCGGCGGCTGAACTCCGGAAAATTCCGCAGAGCAATTGGTATCGCTTGCAGCGTTTGGTCGAGCTGGCGCCGACTGCGTTTCTCGTCCTCACCGCGCAGAGCATGATCAGCAGCGCGCAATGGAAACTGGCGCTGGAGAATCAATGGACGCTCCCGCAGCTCGAGGCGGAAACGACGGAGCTGGAAGCGCGCTTAAAATTTCGACGGCAACGCGGGCAGCCTAACGAGTGGGGGAATCATGCGGCCTTTTCGCGAGCGGGTTGAGAAGCCATGTCATCCCGAGCGCAGTGGAGCGGAGCGGAACGAAGCCGAGGGATTCCGGGGGGTGCTGGGAATCTGATGAGAGGAGCAGTCCGCGCTGGGAGCTTCCAGGAAGCCCGACGGGATCCCTCGACTTCGCTGCGCTCCGCTCGGGATGACAGGTGACCTCGGCTTCGCTCGGGATGACATGATGTTTGGCTCTCTTTATCTGCCGGATTTTTCGTTGCAGGCGGCGCTGCGGCACCAGCCGGAATTGCAGCGCGAACCGGTCGCCGTGCTCGCGGGCGAAGAAGCGCGCGCCACGATTATGCAGCTCACCCCACGCGCCGCGGAAATGGGCGTCGCGGCGGGGATGAGTCCGAGTCAGGGACTGGCGCGGTGTTTGCGCCTAACGGTGAAGGCACGCGCGTATGAGCAGGAGAAAATCGCCGGGGACATTTTGCTGCACCTTGCCGCGACGCTCTCGCCGGAGATCGAAGCAACGGCGCCGGGAGTGTGCACGGTGCGCTTTACAACACGGAAAAATTGCCGCGAAAATCTGGAAGGTGTCGTTAGGCAACTGGCCGAGTTGTATCTCGCCGCGCAGGCTGGTTTGGCCGCGACGCCGGATTTAAGTTTCCTCGCCGCTTCTCTGGCGCGGCCGGTTTTGGAGATCGATGATCCGGAGAAATTTCTCGCGCCGCTGCCGATCGAGACGCTGGAACGGTTGGTGTTTGTCTAACCGAAGGCAAAGTCAGGCGGCTGGGTAGCGCGCCCGTCTCGAGTGCTGGCGAAGGCGTCCCGCGTTCGCGAACTTTCCTTTCGCGCCTCTTCGTGACGCTCGCGCCGTTCGGAAAGTTCGTCGAGGCGAGACGCCTCGACCAGCACGCGGGACGCATGCGCTACCCGGAACCTGCGCTACCCGCCGGCGAAATCGGGGTATTTTTGGTGCAGCTCGGCGCGGGCCTTTCCCGCTTCGTCGGTTTTGCCGGCGCGCTCGTAGGCTTTGGCGGCTTTGTTGAGCGCTTGCGGCGTAATCTCCGGATCGTCGTAGAGCAGCGCGACGCTCATGAAGGCTTTCCCCGCGTCTTCGAAGTTTTGCCGTTCCACCTCGACGTCGCCAGCGAGGAGACGCGCCTGGGCGTTGACCCGGCCTTCCGGCTGGAGGGTCATGATTTCGTCCGCGATTTTTTGGGCGTCGTCGGGTTTGTGCGCGCCGATTTTTGCTTCACCTAACGCCAGCAGCGCTTTCGCTTTCGCAGCGGGATCGGTTGCTGTTTCGAGGAATTTGGTCAGCGCTGCCTCGGCCTCGTTAGGCTGATTCTGTTTCATCTCGGCGTCGCCGAGGTAGAACCAAAAATCCGCCGGCACGCTGCCCGCGGTCGGGCTCTTGCTCAGCGCGGTGAGGTATTTCGCGGCGGCGGCGTAATCTTTTGCGTTATAAAATTCGAGCCCGAGCCATTGCAGCAGCTCGGCCGGCACTTGGTTGTCGGGCGATTTCGTGAGGTAGTTGTTCACCTCTTTCGCGAGGGCATCGCGCTGCTTCAGGTAGAAATACGCCGACATGATTCGGAGCGTCGCGGGCGTGCCGTATTGTTCCGAATCCTGCTCGCGGGCGATTTTCAATTCCTTCAGCGCGGTCTCGTAATCCTTCGCGTCGAAAGCCGATTTGCCGATGTAGTAATGCGCCTGCGCAGCCGCGGCGGTCTTCGGGTATTCCTGCAGGAGTTGGCGGAATGTTTCGGCCATGCCTTTGCTGTCATCGGTCTGGCCGAGGAGGAGTGCCTTTTGCTGGAGCGCGGCTTCGCGTTCGCGCGCTTTCGGGAAACGTCGGAGCAACGTCCCGAGATCTTCGAGCGCGCGGTCGTATTGCTTTGCGCTCTGATAGGCGAGGGCGCGCTGGGCGAGCGCGGAGGCGGCTTCGTCGCTGTCGGGATAGGCGTCGAGGAAATAAGTGAACGCCTGGAGCGCGCGGTCGGGCTGCTTGGTTTGCACGTAGCACCAGCCGAGTTTGAAAGCGGCTTGCGCGCGCAACTTGTCCGACAACTTCGAGTCGCGCACTATCTCATAAATCGTCGCAGCGCCCGCGAAATCCTTCGCTTTGTAAAGTGTCTCGGCCTTCAGCAAGCGCGCCTGATCGGCATGTTCGCCATCCGGATTTTGCTGGATGAATTGATCGACCGCCGCGAGCAGGTTCGGATCGTTCGCATTGTAGAAACCGATCAGGCGCTGGTATTGCGCTTCGCGCGCTTCGTCCCGCGCCGGATATTTTTGGATGATCTGCTGGTAGAGCGTTTGCGCTTCGGCGAAATGGCCGAGTTGGCGCTGGCTGTTCGCGGCCAGCAACATCATCTCGGGCCGCGTTTCGTCCGGCACCTGATTGATGCTTTTTTGGTAATCGGCGATCGCCTGTGCGTATTGGCCGGATTGGTAATCGAGCCGCAACAGCCCGACATCCGCGATCCCGGCCCAGCGTCCCGCTTCCGGCAGCGCGCGACCTTTTTGCAGCAGCGCCTTCGCTTTGGCCGTCATCGTTTTGTCCGGGCTGCCTTTTTCGGATTGCGCGAGATCGAGCGCAAGGGTGCCGGCGCGGACCGTCGCCTCAGCTTTGAGCGCGGGTTTCGTCGTCTCATTGGCGAGCGCCTCGAACTGGGCGAGCGCGTCGGCCTTGCGGCCTTTCTCGAGGAAGATTGTGCCGATCGCGAGCCGCGAATCGTCGCGATAGGGATTTGGATCCGCGACCTGCGCCACCTGCTGGTAGATATCGCGTGCCTCGTCGTTGCGCTTCAGATTTTCCAGGCAACGCGCCTCGAAATAACGCGCCGAGAGCGCGAGCGCCGACGCTTTTACTTTCGCGGCGGCGCGATGAAACAGAGGACGCGCCGAGTCCCAGTCCTTGTCGTTGAAATAAATCTCCGCAAGACCGTAAGAGGCGGGGCCGGCCAAATCGTTGTCCGGAAAATCATTCACGACCGTCTGGAAACTGGTCCTGGCCGCGGCCGTTTGGCCGAGTGCGCGATAAGCTTCGCCGGCATAAAAATTTGCGGTCACGCGATCGGGCGAGGTCGGGTAAAGGCCGAGGAACTTTTCGTATTCCGGCACTGCGAGGTCGTAAAGTTTGCGGCCGAAAAGCGCGTTCGCGTAATTAAGTTGCCGCTGCTCGGGCGACTCCACGCTGCTCGGCGGTGCGGATTCGTTAGGCGCACTTTCCGGCGCGGTCGCCGGGGCCGGTGCGGGTGTGGGAGCGATTGCGGCCGGTTCTTCCGGCACTGGCAGCGCGCGGCGGACGGTGGGAATCTGCGTGGGCGCGGGCGCAGCGCTTTCGACCGGAATCGCGCGCGGAACCGGTGGTTCGTGCACCGGGATGGCGCGGCGGATCGGCAGATCGTCCTGCGCGAGAGCGAGCGGCGCGGCGAGGAGCAGCGCCGCGAGTCCGAGCGGCCACTTCATTTGGCGGTCGCGAAGGCGACGTTGGTGATGCCGGCCTGGCTGCAAATGTTGAGGACGTTGACGATGTTTTTGTATGCGCCCGCTTCATCGCCGCGGATCACGACGGCTTGGTCTGCGTTCAACTTTACTAAACCCTCGAGCAGCGAAGTGAGATCCGGTCCGGAAAGCGTGCGGCGATTCACGACCACGTCGCCGTCGGTTTTCACGTTCACGATCACGTCGCCCATCGGCGCCGATTTTTCCTTCGCGGCGCTCGCCTTCGGCACCTTCACGTCGAGCTCGTTTTCATTCCGTGCAGCGTTCCACGTCATGAGGAAAAAAATCAGGAGCAACAGGAGCACGTCGACGAGCGGCGCGAGCTGGATGCCGGGATGTTGCGAAACGGTGCGACTGCGGAAATTCATCTGACGAAAAAAGCCTGGGAAGGAACGCCAATCTTTCGACGCCTAACGACGGCTAAAATTCATCATCGAGCAAAACCGGTGCACGCTCGGGGCGGCGGACGGGCTGGAGCGAAAGGAGCGCGATGATGTGCGTGGAAGCGGATTCGAGATCGGAGATAAGGCGTTGCGCGCGGCCGCGGAAAATCGCGTAGAAAATCATCGCCGTGATGCCGACGGCAAGGCCGCCGCAGGTATTGATGAGCGCTTCGCTGATGCCTTTTGAGAGGAGCGTGTAGCGGGTCGGCCCGAGATCGGAGCCGAGCGCACCAAACGCGCGAATGATGCCGATGACCGTGCCAAACAAGCCGACGAGCGGTCCGATCGTCGCGATGTCGGCGAGATAAGTGACTTTGTTATTCAGGCTGGTCGCCACCCGCGTGCCTTCGGTTTCCGCGATCTCGCGGGCTTGGGCGAAGTCGGCAGTCGGATTTTTCGTCATGAAATCGAGCGTCTTTTGCACAACGCGTGCGATCGCTTCGCCGTGACGATTCGAGACCGCGAGCAGGCCGAGATAATCGCGTTTGCGGAGCAGGGCATCGGCGGTTGCCATGTAGCCGCTGGTCACGATCGCGCCGCGCCGGATCGTGAAAAGGTAAACCACGATCATCGCGACGGAGACGATGGAGAGGAGAACAAGCAGGATCATGACCGGGCCGGCCGCGATCATGGCTTCGAGGATATTCGTCGTGCGCGGAAGGAGCGGTTGATCGGTCGGCACCGCCTGAGCGAAGCCGGACGCGGCGCTCGCCAGGAGCACGAGCAGTGAAAGGAAACGTTTCATGCTCAAGTAGGTTCTAGAATAAACGCGAGGAGTGACGATGCAAACTTAGCGGAGAGAGACAACTGCACATCGCGCGGCGTTCAACTCCTCCTCGTGCTCTGACTCGTGCTCCTGCTCGTAATCGTCTGCCCGCGGATCGAGCACGAGCACGATTACGAGTAGGAGCACGAGTTAGACTCGGCGCACCCGGAAGATGTGCGCGGGTTGTACCTCGGGGTGGAGCGCGATGTAGTTGCGGCGGCCGTGCCAGATGTAGCGCTCACCGGCCAGCAGGTCTTCCACTTCATAGCTGTCACCGCCGATTTCCCCGAAATCTTCCACCGGCGCATGGACAAACGCCGTCTGCGTGTAGAGCGGATCGAGGTTCACCGCGACGAGGATGATGCTGTCGAGCGCCGGCGTCATCTTGCTGTAGAAGAGAATCTGGTCGTTCTCGGCGAAGTGGAAACGCAGGTTGTCGTAGAGCTGCAGCGCGCGGTTCTCGCGCCGGATTTTGTTCAACTTGGTGATCAATTTCTTGATGTTGCCGGGCGCATCCCAGTCGCGCTCCTTGAACTGGTATTTTTCCGAATCGAGATACTCTTCGCGGCCGGGGGGCGCCTCATTTTCGCAGAGCTCGAACCCGCTGTAGATGCCGTAAACGCTCGACAACGTCGCCGCGAGCACGGCGCGGATCATGAACATGGCGCGCCCGCCGGTTTGCAAATGGAGCGACAGGATGTCGGGCGTGTTCGTAAAGAGATTGCCGCGGAAATATTCCTTCATCTCGGTCTGCGTGAGCTCGGTGAAATATTCGACGAGCTCCGCCTTTCCCGTGCGCCAGGTGAAATAAGTGTAGCTCTGGGTGAAACCGGCTTTGGCGAGCGCCTTCATCATTTTCGGCTTCGTGAAGGCTTCCGAGAGGAAGATTACGTCGGGAAATCTCTCGCGCACCCCACTGATCAAGTATTCCCAAAACGCGACCGGTTTCGTGTGCGGATTATCGACCCGGATGATGCGCACGCCGTGCTCGGCCCAGAAGAGAATGATGCTTTTCATCTCGTCCCAGAGCGCCTCCCAGTTCTCGCAACGGAAGTTGAGCGGATAGATGTCCTCGTATTTTTTCGGCGGATTCTCGGCGTATTTGATCGTGCCGTCCGGGCGTTTGTAGAACCACTCCGGATGCTCCGCGACGTAGGGATGATCGGGCGAACAGTTGATCGCAAAATCGAGCGCGATCTCCATCCCACGCATTTTGATTTGCTTCTCCAGCCAGGCGAAATCCTCGAGCGTGCCTAACGACGGTTCGATGTCCTTGTGGCCGCCGCCGTTGGGCAACTTGAGACTGCGATTCCCAATCGCATACGGCACGCCCGGTTCGCCCTGTTCGCTCGTGACGGAGTTGTTGCGGCCTTTGCGGTTCGTCAGGCCGATCGGGTGGATCGGTGGAAAATAAATCACGTCGAAGCCCATCGCTTTTGCGTCGTCGACGCGGCCGAGGCAGTCGCGAAAAGTCGAGCCGCGCTCCGCGGACCCTTCGGCGGAGCGGGGGAAAAATTCATACCAGGCGGCGGTGCGGGCTTTCACCCGATCGACGATCACGCGCGGCGGCGGGACGTATTGGGTCGCGCCGGAACGCGGCGCGTAAGTTGCCATCAGGACTTCGAGCTCGCCGGAGTGCGCGAGCTTATTCACGTCCAGGTTTTCTCCCTTTCGCATCTGATCCGCGAACTCGCGCAACCGCTTCGCATCGGCACCGCGCGCCTGCTTGCTTGCGACTTTAAGTAGCTCGGCGCCCTCGAGTTTCTCGCTCTTTAAGTTGTCGATGCCGGTTTCAAATTTCGCGATGAATTCGTGCTGCCAGCCGGCGAACGTATCAGTCCAAGCCTCGACGGTGTATTCGTAGGTCGCATTGTCGTAGAGGGAACAAACGCCGCGCCAGCGATCGTTATCGACGTATTTCATGGCGGTCTCGTGCCATTCCGTCTCGCCGATCACGCGCCATTTCAAGACGGCCGCGACGATGTCGTGCCCATCCTTGAAAACATCCGCTTCGACGACCACGTCTTCGCCCACGACCCGTTTGATCGGGTAACGGCCGCCATCAATGAGCGGTTGGAGATCCTCGATGACGGCGGCGGGGAATTGGCTGGGCATGCGAATCAATCAATCGAGATTCGCGCCGGACGAAAGATTTAATCGCACGGGGTTGCCCGCGCGGCGCCAAAGTGTCTGCTGTCATCCCGAGCGGAGTCCTGCGGACGCCGGACGGAGTCGAGGGCTCCCCTGGAGAAGCCGAGAAGCTCCGATTCCGGGACTAGCGAAAAAGCGGTGCGCCGCTGCGGCAGGGATTACGCGCGCAGGTTTTAAGATCTTTCGGCGGGATCCCTCGGCTACGTTTCGCTCCGCTCGGGATGACAGGAATTCCCGCCGTTCTCTCTCGCGCCGCTCAGACCGCGAAGTAAAACGCCGCTTCGAAAAGCCCCGACGTCCAAGTTTCCTCCCGGCGCACGGGCACCTGCAGAAGTTTCTCAAACATATCCTGCTCGAGCTTTCCGATGAACTTGTATTTCTCGACCAAGTTCATGATCGGACTGTGGCACTCAAGAATCTGCGGACCGCCTTCGTTTGGGGCGGCGAGATACTGCGACATGTAACCTTCCTCGTCGCGGATAGCTGCGAGTTCCTTCGCGCGGGCCTCGACCGTTGCGCCCTTAATCTTCGGCCGCAGCTCCTCGGTTTTTCGTTCGTAGAGATGGTAAATCAGCTTCTCCGGTGCGCTTGGACCATGGATCTCCTCGATCGAGGTAAGGAGCTCGAGAGTGAACGCGTTGCTATCAGATTGGAAAAGCCCGTGGCTCCGGCGCGTGAGCCGATAAACCATCTCCGGTCGCCCCATCTTCTGCGGGCGTCGCCAAGTGTCGAGGTAACCGTCGCGCTCGAGCGTGAGGCAATGCTGCTTGATGCCCATGTAGCTCATGTGCATGCGGGCGACGAGTTGGTTCACTGAAAGGCCGCGGGTGCGCTTCAGAGTGTTAAGAATTTCGAGCCGCTGCGTGCGGCCGATTTCGGCAAGTAGTTGTTGATTCACGTGTTAGGAAATCCAATAAGTTGAGCTCGAACCGGGCGGGAAAACTTGTTTATACGCGAAGCGATTACGACTCTGCAAGCAAATCTATGCATCCGCCACCGGCTGGGCTTCGTTAAACAGCCTCTGCGACGAGACGGGATCGAAAAAATGCGCCTTCTCCAGATTCATCTCGAACTGGAAACGATGGCCCGCCTCGCGATGATCGAACGAAGCCTGACTCCGGCAGACAAGCGTGTGCGCGCCGGTTTGGAGGTAGAGATTCGTCTCCGCGCCCATCGGCTCGACGATGTCCACGATCGCCGGAAAAGTATTGTCGGCCGTGGCGCGCCGGCCCTCTTTGCGGTCGAACTTCGCCACCTCCAGGTTCTCCGGGCGGATTCCCAGAATGACGGATTTGCCAACAAAATCGCGTGCCGCGGGGCGCGCGCTTGCAGGAAAAGCGATGTCGATCGTGCCGCCTTCGATCTCACAGAAGCGCAGTTTTTCGCCGTCGGCTTTCAACATTCCGGTGACGAAATTCATCGGCGGACTTCCGAGGAAACCGGCGACAAACAGGTTCACCGGCTCGTTGTATAGTTTTAGCGGCGCGTCGTTTTGCTGCACGACGCCGTCATTCATCACCACGATCCGGTCGCCCATCGTCATCGCCTCGATCTGGTCGTGCGTGACGTAAATCATCGTCGCCTGGAGCCGCTGATGCAGCTTCGTGATCTCGGCCCGCATCTGCACGCGCATCTTCGCGTCGAGGTTCGAGAGTGGTTCGTCGAAGAGGAAAACTTTCGGTTGCCTAACAATCGCGCGACCGACCGCGACGCGCTGGCGCTGACCGCCGGAAAGCGCTTTCGGTTTGCGATCAAGAAGGCCTTCGATCCCAAGAACGCTCGCCGCATCGACGACGCGTTTCTTGATCTCGGGCTTCGGGAATTTCCGCAGTTTCAAGCCGAACGCGAGGTTATCGAAGACGGTCATGTGCGGATAGAGCGCGTAATTTTGGAAGACCATCGCGATGTCGCGATCTTTCGGCGCCACGTCGTTTATGCGCTTGTCGCCGATGAAAATGTCGCCCTGCGAAATCTCCTCGAGGCCGGCGATCATGCGCAACGTGATCGATTTCCCGCAACCCGACGGGCCCACGAGCACGACGAACTCGCGATCCGCTACCTCGATGCTCACGTCCTGCACCGCCGTCACGTCCTGGCCCTTCTCGCCCGGGTAGATTTTGAAGACGTTTCTGACGCTGAGTTTGGCCATGCAGGAGAGGCGCACACTAGGGAGCGCCTTTTGGAACGTCAATCGTCTTGTCCGCGCCTGAGAGGGCGTCTAAAAAGTCCTGTCATCCCGAGCGGAGCCAGAGGCCGAGTCGAGGGATCCCGTTGTGAAACCCTGACGCTCACTCCACGGGGTTCCTCGACTGCGCTGCCTTCCGCTTGGAATGACCGACTTTTTAGACGCCCTCTAACGAAAAGGCAGCGCCACAACTTCGATCGGACCGGGCGCCTGCAGCTTTGTCCCCGGCTCGTTGAACCCGCGTTTCACGTAGCCGAGCGCAATTTCTTTCCCGAGCCGCTCGCTCCGCGTCGCGCTCGTGATCCAGCCGACTTCCTTGCCGCCGTCGGCTGCGGCGATCTTCGTCGTCGGGGTTAACGAAGCGCCGTCGAGCGAGATCAAACCGCGGAGCCGCTTGTTCGTCTGGCCGGACATTTTCATGCGCGAAATCACTTCCTGGCCGATGTAGCAGCCTTTGGCGTAATCGATCGCGTCGCCCTCGAGATTTGCTTCCACCGGAATGATTTCGTTCGTCAGCTCGTGGCCCCAGCGCGGCACGCCTTCCTCTATCCGAAAACGTTCCGCGCTCTCCGGATCAACAAGTGAATCGTCCGCCGCGAGCAGCTGCCGGATGCGATCGTGTTCTGCGGCCGGCACGAGCAGATCCCAGCCGGCAGTCCCGAAGCGTTTGCCGCTACGCCAGTGCAATGATTCGTTAGGCAACGCCGGCGCTTCCTCACCGAGCCGGTGAAATAGCGCGAACTCGTCGGTCACATCTTCGATCGTCACATCATCGGCGATCAAGTAACGCTCGAGCCGTTGCGGCAGCGCCTCGCGTAACTCCGGATCCGCGTCGAGCAGCAAGTCATCGTCAATGCTCGTGAGATAAACCAGCGCATCGACTTTGCCTTTTGCACTCAGGACGCAAGCCATCATTGAAAGATTCGCGTTCGCTTTCCTCAGGTCGTTCGTCACCTGGCCATTCAGGTAACGCACGCGATCAGCGCCGGTCAGTCGCAGCTTCGTGCGCGCCGAGAGATCAAACAGCACCGGCGTCCTCTCGCGGTCCGCTCTTCGTCAGGCGCCGGCTGAACCAGCCGCGGAATCCGCCGGAAAGATTCACGCCTTCCGAAACTTCCTCGTCCTTTGGGTGCGGTTCTTCCTTTTTGGCTAGCGGCTCCGCCGGAGCGGGCGATGGCGGCGCCGATTCGGCCTTGGCAGGTTCCGGCTTCACCGGTTCGGGTGTCACGGATTCGAGCTTCACCGACTGGACCTTGGCAGGTTCGGGCGCCCCCGGTTCAGGCGTCGTGGATTCGACCTTCACCGGCTCCGGAATCGCGGGTCGCGCGGGTTCCGGCGTTTTCTCTGCAGGCCTCGGAACTTCCGCTGCGGGCTTCGCAATTGGCTCGGCCGGTTTCTCGCGCGCCGGAAAGTACGGTTGCGCGACCGAGGAATAGTCCGCGTCGCCGTGACCGCGCTTGATTTCCTCCAGCAGCATGTCGCCGGACACTTCCGTCACCGGCAACTTGAGCAAATAGCCTTCCGCCAGCTTCGACGCGATCCGCACATCCTTGAGCATGTGCTTGACCGAAAAATGCGTCTCGTAATCGCCGGCGGCCATCAGCGGAATCTTCATCTCGAGCGTCGCGGAATTGCTCGCGTTGAATTTCATCGCACGACTGAAAAGCTCGGTCGAAAGCCCGGCGTTACGCACGAGCGCGAGCGCTTCCGCGCCGATCTGCGCGGTCGCGGCGGTCACGATATTCGTCGCGACCTTCATGACTGAAGCGTCGCCGATTTCGCCGATCGGAATGATCTCCTTGCTGCTCCCCTCGAGGACGGGCCGCGCCTGCTTCAACGTCGCCTCATCGCCGCCTATGTAGTAAACGAGCTGGCCGTTCCCCGCTGCGACCTTGCTCCCGGTGAAAGGCGCTTCGAGGAAACGCGCGCCGCGCCGCTGTACGATCTCGGCTGCCGCGCGCGTCGTCTCCGGCGCGACCGTGCTGTGCGCCAGCACGATGTGCTGCGCGTGCAAACCGGGGCTGAGCTGCTGCGCGATCGAGAGCAGCG
>JBDTIQ010000032.1:0-7031 GCA_039936335.1 Chthoniobacterales bacterium
TAACTCTCCGCGGAGATAACTTCGCAGATCGTTAGGCAAACGCACGCGCTGGAGGGACGCGCGCCGTCGCGTCCTGGAGTGTTCGTTAGGCGTGACTGCCGCACCGGTGATTTCGGGTAGGGTGGGCATCTAACAAGTCGGTCATTCCGAGCGGAGCGCAGCGCAGTCGAGAAACCTCGTGGAGTGAGCGGGACGGTTTCACAACGGACCCCGACTCCGCTCGGATTAACAGGACTTTTAAGACGCCCCCTCACGGATACGACAACCTTTAAACCGCTCTAATCGCGCAGCTGCTTCTCGATAAATCCCGAGCCCAGCGCCATCCCCGCGAGCAGCAGTGCACCTGCGGTCACCAGCGGCACCGGATCAAACGGCGCCGGCGGCAACGCCACCACGCCGTTCTCATCAACCCGAGCCGGCGTTTCCACATAGCGCCCGTGCAGCGGCGGCGCGAAGCGATTCGCAAACTGCTGCAGGCGATCCGGCAACTCACGGCTCCCCATCGGAATGCCATGACCGCAGCCGACCACATTTGGCCGCAGCTCCGCGAGCTTGTGCACCGATCGCCGCGTCGCATCCCAATCGAAATTGAACGGCGCACCGGCCCGCGCCAACTCCTGCTTCGCGCTGATCATTCCCGTCCAAGAATCCATGTCCATCGTCGCAAACGCGTCGCCCGCGATCAGCACGCGATCCGACGGCCGAAAAAACGAGACATGACCGGGCGCATGCCCCGGCGTCTCGGTCCAGCGCCAGCCCTCAAGGCCCGGCAACTCCCCATCCGGCAGCTCGCGCACGCGTCCCCCAAGATCACAACCGCCGGACGGCAGAAAACGCGACAGAAAAGCGATCGCACCACCTACCGTCGGATCGGGCGGCGGATAGCCCGAGCGACCGGTCACATACGGCAGCTCCATCCGATGCGCATAGATCGGAACGTTCCACTTATTCGCGAGCGAGAGCGCGGCACCGCGGTGATCGAAGTGCCCATGCGTCAGATAAATCGCCTCCGGTCGAGTGCCGGCGCCAAAGCGCGCCTCCGCGGCATCGAAGATCTGCGAAGCGCTTCCCGGCAGTCCCGCATCGATCAAGGCCCAGGGTTCGCCCGGGCGCCCGACAAAATAGGTATTCACAAAACTGATCGGCAACCAGCCGACCTCCGGAGCAATGCGTTCGATAGATTTCATTTAGCGATGGCCGCATAAATAAAACGGATGCGCCCTCTTCCGTTGCCGTAGGCGTGCGGAAGTTTCTGGCATCGTTCGCCCTTGCTCACTGCGCCTGAGACAGAAAATTTAACTGAAGAGGACGCGTCCAAAAGTTCGCAAACTTGGACGGCGGAGCTCCCGCGACGCCGGGGAGAGCGCCTTGATTCGCCTTGCACGCTGAAGCGACGCTCCGTATTCGCGGAGCTCATCCCTCTCCTACGAGGTCGGGCAAAAGCACCTGCGAGCTACGGGATCACGAGCGTCTGTCCCGGTTTGAGATCGGTTGGCTTCGCCAGGATCTCCGGATTTGCGGAGAGGATTCGCCCCCAGCGCGAGGACGTTTTGTAAAACTTGCGTGAGATCGAAGCGAGCGTGTCGCCGCTTTGCACGGTGTAGATCCGTTCCTTCCCGGTTCGTTTTCTTGGCTCGTTAGGCACTCTCGCCGATTTAGTCGCGCTCTTTGCCTGCTCCTTCGCCGCCTTCTTTTCCGCCCAGCTATCGTTGACCTGTTGGCGGAGCTTCAGGTTTTCATTGCGCAGGCGCACGGCTTCCGACCGCGTCACGAAGGAGTCACCGGAGAGATTCGTAAGCAGACTCAGCTCGTCACGCTTCATGAAAACCTTCACCTCCTCGGCGCGTTTGCCGGTCGGCGAAAGGGTGAGGAAACGTTTGAAATGATGGAGCGCGTTCAGCGGATCATTCATCTTGTCGTCGTAGAGCAGGCCAAGCTTGTAATGCACGTCGGCCGACTTCTCCGTGCCGTCGAGCGCGGCTTCGTAGAGGTTGATCGCCTGGAGGTAATCCCCCTGCGCGGCCTTCGCGTCGGCGTCTTTTGTCAGCTGCGTTTCGCGGGGCGTGACCATGCGATCGCAGCTGCCGAACGAGAGTGCGATGAGCAGCGTCACTCCCACTCGTGCTCCTGCTCGTAATCGTGCTCGTAATCGGAAAAATGTGACGGAACGAGCAGGAGCAGGAGTGTTAGTACCGCGGAACATCCGGATCAATCTGCGCGGACCAGGCATCAATGCCACCTGCGACATTCGCAACTTTCTCAAAACCAACCGAGCGCAGGAACCCCGCCGCGTGCGCGCTCCGCACCCCGCTGTGGCACAGCACGAAAATTTCCTGCGCGCGCTCGAGTTCACCCAGGCGCGCCGGGAGCTGGCCTAACGGGATCAGATTCGCACCCTCGATCCGCGCCACTTCGTACTCATACGGCTCGCGCACATCGAGCAGCAGGCACGGCTCACCGCTCGCGAGTTTCCGCTGCAAAGTTGCGACATCGATCTCTGCATGATCTCGCGATTCCAGTTCGTTAGGCGCGCCCCCGCAAAAGCTCTCGTAATCGATCAGCGTCGTGATGCTCGGCGCATCGCCGCAGACTGGGCACTCCGGATCGCGCCGCAAATTGAACTCGCGAAATTTCATCTTCAGCGCGTCAAAATGCAGCAACCGGCCGAGCAAGGTTTCGCCAATCCCGAGGATCAGCTTAAGCGCTTCCGTCGCCTGAATCGTCCCGACAATGCCCGGCAGAACGCCAAGCACTCCCCCTTCCGCGCAACTCGGCACGGAGCCGGGCGAAGGCGGCTCCGGGAAAAGGCAGCGATAACAGGGACCGCCGAGATGCGGCGCGAAAACCGTCGCCTGTCCGTCAAAGCGAAAGATCGATCCGTAAACGTTCGGCTTCCGCGCGAAGACGGCGACATCGTTCGTTAGGTAACGGGTCGCGAAGTTATCGCTCCCGTCGATCACGAGGTCGTAGTCGCGCAGAATTTCCTCCGCGTTTCCGCTTTCGAAGCGGCAGGCGTGGACCCGCACCTCGACGTTCGGATTCATCGTCGCGAGTCGGTCGCGGGCCGATTCGCCCTTCAACCTCCCGACATCGCCGGTGCCGTGCAGCAGTTGCCGCTGGAGGTTTGAGAGCTCCACCCGATCGAATTCAACCAGCCCGATCGTGCCGACTCCGGCCGCCGTTAGGTAAAGAGCGGCCGGCGACCCCAAGCCGCCCGCGCCGATGCAGAGCACGCGCGCCGCTTTCAATTTTCTCTGTCCCACCAACCCGATCTCCGGGAGCAGGAAATGGCGCGAGTAACGCAGCCGCTCATCGGCGTCGAAGAACGCGCGCTCGTCGTTAGGCGCGGAGCAGCTCGTTTCTTCACCGGCTCGCATCTGCTCCCGACGATCTTTCGACTGGCCGAGCGCTTCAAGAGTTTCTGGGACCATGGGCTATCCTACCACAGCACCGGGTTCTCCCCCGCCTGTTCCGCCTCGGTGTAGCCACGGCTCTGCGAGCCGTGCCGGTGCGTCTCACAGAGACGCGGCTACAAAAAAAGACCGCCAGAGAACTACGGCAAAGAGGATCAAACTACCGTTGCTGCATTCCTGCCCTGGCGGGATTCGTACGTCCTCAGTCCATAGCCCCTGACGGAATGGAAAAGTCCCGCGAAGCGCCGCCGCGCGCAATTGATTTTCTCGCGCGCTGCCGGCGTTGACACCGAAAGGCTCCTTTACTTCAAATGCCGCGTGAAATTTATCCTGCTCCTGTGCGCAGTCGCGCTGCTTTCCACTTCGTGCACGACGCTTTCGAATCGGCGCGACTTCTACAATCCGAGCGAGGACGCTGGACCGTATAACTCCCTGCCGCCCGCGCATCCAACGCCGATTCCCGGAACGGGAAATCCAACGTCCGCTGCCGCCACGCCGCGATAGTTGCCCGAACGATTGGCATGAGGAGCGCCTATCGGACGCGGACGACACGGCGGTCGTCCTGCCAGCCTGACGCCTAACGAGATAGTTCGAGCAGCTCGCACTGCCATTCCACGAGGATCGCATCGGCACGGCTCTCGTCGGCCGCGATCGATTCGAGCGCGTTGCGCGAGGCAATGAACGACGGCTCGATTTTCAATTCGCTCGCCTGCTTGTCGCGCCGGAACTTGAGCGCCTCGACTTTCTTGTCGAGATCGCGGATGCGCGGCTTGTGCACCCGCGGTGGGCGCTGGGGCCACTCCGATGGCGGGAGCGCGAGCGCGGCGTGCGCGGCCGCGAAATATCCGCGGCGCCGCCGATCGGAAAGGTGACGAAAGTCCGGCGATTCGCCAGCGACGAAGCCCGCCGCGGCCTCGAGCAGGGCGCTATTCTGCAAAATGTGAAATGCCGGCCGATCGGCGTCGCGCGCTTCTTCATCGCGCCAGCGCCAGAGCGCGCGCAGGACCGCGTTTGTCTGCGGCGGCAAAATCCCGCTGCCGGCGATGCGCCAAGTCTGGTCTGGATCCTTCTCGCGCTCGATCGCCGCGAGTTCCATCCCACGACGACAGGATTGGCGGAACCATTCCATGCGTCCGCATTCGCGCAGTTGTTCCTCCATTTTCGCGGCCAGCGGGAGGAGGAAATGCGTGTCGTTTTTTGCGTATTCGGCCATCGTCGGCGGAAGCGGGCGGCGCGCCCAGTTCGCTTTCTGCGAACCCTTCGCCAGCGTCACGCCGAAATATTGCTGCACGAGAGCTGCATAGCTGAATTCGCGCAGGCCGAGCAACCGCGCCGCGATCACGGTATCGAAAACATCGCCCGGTGAAAAACCGAGCGCGCGCCGCAACAAACGCAGGTCGAAGTCCATTCCCTGCAACACGATCTCCTTCTCGCCAAGAACCGCGCAGAGCGGCTGGAGATCGATTTCGGCCAGTGGATCAACCAGGTAATCCTGCTCGTGAAACGTGAGCTGAATCAGGCAAAGCTTCTCGAAGTAGCAATGCAAACTATCCGCTTCCGTATCGACCGCGACGCGCTCGACGCCGCGCAGGCCCGGAACGATCTCCGCGAGCAGTGAATCGTTCGCGATCACCGCAGGCCCGCCAGCAAGAGCTCGGCGTTCGTTTTCGTCGCCTGCAGGTTTTTGATCAACATTTCCATCGCCTCGAGCGGCGGGAGCGCGGCCATCATTTTGCGCAACACCTGCACGCGTTCCCATTCCTCGGGGTGATACAACAAATCTTCGCGCCGCGTCCCGGATTGCAGGATGTGGATCGCGGGATAAAGCCGCTTCTCCACGAGCGAGCGATCGAGGTGCAGCTCCATGTTTCCAGTGCCTTTGAATTCCTCGAAAATGACTTCATCCATCCGGCTGCCGGTATCGATCAGGGCGGTCGCGAGGATCGTTAGGCTGCCGCCTTCCTCGACGTTGCGCGCCGCGCCGAAGAAACGTTTCGGCTTGAGCAGCGCTTTCGCTTCCACGCCGCCGGACATGGTGCGGCCTTTGCCGCGCATCGTCGCGTTATAGCCGCGCGCGAGCCGAGTGATGCTGTCGAGCAAGACGACGACGTCTTTCTTCTGCTCGACGAGCCGCTTCGCCCGTTCGTTTACTAACTCCGCGACCTGGATGTGCCGGTGCGGCGATTCGTCAAAGGTCGAGCTGTAAATCTCGCAGCCGACTTCCCGCTGGAGATCGGTCACTTCCTCCGGGCGCTCATCCACGAGCAACATGATGAGGATGATTTCCGGATGATTCGCCTGGATCGCTTTCGCGATTTGCTTGAGCAGAATCGTCTTCCCGACGCGCGGCGGCGCGACAATCAATCCGCGCTGACCGCGACCGAGCGGCGTCAACAAGTCGACCGCGCGCGCGCTGATCGAGTCGGCTCCTTCGCATTCGAGCATGATCCGACCTTCGGGGAAAAGCGGGGTGAGACTGTCGAACGCCGTCGGCGCCTCCCATTCCGCGACCGGCTGGTTCTCGACCGAGAGCAGCCGATCGAGCATCAGAGTGCGCTCGCGATCGCGCGGCGGCCGGACCGTCCCGTGGAGCAACTGGCCGGGGCGCAGGTTGAATTGCCGGATCACGTGGTGCGCGACGCCGACATCTTCCGGGAGCGGGAGAAAGTTGAGCTGCGGGGAGCGCAGGATGGCCGGCCCGTCGTTAGGTTGCTCGAGAAAACCCTCCACCGTCACGCACAAGCCGCGCGGGATTCCAAACCGCACCAGATCGAGAATCTGCTGGTGCCGGTTGTGCGCCGGATGCGGACGGAGATCGAGCTGCGCGAAGAGCTCGTGCAGCGGGATGATTTCCATTTCTTGGAGCTCCCGCATCGAGATCGCTGGCGGCGGTGGTGGAGCGGCCTCGTCAGGCTCGGGCGCGACCGCCGTCGAGCTCACACCGTTCGCCGCGTTCTCGGATTCGTTAGGGGAATAAACTTCTTCGTCCATCACTTCAACGCCAGAGAGCGGCCAGCATTTCCGCCTGCGCGGCGAGACCGGCGACCGGTCCATTGTTCCAGACGAGGTGATCGGCCCGCGCGATTTTCTGAGCGAGCGGCATTTGCGCAGAGATCATGGCGGTAGCTTCAGCGAGCGGCAGGCGAGCACGATTCATCAAGCGTTCTTGCTGGAGGGTTTGCGAGCAGGCAACGACCACGACGGCGTCGCATAAGATTTCACCATTGGTTTCATAGAGAAGCGGGATGTCGGCCAGAAAAAGCTCGCCCGTCTGGCGGCTGGGGTTCGCGGCAGTGGACCACTGCTGGCGAATGCGCGGATGGAGGATTTGCTCGAGCGCGCGCTTCTTTTCCGACTCGGCGAAGACTATGGCGCGAAGTGCGGCCCGGTTCAAATCCCCCGTCGCAGAAAAAATCCCGGCGCCAAATTGCGCGCGAAGCAGCTCGCGCACCTCACCGTCGTCATCCACGAGCGAGCGTGCCGCGACATCGGCATCAAAAAACGCCGCGCCCGTCTGCTCTCCGAGCAACTTGCTAAAGGTCGATTTCCCGGTGGAGATCCCACCTGTGATTCCGATGACGGAGGTGCGACTGGACATCGTAGTGCAGGCCGCTTCTA
>JBDTIQ010000033.1:0-3632 GCA_039936335.1 Chthoniobacterales bacterium
TCCGGATGCGGATTCTCGTGAACGATTCTCCATTTGCGGGTCGCGACGGTAAGTTTGTCACCGCCCGGCACGTGCGCGAGCGGCTCATCAGGGAAACGCGCGGCAACGTTTCGTTGCAGGTCAACGATACGGAAGCGGCCGGCGCTTTCGAGATCAACGCGCGCGGTGAGATGCAGATCGCGATCCTCGTCGAGCAAATGCGTCGGGAAGGATACGAAGTGATGGTTTCACGCCCGGAAGTTATTTTCCAGCGCGATGAAAGCGGCGGCCTGCTCGAACCGCTCGAGACGCTCTATGTCAAAGTGCCTAACGAAAACCTGGGCGACGTCCTGCAATCGCTCGCCGGTCGCAAAGGCGAGATCGTCGGGATGGATCACCACGCCACCCGCGTTTCCGTGGAAGCGATCGTGCCGACGCGCGGCCTTATCGGCTTCGAAAGCGATCTCGTAAACTTGACCCGCGGCGAAGGCATCATGAGCCACCTGTTCCGGGAATATTCCCCGTTCAAAGGCGAGATCGAAGGCCGCAACCGCGGCGTCCTCGTCTCCATGGAATCCGGCACCAGCATGGCCTACGCGCTCAACAACATCCAGGCGCGCGGCAAACTCTTCATCGGACCGCAGGAGGAGATCTACGAAGGCATGATCGTCGGCGAAAACGCGCGGCCGGACGACCTCCCGGTCAACCCGTGCAAAGCGAAACATCTCACAAACATGCGCAGTCAGGGCGACGGCAAAGGCATCCAGCTGGAAGCGCCGCTCAAGATGAGCCTCGAACGCGCGATCGAATACATCAGCTCCGACGAGTATGTCGAGATCACGCCGAAGTCGCTCCGCCTTCGTAAGCGCATTCTCGACGCGAGCGCCCGCAAACGCGCCGCCAACGCCGCCGCGGCCTAGCGAGCGCACCTTTTCATCCCGCGAAAGGGAGGAGGGGGCGTTCTCATCCTGAGGAATCTGGATCTGGGCGTCACTTTTTGATGCGGTCTTGTTCTTCAGCTCGTGGTGCGCGCGATTGGGCTTTCGCTTGCCAAAGCCGGAGTTCCTAATGCACTCGCGGACCCGGTGCTGGAATTACACAACGCGAGCGGCGGCACCATCGCCTCCACGACGACTGGCAGGACACGCAAAAGGACCAGATCTCAGCGAGCGGCCTGGCGCCGAGCGATAAAAGCGAATCCGCCATTTACGCGACGCTTCCGGCCGGCAATTACACCGCCATCGTCCGCGGCGCCGGCAACTCCACCGGTATCGGTTTGGTCGAGATGCTACAGCGTGCAGGAGTAGAGCCGCGCTGTAGGACATGACGAGCAGCAGGTCTGGCCCCGTTTTGCGGCCGACACGGCCGCCGCTCCGCCTTGACCCGGCGGCGCTCGTCGTTACCCTCGCTCCGGAAAGGAGCACCTGATGAAAACCGACGTTCGAATCGAATATTGCGTGGTCTGAGACTACACCCCGAAGGCCGTCAGTTTGGCGGCTAAGATCCTCGAGCTCGGCGATCGGATTGCGTCGCTCACGCTGGTTCCATCCAGCGGCGGTGCCTTCGAAGTCAGCGCTAATGGCAAGTTGCTCCACTCCAAACTCGCGACCCACGAATGGCCCGACTTCGTCGAAGTCGTTAGGCAGATCCAGAAGGCGAAGTAATCTTCAGTCCTTCTGCGCTTCGGATTTTCACCGTTTTGCTTCTGGGAGAGTGAAGGGTGCCTGGTGGCCCTCGCGATCTTCAAAATCGCCGTCGATCCGCAAGGACCGAGGTAGGTTCGATTCCTATCCTCTCCGCCACCAAATCTCGAAATCAGATGAATTAGGGAAGCAGGAAAGCAGGAAGGGGAGTGGGCTAGGCAAAGTTCTTCTTCGCTTCGTCTTTTTCCTGGTTTCCTGCCTTCCTGATTCAATCTTTCTGCCTAACGAAAGGAGGTGGTCCGCATGTCCCGTGAGCAGATTCGTCGTCTGACGTCGCTCTCTTCCTGCGCCGGCTGAGCTTCCAAGTTGAGCCAACAGGCCCTGAGGCAAGTTTTGCGTCAGCTCCCGCAGTATCCCGATCGCAACATTCTCGTCGGCTCCGCCACGGCCGACGACGCGGGCGTTTTCCGTCTCGACGCCGACCGCGCCCTCGTGCAAACCGTCGATTTCTTCACCCCGATCGTGGACGATCCGTTTGCCTACGGCCAGATCGCCGCCGCGAACGCGCTCTCGGATGTTTTCGCAATGGGTGGCCGCCCACTCACCGCGCTCAACATCATGGGCGTGCCTAACGAGATCATTTCAACCAAAACCATCGCCGCCATCCTGCGCGGCGGCCAGGAGAAAGCCCGCGAAGTCGGCTGCGTGATCATCGGCGGGCACACGATCCGAAATCCCGAGCCAATCTACGGACTCGCTGTCACCGGAATCGTCTCGCCGAAGAAGATGCTGACAAACACGAAAGCGCGCGCCGGTGATCTACTTGTGCTCACGAAACCGCTCGGCACGGGCATCGCGACAACCGGAATTAAACGCGCCCTAACGAGTCGCGCGCTCGCGCGCAAGGCGGTTGCGCTCATGTCGCAGGTGAATCTGGCTGGTGCACTCCTCGCGGAGCGGGGCCTCATCCGCGCGGCCACCGATATCACCGGCTTCGGTTTGCTGGGTCACCTCGCCTCGCTCTGTCGCGCCAGCGGAGTCAGTGCGGAGCTGCAGGTGAATCAAGTGCCCGCGATCAGCCACGAAATTTTCGACCTCATCGCGCAGGACTGCGTTCCCGGCGGCACGGCGCAAAACCTCCGCACCGCCGCCACCATCGTCGATTGGAATCGCACGCCGAAAGTGCAACGCCTCCTCCTTGCCGACGCGCAGACTAGCGGCGGATTGCTTCTCTGTGCCGCGCCGCGAAGCTGGACGGAAGTCTCAGAGCTTCTTGGTCGGGACGTCAGTGTGATCGGAAAAATCACGCGGCGCGGGGCAAAACTCATCCGTCTCCTGCGATGAATCGGCGGGATCTTCCGGCTGTCGAAAAGGTCCTCCAGGCGATTGGCGCGACGAGTGTGCCGCGACCACTGGTGGTCCGGATCGTTAGGCAGGAGTTAGCGCGCCTTCGCGCGGCAGAGGCCGCCCCTCCTTTTGCTGAAATCGGCAGGCAAATTGCGGAGCGAATCCAACAGCTGCGAAAAAGTCGTCTTCAACCGGTCATCAACGGCACCGGCACCATTCTGCACACGAATTTCGGGCGCGCGCCGCTCAGCGCCAGCGCGATCTGCGCGGTCTCAGCCATCGGTTCATCGTATAACAACCTCGAGTACGACATCGGGAGCGGAGCGCGCGGAAAGCGCGCCGGTTATTTGGAAGAGGCGCTCGCTCTGCTTTGCGCAAGCGAGGCCGCGACCGTCGTCAACAACTGTGCGGCCGCGCTCGTCTTGCTCGTCCATCACTTCACGAAAAAGAAACAGGAGATCATCATCTCGCGCGGCGAATTGGTGCAGATCGGCGGCGGTTTTCGGATCGGCGAAATCCTCGAGACGAGCGGCGCGCGCTTGCGCGAAGTCGGCGCGACGAACAAAACGACCTTGGAAGATTTTGCCGCTGCGATTGGACCGGAGACGGCCCTCATCCTGCGCGTGCACCAGAGCAACTTCTTCATGAGCGGATTCACCGCGG
>JBDTIQ010000034.1:0-13472 GCA_039936335.1 Chthoniobacterales bacterium
GAGAGCAACAAGTGGCACGACTCCGTCCTGGTCGCGCGCCGGCCTAACGAAAAGCGAAAACGTAACTGGCGGCGCAGACTCGACGCCTGGCTCGAGCGTAAGAGTCGTTAGGCGAGGGCGCAGGCCGGTTTGACTCGTGGCGGGAACGCCAACTCGTAACCCGGAAGCTCGAGCGACAGATTCGGATTGTAGAACGGATCGTGCGCCAGGGCCGCGCCGTGCGTCTTCTGCATATAGGCGGCCTCGCGGTAAAAGCGCGCCTGCTCGTCCGTCCTGCGATGATGGCCGCGTGAAGCCGATTCGTCGTGGACCAGATTCGCATAGGGCGTCCAGACAACTGCCCAGCCCTTCGCGCTCGCGCGCAGGCAGTAATCGATGTCGTTGAAATTCACGCTCAGGTGTTCCTCCTCGAATCCTCCGAGCTGCTGGAAAACCTCCCGTCGTGTAGCCAGACAGGCGCCGGTCACCGCGGAGCAGCGATGCGTCAAGACTGCGCGATCGAAATAGCCGCCATCGCCGCGCGGCATGCGCGGGTGCGCGTGCCCGGCGACGCCGCCGAGGCCAAGCACCACGCCACCGTGCTGCAGGGTGCCATTGCCGTACCAGAGGCGCGCGCCGACCGCGCCGACCTCCGGCCGCGCCGCCTGACTCGCCATCTCTGTGAGCCAGCCCGGCTCGGTGATTTCGATGTCGTTGTTCAGGAAAACGAGAACATCACCACGCGCCTCGGCCGCGGCTCGATTGTTGAGGTGGCTAAAATTAAACAGCCCCGCGTCCAAGAGCACGCGCGCCTGTCCGGCCCGCTCGAGCCCGCGCAGGTAGTCGAGCGTCTCGGCTTCGGTCGAGCCGTTATCGACCACCACGATTTCGAAGTGCGGATAATTCGTCAGGCTACGCAAACTCTCGAGACAGCGGCGCAACAAAACCACCCGATCGCGCGTCGGCACGATGATCGTGGCCGGCGGTGCCGGATCCGAAAGCGCGTAAATAATTCGATGCGCCTCGTCGTTTTCCGGGCAGGCTTCGACCCTGCCGGCGATCTGTTTGCGCTCGAGATGATCGGTCAGGGCGCGCCGCGCCGCTGCCTTCGCGTACGGCTTCGCGGCCGCCGCCTGAGCGACGCTCCCGGGCGACATCCGCCAATGGTAAAGAACGCGCGGAATATGCCGCACCTGTTCCGGACGCAGACGTTCGAGACAGCGCAGCGCTAGGTCGTAATCCTGCGAGCCTTCGTAGCCTTCGCGGAAGCCGCCGACGGCCCGCATCATGTTCAGCTCATAAGCGCCGAGGTGATTGATGTAATTCTGGGCCAGGAAAAGCTCCGGATCCCAGTCGGTCTTGAAGAACGGACGCGAGCGCGCACCGGCCGCGTCAATCTTGTCTTCGTCGGAATAGATCAGCCGTGCATTGGTATGCTCCGCAATCTCGAGCGCAATCCAAGTGAGCGCGTGGGGCGCGAGCAGGTCATCCTGATCGAGTAATGCGCACCATTGGCCGGTGGCAAGAGCGAGCGCGGAGTTCGAAGCGGCGGCGATGTGGCCATTCTGTTCCCGAAATGTGAGCCGCACCCGCGGATCGCTCGCGGCCGCGCTTTCCAGAAAAGGCCGGATCGCCTCGTCGGTCGAAGCGTCATCCGCCAGGCAGAGTTCCCACTGATCGTAGCTCTGCGCCCGCACCGAGGCGATCGCTTCCTCCAAGAGTGCGAGATCCGGGTTGTAGATCGGTAGGAGGATGGAGATCCGTGGCAGCTCGAGCGTGGCTCGCAGCCAGCGCCGCAGCGCGATCCGCTCGCCCGGCGTCGGCGTGTCATAGCGCGCGACCCATTCCAGGTAGGTCCGCTCCAGTTCGTTAGGTTGGTCAGACACGGGCAGTCATCACTTCCTCGACCAGCGTCTCGAATTCTTCGCCGAAACGGCGAAAGGCGAAATGCCGCTCATAAGTGCCACGGGCGCGGCTGCGCAGGCGGGCGAGCAGCTCCGGCTCGCGCACCAGCCGGGTAATGGCCGCGGCCAATGCGGTCGCGTCGCCCGGCGGGAAAAAGAGCGCGCCCTCTTCATTCGTTAGGCTTTCCGCGACCGAGCCGACGGTGGTGGCCAGAATCGGCCGGCCGAGCGCGAGCGCTTCCATCAGAATGAGCGGGCCTGTCTCATCAAACGAACAACTGAGCATGACATCGGTCGCGCGGATCAGGGCGAGCGCGGCGGCGTGGGTTACGCTCTCGCCGCAGCTCAGTTCGGGGATCTCGGCCGCGGCCGCGCGGACTTCATCGGCGATCGCAATTTCATGCGGCCGGCCCACGATCGTAAAGCGTGCACCGCTCCGCACGGCGGGCGAGAGTCTGCGCAGCGCTGCGAGCAGGACGCGCTGTCCTTTGCGCTGCTCGATCGTGCCGAGAAGGAGAAATTTCACCGGCCCCGAGCGCGTCTCCGCGACCGGCTTCAGGCCCGCGGACGGATCGGGAATGCCGTAACGCAGAACGCGCATCGGCTTCTCCCGAAAGGGTTGGTAAACCTGTGCGCTGACCGTGTCCGGCGTGACCACGAGATCGGCTTCGCGCAGGGCTAGGCGCAGAGTCGCATCCTCGCCGAGATAATGCGCGGCGATCCGGCCCTCGTGGATCCACCAGAGATGCGGGATGCCCGCTTCCTTCGCCGTTCGCACCATGGGCGCGCCGAAGATCGTGCTCGCGACCATACAATCAAACTCCCCGGCCAGACGCGCGAAGGAGGGATGGTTTTTAGCAATCAGCGGGTCGGCGATGACCGGCACGCCAGAGCGGACGAATTCCTCGCGCAGCGGACCGTCGTTAGGCGACATGAGCACGACAAAAAAGCCGCGGGCACGGCACCAGCGCGCCATCTCCAGGAGGATGAGCGGTGCGCCGCTCCAGCTCAGATCGTGCGAGACGAAGAGGAGCGTGCGGCCGTGGCCAGGCTGGGCCTCGGTCGGCGCCCACATCCGGAGCGGGGTGGGCGAATCGGCGTAAAGCCAGTCGCGCAAGTTATCGGGAAAATAGGGATCGTGCAGGACATATCCGGGCCAGCGGCGGAGCAGGTAAACCGAAGCCTTTTCGCGTCGGGGCGTCTTCTCTTCCGGCGCTTCGAGCCCGCCGATGGAAGCGTGGCCAGTGTGCCGCATCGTAGCGAATGGGGTGTAAACGCAGCGCATCCCGGCCGCGCGCACCTTGAAACAGAGATCGAGATCGGAATGCGCGATCGGCGTATTCACTGCGTCGAATTCGCCGACCGCGAAAAAATCGTCGCGCCGCATCGCCAGGCAGGCGGCCGAGAGCGCGGAGGCGTCGCGCATCGACTGCGCGAAATTGCTGTAGTCGGTCGAGTTGGCCGGCCATTGGTGACAGGCCGTCCCGACGAGGTCGCGCACGCCCGTGACCAAGCCGGCGTGCTGAATTTTACCGGTGGGGTAGAGCAGCTTCGGTGCGACCGCACCGACGGCTGGATTCTCCAGCGGCTCGATCACGTTTTGGATCCAGTCGGGCTGGCCGCTCTCGACGTCGTCATTAAAAAAAATCAGGCGCGAACCGCTCGCGGACCGCGCGCCGAGGTTTGATTTTTCGGAAAAATTAAAGGCCCCATCATAACGCACGATGCGACCGTGCGAGCCTAACGACTTCAGCGAATCCGCCAACGCGCTGTTCGTGACGAGGATGATTTCCCAGTCGGGATAAACGGTCGTCAACGGCAACTGCTTGAGACAAGCGCGGGCCCGTTCGGGTGAGTCGGTCGGAATAATGATGGAGACTCGTGGCCAGTCCGCGATTGTGAGGCGAGCGCGGTTCGCCGACGGGTATTCGACGATTTCGGCGTCAAGCCCGCGCCGTTCCAGAGCGGCGTCGAGCGCGGCCAAATTGCTGACGCGCGCCTGCGGCTTGCCCCCGGCCGAGGCCGACGCGGGATGTTCGCGCCAATGGTAGAGAACCTGCGGAATGTGGCCAACGGCGCGCGCCAGTTCGGTCGCGCGCAGAGCGAAATCGTAATCCTGCGAGAGATCGAACTCTTTCCGGAAAACGCCGATCTGACTAGTCAGGCTGCGGCGATACGCGGTCAGGTGCCCGAGGTACATCGAGGAGAGGAGGTATTCCGGATTCCACTCCGGCTTGAAGAAGGGCGCGCGCCGTTCTCCGCCACTCGTTAGGCGATCCTCGTCGCTGTAGAAAATATCGACCGCGGGTTGCCTCACGATGGCCTCGGCGACCGCGTGGAGCGCAGAGGGCGCGAGCAGGTCATCCTGGTCGATGCAGCTGAAAAAGTCGCCCGTGGCCAGGGCAAGGGCGCGGTTGGTGTTCTCTGCGATGCCAAGATTTTGCGGGAGCAATGCGAGGCGCAGGCGTGGCTCACTCTCCTGCCAGCGTTCCAAGCGCTCTCGGGTGGTCGCATCCGATCCGCCGTCCGCAACGCAGATTTCGAAGTGCGGATAAGTCTGCGCCGCGAGTGATGCGATCAGCTCGTCCAGGAATTTCGCCGGCGCCTGGAAGGTCGGGAGCAGAAGGCTGATCCGCGGCGGTTCGCTCCACTCTTCCTCTCGCTGCGCCGCCAACGCTGCTTCGTTCGGTTCGTGAGCGGCGATCCAATCCGCGTAACGATCGACCGGCAGCGCTGGTGCGGCTTTCGCTTTCGTTTCCAAGGGCGCGGGAGGAGCCTTGAAGCGCTGGAGATTACGCGGGATGCGCTTGAGCTCGCGAACGATGCGCGCTGCGATTGGGCGCCGATCGCGCTTCGCTTCTTCCGGAGTCATTCCGAAACAACGAACGCGATTACGGCAGGCTTTTTTGGCCGCGTTGAGCAGGCGTTTATCGGCCGCGATCTGGGCTTTGAGTTTGCGGTTTTCGCCGCTCAGGGCTTCACTCTTGCCGATCCATTGCTTGAGTTGCTCGCTTTGGGTGTCGAGGACGAGCTGGGCTTTTATCCGGTCC
Organism: Chthoniobacterales bacterium; assembly: GCA_039936335.1. Lineage (GTDB taxonomy): Bacteria > Verrucomicrobiota > Verrucomicrobiia > Chthoniobacterales > UBA10450 > Palsa-1392. The sequence continues at coordinate 4,934 of JBDTIQ010000034.1, forward strand.
TGATGCAGCTCGCCGAAGGCGCGGGCGCGTTCGTTCATTTCGGCCATCTGCTCGTCCATCACTTCCTGCGCTGTCCAGCGATCGGCGAGCACGGTGTGGAGCCAGACCTCCTGCAATGCCAGGGTGAGATTGTTCCGCTCGGCCATCTGTGCGCGCTGCTCGGCGGCGATGCGCGTTGCGCTCGATCGGTGGAGCGCGGCGACTTCCTCGCGCGCCGCCGCTGGCCCGAAGAGATCTCGCAGCAACGGCTCCGAGACAATGCGGTCCGCGTTCAGTGCCACGAGGGCGAGGCCGATGCCCTCGGAAAATTCAGCGGTCGGTTGGTGCTGGAAAAGTTCCTCGAATGCGCGCCGCGGGAGCGGCTCGCGCCGGAGCGCGACGCCATGGAAGAGAATCAATCCGTCAGTTGATATTTTCGGGAGCCAGGCTTGCAACTCGGCACGCGCGGTTTCATAGCGGTCGCAATCATCGAGCAGCAAGAGATCGATCGAACCATCGGGTTGTTTCGTGGCCAAGATCAACGGATCGCCCGCGATCAGGCCGGCCGACGGCGCCGGCTGCGTGAGCGCTTTTTGCCAGACGGCATCGTCCTCGGCGCGTTCGTCAGGCCGACTTCGTCGAATCGTCAGGCAACTGCCGCCGCGCTTCTGCTCCGCGAGGGCCTGGGCTAGAGTAGCCGCCGCCTGCCCGTCCCCATAGCCGAGCGTGACAACGCGCAGGGGTTGGCGCAGCGTGACCAGATCGTAAAGGAGCGGGAGATGGAAACGCGAAACGCCACCCGAGTAAAAGTGCGGTTGAAAACGGAAACTGGGAAGCAGCATGCGCGCCGTCGTGAACGGCAGCAATTAGTCACTGCCCCGGGCGCGCGACGCAAGTGCCGACGCCGATGTGGGCGCGAGTTTGTCCCTTGAAAATCTCCTGTTTTATCGCCAGCGGCTGCCAGATCGCGACCACGCATCTCTATCGCTGCGTTCATCTCGAAGAACAGCTGCGCGATCTCGGGCACCGGGCGGAGGTGGCGATCTGGAATGAAGAGGCGCAGATCGATCTCGCGGCGGCGCTCGCGTGCGACCTGATTTTTCTCTATCGCCTTCCGATGAGCGCGACCCTGCGTCAGCTCATCGAGCAGGCGCGCACGCGGCAGAAGCGCGTCATCTTCGATATCGACGATCTGATTTTCGAGCCGGAACTGGTCGGGCAGCACCGCGCGGTGCAAAAGCTTTCGCCTAACGATCAGCTCCAGCACATCGAGGGCGTGCGGTGTTATCTGGAAACGCTGGAAGCCTGTGACGTGGTGGTGACCTCGACGCCGTTGCTCGCGGAGCTGGTCCGGCGCCGGGCGAAGCCAGCCTACGTGCATCGCAACAGCCTCGGCCGCGAGATGAGCGCGCTGGCGGAGAAGCTCCGGCGTGAACGACGCCGGCGGGGGAGTCGTGAGGCAGTAGTCGTCGGCTATGGCAGCGGCTCTGCGACGCACGATGTGGATTTTGCCGCCGCCGCGCCCGCACTGCTGTGCGTGCTCGAGCGTTTTGCGCAGGTCGAGCTTTGGATCGCAGGCCCGCTCGTGCTGCCCGCTGAGTTCGCTGGTTTCGGCGAACGCGTCCGACGTTTTCCGCTGAGCGACTGGCGTGAATGGTTCGCGCTCCTCAGCCAGATGGATGTCGCGCTCGCGCCGTTGGAGCCGGACAATCTCTTCTGCCGCGCGAAGAGCGAGATCAAGTTTGTCGAGGCCGGAGCGCTTGGCGTGCCGGTCGTCGCCTCGCGCGTCGATCCGTTCCGCGATGCGATCACGGACGGAGAAGACGGCTTTCTCGCTACGAGCGAAGAGGAATGGCTGCAGGCGCTGAGCACGCTCATCGCCGAGCGGGAACGGAGGCAGCAGATCGGCGAACGCGCGCGTGCGATCGTCGCGCAACGCCACAGCCCGGCCGCGCGCACGCGTGACCTCCGTTTTCTCCTGCCGCAACTCGCTCCGGCGCAGGTGCCGCCGGCTCGTGCTGCGCAAAGAACCCGCTGGTTTCCGCGCGTCGCGCGAAGGGGACGCCTTATTCTAAACTGGGTCGTCCCGGAACCGTTTCCCGGCGCGGGCGGCGATATCGGCCTCTTCCGAATGATTCGGAATTTTGCGGAGTTTGGGCATGACTGTCAGGTTTATGTCGTGACTTATGAAGCGATGAAGACACTGAGCACGGCGGAGATTCGTGCGAATATCCGGCAGCACTTTGGCGAGACGCCGGCGACGTATCATCGCTTCGAAGGTTTCATCGGGAACGCCGACGCCAGCTTCGCGACCTTTTGGCCGACGGTGGAAAATCTCACAGGGTTATTGAAAGGCGGATGCCGTTACTATCTCGTCCAGGATTTTGAACCCACTTTTTATCCGGACGATCCGCTGCACTCAGAACGAGCGGAGAATACTTATCGCGCGGGATTGCGTTGCATAACTCTCGGCCCCTGGCTGACCAGGCTGCTTCGGCAACGCTATCGGGCGCAGGCGGATTTCTTCGACTTTGCGGTCGATCGCGAAATCTATTCGCCCCGCCCGGCGGCAAGGGTGAAGCAGCTAAGAGTATGTTTCTATGCGCGATCGAGCACGCGGCGGCGCGCTTACGACATAGGAATTAAAGCTCTTCAGTTGGTCAAGGAACGCCTGCCGGAAGTGAAAGTAGAATTATTCGGCGCCGCAGAGCTGTCGCCGCCGCCGCCGCCTGATTTTGTGAATCGTGGGATGCTTCCGCACGAGGATCTCGCGAAACTCTTCTCGAGTTGCGACGTCGGCTTAGTTTTCTCACTGACGAACCCTTCCTTCGTGCCGCTGGAGATGATGGCTTCCGGTTGCGCAGTCGTTGAATTGAAAAGCGAGCGTTTGGCGGGCATCCTGACACATAACAAAGACGCGTGGCTCGTCGATGAGTTGAATCCAGGGAAAGTAGCCGAAGGAATCTCCCGTTTACTGGAGGATCAAGCCTTGCGAAAACGAATCGTCAAAAATGGACTCCGCCGCACGCGCACGATGAGTTGGCGCGACTCGGTGCGCCAGATTGAGGCAATCGTTTTGCAAGATATCCCGCCATCGCAAAGACTCCTCGGGAAGATACCGGCCCTAAGTGCCCTCTCATGAAACGCCATCCCGTCCTGCGCCGCATTCCGGGAGCCCGGCAGTGGATCGAAAAGATGGAGCGATTGGAGCGTGAACGGATCCGGTTGACTAGTAGATTAGGGAAGCTCCAGGCGCAGCTCGATGCCGTGGCAGAAGTTGCTCCCCAGAGGGCCCGGTCTGATTACAAAGCGGTCTGGACGGAATTATCCGGCACCACAGGGTCTGCCAACTGGCACGTCGGCGGAGTCGATGAAGAAAAGTGGTTTGAGACCACTGGTATCGCTACGAAAGAAGCTCTCTTGAGCTCGGTAAACATCGGCGAGAAAGATATTGTGGTGGAGATAGGGTGCGGAGTCGGCCGGGTGGGCCAGCAGCTCGCTCCCATTTGTCAGAGATGGATTGGCTGTGACGTGTCGCCGAATATGGTAAAGCTGGCGGCCGGAAGATTGGAGCGATTCGATAACGTCGAGCTTCACGAGGTCAGCGGTTTCAACCTTGCACCATTGGCGGATGGATCAGTTGATGTGGTTTACTCGACTGTTGTGTTCATGCACCTGGAAGAATGGGATCGCTATAACTATATTCTGGAAGCGCATCGCGTCCTGAAACCATCGGGCCGGGTCTATATCGATAACGTCAATCTTTGCTCCGATCTCGGATGGAATGTCTTTGAGGAACATCGCCAGATTCCCGCCGATGAGCGACCACCGCACATCACCAAGCACTCCACCGACAGCGAGCTGAGAACCTATCTTGATCGAGCTGGCTTTAAAGATATCCATGGGCGGGAAGTGGATCAGTTTATCCAGGTCTGGGGAACGAAATAGGATCGTGATCGTGCCTGCGGAGCTGCCGTCGCAACGTTTCAACCCGCTGCGTTATGGCGTGGGAGCATGGACGGAACATATCTTCTTTGCCTATGATCTGGCCGCGCAGCTGCGGCCGCGTTCGTTTGTCGAGCTGGGAACGGATCGTGGCGAGAGTTTCTTCGCGTTCTGTCAGTCAGCGCTGGAGAACCAGACGGATACACGCTGCTTCGCAGTTGATCATTGGCAGGGAGACTCACATGCCGGGAGTTATGATGATGCGACTTTCGCGGATGTGGATGCACATAACCGGAATCATTATGCGGCCTTCTCGAGCTTGCTGCGATCGAGCTTTGATGAGGCGCTAAGTCACTTCGCGTCCGAAAGTATCGATCTGTTGCACATTGATGGTCATCACAGCGAGGAAGCCGTGCGGCACGACCTGCAACGGTGGCTACCAAAGCTGCGGCCTGGCGGCATTTTGCTGATGCACGATGTCGCGATGCGTAAGCGTGGGTTTGGAGTGTGGAAGGCCTGGGAGGAACTCGCGGCGCGCGAGCGGTCCTTTACCTTCGACACGCCACCGGGATTGGGGATCTGGGAAAAACCGCCAAGCCATGCGCAGCCGCGGCTCTTGGAGACGCTGCTAGGTCATCCCGAGCGGAGCGCAGCGGAGTCGAGGGATCCCGATGCGTTTTTGGGAAGCGACGAGGCTGGAAGTCATGGCTCTTTGGAAGCTCTGCGGGATCCTTCGACCCCGTTGCGCTCCGCTCGGGATGACCGCGATGTTTTGCGCCAGTATTACCGGCAGCGGAATGATCAGCTGCAGCAAAAGATGGCGCAGCAATGGCGCGACGGAAGCATTCGCCACGCGCCGATGGCGAATGAAACAGTCATCCAGGTTTTCTGGTCGAGTAATCGCAACTTTTCGGAAGAGCAGTCGATGGACGCGCGGATCGGGCACGGGAGCTGGAAGGAAGTAGCGATCCCGCTGCCTAACGACACTCCGGTCAGCAATCTGCGGATCGATTTTTTCAGCGCACTGACGATCGTAGAAATCGGTGAGATCATGCTGAATTCGCAGAAGGTCGACCTCGCGACGATGTCGTTGGGTGGCGACTGCGTGCGGCTGAGTCTGGAGCCGTTTCGACTGCAGATTACAGGGATGGACCCGCAGCTTTACCCGCCCGCATTTTCGCCGGCTCTTTCCGCACAGAAGTCTGTTGTGCGATTGCGGCTACGGGTTACTTCGCCTCCACTTTAATCTTACACTTACACCTGCCCTTACACCGAATCAGGAATGTGTGTGTGTAAGTGTAAGATTAAAGTGTCCCAGCGTGTAAGCCGCGAACTCAGGTCTAGTTCGGGCTTGCGTCTCGAAGCGGGCGCGAGAGATCGTCTTTCACCCGGTCGAGGATCCCGTTCACGAAGCGGCCGGAATCAGGGCCGCCGAATTCTTTTGCAAGCTCGATCGCTTCGTTGATCGAGACGACCGGCGGGATGTCGTCACGGTAAAACATCTCGTAAATCCCGAGCCGGAGAACGTTGCGATCGACCGCGGAGATGCGGCGAAACTCGTAGTTCTCGCAGTAGCGCGCGATGCGTTCATCGATCTCCGGCAGGTGGAGCAACATCCCTTCGATGAGCGGTTGCGCGAACTGCTGCACGCTGGTTTTCGCCGGGCACATCTCCCAGAATTCCGCGATCGTCTCCGGCCCATCGCCGCCGTGGAGATCGCGCCAGAAATGGTATTGCAACGCCGCCCGTCGCGCTGAGTGCCGTTTGCCCATATTACTTGCGAATCTCGGCCAGGAGGTTCGCCACTTCGAGCGCCGCGCGCGCCGCTTCGGTCCCGCGATTGATCTTGTCGCCAAGGCAACGTTCGCGCGCCTGCTCTTCGTTTTTCACACTCTGGACGGCGTGAATCACCGGCACGCCGTGCTCGAGCGCGATCTGCTGGAGCGAATGCGTGACGACGTCGCCGAGGAGCCGCGCGTGATCGGTTTCGCCTTCGATGATGACGCCGAGGGCGATGATCGCGTCGACGTTTTTTTTGAGGGCGACTTCCCGGACGACGATCGGAATTTCAAACGCGCCCGGGACGAGGTGGAGCTTCACGTTCGATTGCGGCGAAATCGCGCGCAGCTCCTCTGTGCAATGCGTCACGAGGCCTTGCACATAGTCGGGGTTGAACTGGCTTGCGACGAGCGCAAACCCGCGCTTCACGCTGACGAGGCGCGGCCGTGGCGGAACGAATTGCGACATCAGGTGAAAATCCGAAATCCGAAACGGTCTTCGCGCGACGACTTCGTCATTAAAGCAGGTGCCCCATCTTGAGCTTTTTTGTCTCGAGATATTTGGCGTTATGCGCGTTGGGCGTGGTGCGGATCGGAACCTGTTCGACCATCTGGATTCCGTAGCCTTCGAGCCCGACGACTTTCTTCGGGTTGTTCGTGAGGAAACGGAATTTGCGCACCCCGAGATCGTGCAGAATTTGCGCGCCGATGCCGTAGTCGCGCAGATCGCTGGCGAAGCCAAGGCGCACGTTGGCTTCGACCGTGTCGAGGCCTTCTTCCTGGAGTTTGTAGGCGTGGATTTTCGCGGCGAGACCGATCCCGCGGCCTTCCTGCCGCATGTAAACGAGCACGCCGCCGGCGTCGCTGATTTGCTGGAGCGCGGCGTGGAGTTGATTCCCGCAATCGCAGCGGCGCGAGCCAAAAACATCGCCCGTGAGACACTCACTGTGCACCCTAACGAGTGTCGGTTTCGTCTTCGAGATTTTGCCTTTCACGAGCGCGAGGTGATGCGCGCCGTCGAGCGTCGAGCGATACATGTGGAGATCGAAATCGCCGTAATCGGTCGGCATTTTCACCACCTGCTCGCGCACGATCAGCTTCTCGCGGAGGCGCCGATGGGCGATCAAATTCTGGATCGTGCAGATGCGGAGTCGGTGTTTTTTCTTGAACACCATCAGCTCCGGGAGTCGCGCCATCGTACCGTCGTCGTGCAGGATTTCGCAGAGCACGCCGGCGGGCTGCAAACCCGCGAGCCGCGCGAGATCGACCGCCGCTTCGGTGTGGCCGGCACGCCGGAGGACGCCGCCTTCCTTCGCGCGGAGCGGGAAGATGTGCCCGGGCTGCACGAGATCCTCCGGCGTCGATTTCGGGTTCGCGATCGTGCGGATCGTCTCCGCGCGATCGTGCGCGCTGATGCCGGTCGTGAGGTTCTTTGCGGCGTCGACCGAAACAGTGAAATCCGTCCGATACATCTCGCGATTTTGCGCGACCATCCGCTGGAGCCCGAGCTGCTCGGCGCGCTCGGCGGTGATCGGCACGCAGATCAATCCGCGACCGTGCATCGTCATGAAATTGATCGCCTGGGGCGTCGCCTTTTCCGCGGCCATGATCAGATCGCCTTCGTTCTCGCGGTCGGCGTCATCGGTCACGATCACCGTTTTCCCTGCGGCAAGATCGTGGAGCACGTCATCGATCGTATCGAATTGGAACGCTTCCGGCGCCTGGATGATCATCGGATTGATAACATCGCCGCCGGGTTGCGACCGGGCAACGGATTTTAACCGCAGAGATGCCGAGCGCGCAGAGGAAGCGAAAGATGAATCAGAAACTCTCTGCGTTCTCCGCTTCTCTGCGTTTGAAAGATTCTGCCTAACGAGAAATATCCGCCTGGCTCAGCATTTTGAACCCTTCGCCATGCAGAACCGAGCAGGCGCACTCCGTGTCGTCGACGTGGAGCGCGAGCGCCGCGAGACCGTGCGGCCGAGTGAGAAGCGGATAGCTGAAATGCATGTTCACCTCCGCCATCAGCAGCGCGGCGAGCAGCTCTGCGAGCTCGGTCGCGACCTCCGTCATCTCCACCACCACCATCTCGCAAACGCTGAACGCGACATCGTGTTCGTGAAAAATATTCTCCACCGTCTCTGGATCGCTCACCACGATGCGGGCGATCGCCGAGTCGGTCTGCTCCGCGATGCTGAGCGCGACGACGTGGGTGTTGCGGGTGCTGAGCAGCTTCACGATGTCGAGCATGGCGCCGACTTTGTTTGGCAAGAAGACAGAGAACTGCTTCACCAGCGGGCCGGCGATCTGCGAGGTGGTTTCGGGATTCTTCGTAGCCATAAAAGTCCGCGTCACGCGGGCGGATAATATGCAAGTGCCGCGCCGAGAGTGGCAACTGAATAGTTCGCGCGGGGCGGCGCAGAAGAAACTTGCCGTGCGCGCGCAACTGCCGGAGTGAAACCCGTGTCCAGCCGCGCTTCCGATTCATCATCGCAGCATCGCTACGTCGCGTTTTTGCGCGGGATAAATCTGGGCAAGCGCAGGCTTCCGATGAGCCAACTGAAAGAGCTCTTCGAAGAAATCGGCTTCGCGGAGGTCGAGACTTTCATCGCAAGTGGAAATGTTCTCTTCTCCAGTAAGACAAGGGATACGAAGAAGCTCGAACGCCAGATAGCGGTCCATCTCGAGAAGTCGCTGGGTTATCGTGTCGATACCTTTGTGCGCACCGCTGCAGAAGTCGTCACGCTCGGAAAAGGCAAAGTCTTTCCGGAGGAAGGCAAAGAAGGAATCACCGTTCACGTCGGCTTCCTCCAGGAAAAGCTCCCGCCGCTGACCGC
>JBDTIQ010000035.1:0-14184 GCA_039936335.1 Chthoniobacterales bacterium
GCTTCCCGGTCTCCCGATCGAGCACGACTTTCACCTCTGGAAAATCGAGATCGAGTGCGCCATTCGCGAAACGCCGGCGACGCAAAATCGCCGCGAGCGACCAAGCGTTGTGCAGACGCTCGCCCAGCTTGTCGTTAGGCGGCTTTTGCAGAATCGCGTAAGCCTCTTTGTAAGTGAGGCGATGCGCGCTCCGGATCAAGGTGCGCGCAAAACGCGCGCTTTTCGGAGCGCCATTTTTCGCGAAGCGGATAAACGCCGAGTGCGTCAGCCTAACGACGCGCGGATTCAAACTACAGACGCCGTTGCTCAGCCGCTCGGGCAGCATCGGGATGACGCGGTCGGCCAGGTAAACACTGTTCCCGCGCTTCAGCGCTTCGCGATCGAGCGCGCTGCCGGGCGTGACATAAGCCGAGACGTCCGCGATGTGCACGCCGAGTTCCCAATCGCCGCCGGCCAGTTTCTCGACATGGATCGCGTCGTCGAAATCGCGCGCGTCATCCGGGTCGATCGTGATGATAAATTTTTCTCGCAGATCTTCGCGTTCGCCGAAAGCATTCGGATCGACTTCTGTCGGCACGCGCTCGGCTTCGGCGAGCACATCGTCCGGAAACTCCGTCGGGAGGTGGTGCTTCCGGATGATCGAAAGCATGTCGACGCCGGGATCAGTCGCCCGACCGAGCAGCTCGACGATCTCGCCCTCGGGATTGACGTGGCGCGATTCCCACGGCTCCAGCCTAACGACAACTTTATCGCCCGGCACCGCTGCTCGATGCGCTTCCGGCAGCGCGCGCGGCTGCACGTAAACGTTGTGCACCATCCGCGGGTCGTCGGGCACAACGTAGGAGAAATTTCGCGTCTGCTGGAGGGTGCCGACGATCGTAGCATGTGCTCTTTCCAAGATGCGAATGACGCGGCCTTCCGGTCGGTTATTTCCAGTGCGTGCGCGTGAATAGGCCACGTCGCGCGTGATCCGCGCAACGACCCGATCGCCGTTCATCGCGGTGCCGGTGTTCTCGGCCGAAATGAAGATGTCGCCTTCCTCGGACTTTTCGCTCACGAGAAAGCCGAAGCCGGCCTGGTGAATCTGGATTTTCCCGGTAATGAGATCGGCTTCCGCCGGCAGGACGTAGCGGTTTTTGCGGATGCGCGCGATGTCGCCGTCGCGTTCGAGTTCGCGGAGCGCTGGCTTCAGCAGCCCGCGGTTGTCGCTCTTCATCCCAAGCGCGCGCGCGAACTCGATCTCGTCGAGCGGCCTATATTTCGGCGCGCGCATTTGCGTGAGGATTCGTTGTTTTAAGTCCGGCTCTTTGCTTTTCGCCACGGCGCGAGCATCGGAGAAAGCGGCGGATTTGAAAGCGAATCTTGCCGTCGGAGCGCTAACTGCGATCACAATTGGCGGCATTTTCGAATATTACGCGGGCTGTGTTAGTCTGATTTCCGATGGGTTCCGTGTTGTGGAAAATCAATGATCATGTCGTCGATCTGACGCAACGCGGGATGATCATGGGCGTGCTTAACGTGACGCCCGATTCGTTCTCGGATGGCGGGGAATTTTTCGCCACCGAAACCGCGGTCCAACACGGCATCGCGATGACGCGGAACGGCGCGGATATCATCGACATCGGAGGTGAATCGACCCGTCCAGGTGCGCTCCCGGTTTCCACGGCGGAGGAATTGCGCCGTGTCCTTCCCGTCGTGCAGCAACTTGCGAAATCCGCACAGGTCCGTCTTTCGATCGATACTTCGAAAGCGGTCGTCGCGTGCGCCGCACTCGCGGCCGGAGCGACGATCATCAACGACGTAACCGGCGGGCGCGGCGATCCGGGGATGTTCGCGCTCGCCGCGGAAAAGCGCGCCGCGATCATCATCATGCACATGCAGGGAACGCCGCGCACGATGCAGCTAAATCCCACTTACAAGAATGTGGTTGGCGAAGTGGCCGATTTTTTTCGACAGCGATTCGAGCAAGCCGTACGCTCAGGGATCGATCCGATGCGCATCGCCTTTGACCCCGGGATCGGGTTTGGCAAAACCGTCGTGCAGAATCTCGAGCTGCTCGCAAATCTCGAGCTTCTTCGCGTGGAAAACCGGCCCATCATGGTCGGCGTTTCGCGCAAGTCTTTCATCGCCAAAATCACGAAAGTGCCGCTCGGAAAAACGACCGCGACCGCGGCTTTCACTTCGCTGCTGCGGGAACGCGGCGCGCAAATATTGCGGGTGCACGATGTGGCCGAGAACGCCGAGGCGTTGCGTACGACGGAGGCTCTTTTAGCAGCAGGCCGATGAACTTCCACGATTTCGCGCAGATGTTCTTCGATCGCTGGCGGAGCGCGTTTGAGATCGTGCTCCTGAGCGTCGTGATTTATTACGGCTACCTCTACTTCCGCGGGACGCGCGGGGCGAAAGTGCTGACCGGATTAGCGATCGTTTTCCTCACCCTCACGCTGATTTCGCAGCTGCTGAATCTGGTCGTGATCAGCTTTCTCATCCGGAGTTTCTCGGTCTTCCTCGCGGTCGCGCTCGTCGTGATTTTTCAACCGGAGCTGCGGCGCGGCCTCGCGGAGCTGGGCGGACATCCGATTTTTTCCCTAACGAGTGAGAAGCGCGAAACGGTGCACGATCTCGCGGAGGTGGTAACGCAACTGGCCAACAAGCAATTCGGCGCGCTGATCGCGATCGAACGCGACACGTCGATCAAGGTTTACGAGGATACGGGCGTAATCGTGGATGGGGCGTTTTCCTCGGAGTTGCTGCTGACTTTGTTCCATCCGAAATCCGCCTTGCACGATGGTGGCGTGATCCTACGCAACGGCCGGATCGCCGCGGCGGCCTGCATTTTCCCGGTAAGCCAGCGCGAAACGCTCGATCGGAGCCTCGGCCTGCGGCATCGCGCCGGGCTCGGCATTACGGAGGAATCCGATGCCGTTGCAATCGTGGTGTCGGAAGAGACCGGCGGGATTTCGATCTGTTACCGGCGTCGGATTGAGCGGAATTTTACGCCGGAATCATTCCGGCAACGGCTCGGGGAGGTGCTGCTCCATCGCAATTATGAAGAAGATGATCCTGAACAACTGGAGGGCGAAGCTGATCTCGCTCCTGCTCGCGACCGCCCTTTGGTACCTCATCAAAAAGAACATCGGAATGACTCCCTCACCGTCTGATTTCGACGGGCGACCCGTGCCGGAAGAGGTTCACTAAGGCGGAAAAGCAGCGTGGTCGTTTTGCTCGGCGGAACGAAGGCGTCTTGTCATCCTGAGCGGAGTGCAGCGCAGCGGAACGGAGTCGAAGGACCTCGCAAGCGTTCCCCAAAGGCGAGATGCAGGTTTGGCCGAGCGGACGCTTGCGCGGTCCTTCGCCGCGCTCCACCGGCTCAGATGACAACATGCGAAGCGTGTGCGTAAGGAAACTGGACCGCTGAATGCGCGGCGCCGCGCTCCCGAATCGTCAGCGCAGAAAACGCGCGAGGTTTTCCGCTTCCCAACGGCGCGCCTGGCGATAGCGCGGGAAAGCTTTTTCGCGGCGATTGAATTCCTCGGTGTGCACCCGGCGCCGTCCCGAAGCATCCGTCTCCTCCGGCACAATCGAGTGCAGCATCTCGTGGTAAAGAATGTATTCGAGGAACCAGCGTGGCACGAATGGCTGATCGAGCAGCGGATGAATCCGGATCACGCGGTCTTCCTCTTGGATCGTGCCGAAAATGAAATACTCCTTCGGCCGCTGCCGCCGGCGACGGCCCCAGACAACTTTGTAACCACGGAGCCGACCGCGAAAATGCCGCGCATTCACGCGATCGAAAATCTCGCGCAGATCGAAGCAGCGGCCTTCATGCTGCAGGTGCAGATGCCTTTGCATCGGCAGTGTCGATCGGGACAATTTTCGTTTCGCTTTCTTTGCCATGCGGGAGATTTCCGGTGGAAGGTGGTAGGCAAAGTTTAGTGGGCTTTGCCGCGCTGACAAGGTTTGGGCGCCACACGATTAACATATTCACTGTAAGACGTTTATCATTAGAGCGTTAGGAATCAGCTCCCACGCCCACTGATTCCCGCGCTGGACTTCCCGCCGCCCTTCGCCATCTTACGAGCGAAAGCGTAAAAAGCGCACCTCGATGACTCCGTTTCTTCGCAAACTCCTTGGCCTGAACTGGCTCCTGCTCGTCAACATGCTGGCGCTCGCCATCTTCGGCATCGTCGCGATCTACAGCGCCACTTACATGCGGCACGAACCGACCGCGTCGGAGTTTTGGCGGAAGCAAGCCAACTGGGTCGCCGTCGGTTTCTTCGCCTTCATCGCGGTCAGTCTGATCGATTATCGCTGGATAAAATGGGGCGCGCTCCCGATGTATTTCGCGGCGTTGGTCTTTTTGATTCTCACGCGCTTCATCGGCTCGAAGGTCTATGGTGCGCGCAGCTGGCTCCATCTCGGCCCGATCAATTTCCAGCCCGCGCAGCTCGCGGTCGTCGCGGGCATCATGGTGCTGGCGTTGTTCCTGAGCCAGTTCCGCAACATGCATCCGATGCTGCGGCTCACGCTCTGCGGCGCGATCGTCGGCGCGCCGTGTCTGCTCATCCTCATGCAACCCGACCTCGGCGAAACCATGATCTGGGCGCCGGTCGTGCTCGCGCTCCTCTATGTCGGCGGCCTGCCTTTGCGCTACCTGATCTGCGTCGTCCTCATCGCGGTCGCTATGATTCCGGTCGCGTACATCGGGCTAAAGCCGTACCAGCAGGAGCGGATCACCGCGTTCATCAATCCCGATATCGATCGGCAAGGTTCGGCCTGGGCAATCAATCAATCGCTCATCGCGATCGGCTCGGGCGGGTGGTCCGGAAAAGGTTTCAAGGCCCCGAACACGCAGATCGAACTCGGCTTCCTCCCCGCCACCGCGGTGCATAACGACTACATCTTTTCGGCGATCGGCGAGCAATGGGGCTTCATCGGCGGCATCTTCTTGCTCAGCGCTTTTGCGTTGCTTTTGCTCACCTGTCTTTTCGTGGCTTTCACGGCGGGAGATCTCTTTGGGACGCTGCTTGTCGTTGGGATAACGACGCTGATTTTCACGCACATTTTCCAGAACGTCGGCATGACGATTTCCCTGCTGCCGATCACCGGCGTACCGCTCCCGCTCATCAGCTATAGCGGTTCGTTTGCGCTCATGATCATGTTCGGCCTCGGTATCGTGAACAGCGTCTGGGTCCACCGCAAAGCACTCGTGCGCTAGGGACTGGAAGCTGGCGGGCAACTCCTAATCCTGATCCTGCTCCTCTTCTAAACTCAAAAAAACAAGCAGGATTAGGATTAGGAGGAGAAGCGTCTCGGTTTACAAACTGCCCGGTTTGGACATATTGCCCGTCCCGATGAACATCCTGATCAATTCTCTGCTCGTCTTCGAGGCGATCGTCGCCATGCTCATGATGTTCGTCATCATGATGCAGCGACCGAAAAGCGAAGGCTTGGGCGCGGCCTTCGGCGGCGGGGTGACGGAGAATATTTTCGGCGCTCAAACCACCAACGTCCTGACGAAGATTACGACCTGGCTCGCGAGCATTTTCTTCATCGTCATCCTGCTGCTCTCTTCGCTCTACGCGCACGAAAGCACGACCAATTCCGCGGTGCGCCGCGAGCTCATGAAAACTTCCGCGGGGCAAAAGGCCACACAGCCGCTTCCCGCGAAAGCGGCGGCCGAAGGCGCCGCAGCGGATGCGAAAGCCCAGTTGATTCCGGTGCCGAAGGGCACGGTGGCTCCGGGCACCGCGTCATCTCCTTCCGCGGCTGACGCTGCGGTCGGTGTCATCCCAGCCGGAGCGATCCCCGCCGGTGCCGTCGCGGCCACGCCCGCCGCCAGCGCCAGCGCCAGCCCGGCCGCGACGCCCTGACGAGTCGCCGCGCGACGAGGGAAACGGGAGCTGTTCGTGACCGTTTCGTTCGCGCGATACTTCCGGACCCTGCGCCATGCGCCCCTCGCCGCGTGGCCCAAACTTCTGTGCAAGTGGGCCGAGGCGCGGTTCCGCGAGAGCGCTCCGAGCAGTGCGGAGGTTTGTCGATTCGATTCGCTCGAGGTTTACGAAATGCAGTATGCGCGGATGGCAGGTTGCCTCGCGTATTCTGGACGACTTCCGCCGCCTAACGAACTGGAATTCCTGCGCAAAATCCGAAATCGCCCGCGCCAGTACGCCGGCGCGATCGGGCTGGAGGATTGTTCTTTTCTCACCGCGATCGCGAGCATTCTTGGGCCGAGTCACGTCGTCGAAATCGGAACGCTGACGGGCTTCTCCGCCGCCCTGATCGCGGCTGCGATCGCGCGCCGCTCCGACTCAGTCGAAGGCCTCTTCGTCGACACGATCGATGCGCGCGAACAATGCCTCGTCGACGAAACACGTCCGACCGGTTTCGAAGTAGCTGAGTTGATTCCGGAGCTCGCTTCGATCGTGCGGATCCATGCGCCTTTCGATTCGAAAATGGTGAGCCAACTCGCCCGCCGCGCGGAACTTTGGTTCGTTTTCATCGATGCGAATCATTTTCATCCGCATCCGTTGCTCGATTTGCTTCGTTGCGCGCCCTACGTCCGACCGGACGGCTGGGTCGTGCTGCACGACATCGAGCTCGGCACCTACGGTCGCCAAACCTCCGGCGCGGAATCCGCTTCTCCCTTCGGCGCAGAATGGCTTTTCGAGCAGTGGCCTTTCCCCAAAATCAGTGGCGGCAACATCGGTGCCGTGCAACTTCCCGATGACCGGAGCCGCTTGATTCCGTTCGCGCTTCGTTTGCTCACGTTGCCGTTTGAGATCTCAGGTCCGGCCGCAACGCGAATGCAAAGCGCGCTGCTCGAAAGTCTCGCCGCTCTCGTCTGAAAACACCGTTCTCGAGACCGGCCGCGCGTTGACCTTTCGCCTCGAGCCGCTAGCCTGCCGCCATGGTTTCCGACTCGATCGATCGCTTGCGCGCGGCCGTGCGCGATGTGCCAAATTTTCCGAAACACGGCGTCATTTTTAAGGACATCACGCCGGTGCTGGTCGACGCCAATTTATTCCGCGAATCGATCGATTGTTTCCTCGAGAGATGCCGCAAGTTGGAGATCGATAAAGTTGTCGGGATCGATGCACGCGGCTTTCTTTTCGGCGCGGCGGTCGCCTACGCGCTCGGCGTAGGTTTCGTGCCGATCCGGAAGAAGGGAAAGCTGCCCTTCAAGACCGAGAGCGCGGCCTACTCGCTCGAGTATGGCGACGCCGAAATGGAGATGCACATCGACAGCATCAATCCCGGCGAAAAGATCGTGCTGATCGACGACCTGCTCGCGACCGGGGGGACTTCAGCGGCGGCGGCGGCCTTGATTCGCAAAGCCGGCGGCGAACTACTCGAAGCTCAGTTCCTGATCGAGCTCGAGTTTCTGAACGGCCGCCCGAAGCTCGACCCGACGCCGGTCGTTTCGTTCCTGAAATTCTAACGACGGATTCCACGGATCGGAAGAAAGCCTAAAGGACGAATCCAGCTTCTCCCACCCATCCGTGAAATCCCTGGTCAAAGAAATCTAACGGGCTCAGCGTTTTCCGTTCTGCACGGAAAGTTCCCAGCGGTAGCCGTCGGGATCGTGAAACCAGATGCCCACGTGCTTCGAGCCGGGCGCTTCGGGTCCGATCTCCTCACCAGGATCTTCGACCTTTACTTTGAGTTTCTGCAAATGCGCGAGCGCTTTGCGCAGCGCGTCCATATTTGGGAGATGAAACGACATGTGGCCGAGCGTTTTCGGTCGCGGTTTTCCCTTGTGCAGCGCGATCGTGACGTGGTCGTTGCCAACCGCAACGCCTTTCTCGAACTCGAACATTTTCTTCAACCCGAGCGCGCGCTCGAACCACTTCGCGCTTCTTTTCGGATGACTGACCGAGAGTCCGAAATGACCAACCTGCCCGACTGTGAACGGAACTTTCATGCGCTCAGGCTACCGCGGGAGACGCTGAACCGCCAGCAATCCGTTCTCCCTCGTGCTCTTGCTCGTAATCGTGCTCGTGCTCGTCCTCTTTTCGATTACGAGCACGATTACGAGTATGAGCACGAGGGAGAACGATCAGTGGCAGGTGCATCCCCGCAACCGCCCTCGCCTCCCGCGATCAGTTCCACCTCGATCTCCTGGAGTGCGAGCTGATCGTGAATCATCGTGAGCAAATCGAGCGCGCGACCTTCCGGCACCGTCGCGCAACGCAGTTCGATCCGCGCCTTCTTTCCCGCTAACTCCGGATGCGCCTCGGCCAATTCCCCATCGAGCAAAAACGAAACGTAAGCGTTGAACTTTTCCTGTAACTGAAACAGTTGCAGATCGGAATCGTCCCAGGGCCGCGTCTCGAACATCGCGAGCAGGAGCTCATCCCTCCGCGTGTCATGCGCGAAAAAATCGATTACTCCGGCGTGCTCGAGGCCGCGCGGCTGCTCTGTTTCGTTTGCCATCGTGGCGCAAGCTTCCAGTTGGCGAACGCGGCCGCAAGCCGGAAGCTGCGCGGATGCAACGAGCCCTCCTGCTCCTCTTCCTGAGCATCAGCCTAACGAGTGCGAGGGCGCAATTCGTTCCCGGGTTCGTCCAGAACAGCAGCTACTGGGACGACGGCAAAGCTGAATTCGACATCTACGACGCGCAGCTCATGCGCGAGGGCCAGCCGCGCCAGACCGAAGTGCTGCACATCCTGGTGCGCGAACCGTTCGACCTGAAGCAAATGGTGAAACCCGATTCGTGGGATCACCGGGGCGTCATCCAGGTGTTGAAAATGAACCAAATCCTCTCGGCGCCAGTTGGTCTCTACGTCGTGCAACAGATGCACTCGAACTTCTGGCGGGCCGATAACGCGCGTCTTGCGAAATTCAGCCTAACGAGCGCCGACAGTTGCGGGAACAGCTTCAAGGAAGGCCGGCGGAGCGGCGAGCAATTCACTTATGAATGGCACACCTACTGGGACGGCATGGCGGATGGCCAAGCGCAGGTCACACTCCCGCCTAACGGATTTTTCTACGACGAGCTGCCGCTCCGCGTGCGCACGATTGATTTCACGAGACCGAGCGGCGACTTCGAGATTCAGCTTGCGCCCACCATCATCAGTTCGAAGAAAACCGAACTTGTCTGGAAACCTGCGCGGGTCGGTTACAAGACCGGTGAAAAGTTCATCAAGGTCACCGTGCAACATGCTAGCGGTCGCGACGAGTTCGTGCTTGACCGCGATTTTCGTCATCTCCTCCGCGAGTGGACCGCGGCTGACGGCAGCCACCTAAAGCTGAAGCGCACCCTGAAAGTCGCCTATTGGAAATACGATAAGAACGGCGACCGTGAGCGCGCGCTCAAGGACCCAATGCTCCGCCCGCCGGACTAGGCGGCGGAACGCTCCGGGGAGCACAGGCCGCTGGCCTGTCGTGGGAAGCGGCTCGCCTCCCACCGAGCGCAGGGTTTGGTCGGAACTCCATCGGCATTCCACGCACATGTTGGGTAGTCGAGGGCGCTCCGCGCCACCTGCATGAGGCGAGCCGCCGAATGCAACAGGCTGGCGGCCGGAGTTCCTCGGGCGCTTCTGGGCGCCGGCGCGAAAGAAATTGCCGGCCCACCCTGCAATCGTAGGTTTCCCGGTGGCGAAGAAGATCGATAAGAAAGGTCTGACCCTCCTCGGGAAAAGCGAAACCCGAGTTCCAACTTCGCCTTCGACAAAAACGCTCGAGACCTTCGAGAACCCCGCTCAGCGTCCTTATTGGATCCAGTTCCAGGTCGCTGATTTCACTTCGCTCTGCCCCATCACCGGTCAGGCCGACTTCGCCCGCCTCACGATCGACTACCAACCCGCGAAGCGCTGCCTCGAAACCAAGGCGCTCAAGTTTTATCTCGCTTCCTACCGGAACGAACGCGCCTTCAACGAGAGCGTGACCAACCGCATCCTCAACGACCTCGTGCAGGCCTGCGCGCCGCGCCGGATGATGGTCGAAGCCGAGTTCGCCTCCCGGGGCGGGATTGCGCTCACTGTCACCGCCACGTTCCCCGACCAGGAATGAAGCGAGCCGTCGTGCTCCTGAGCGGTGGGCTCGATTCCGCCACCGTCCTCGCCATTTGCCGAGCGGAGGGTTTCCAACCGCACGCGCTCTCTTTCCGTTACGGGCAACGACATGAGCAGGAATTGGCTGCCGCCGAAAACGTTGCGGACTCGTTAGGCGCAGCCGAGCACCGCCTCGCCGAGATCGATCTCCGTCTGTTCGGCGGATCGGCGTTGACCGATGAAATCAGCGTGCCGAAGAATCGATCCGAAGCGGAGCGGTCAGCCGAAATCCCGGTTACCTACGTGCCGGCGCGGAACACGATTTTTCTTTCCTACGCGCTCGCCTACGCCGAGACGATCGGCGCGCGCGACATCTTTCTCGGCGTGAATGCGGTCGATTACAGCGGCTATCCAGATTGCCGGCCGGAGTTCATTCACGCCTTCGAACAACTTGCCAACCTGGCCACAAAGGCCGGCGTGGAAGGCGCGCGCTTTCAGATTCACACGCCGCTCATTAACCTAACGAAAAGCGAAATCATCCGGCGCGGGGCCGATCTCGGTGTCGACTACGGGCTCACGCACAGCTGCTATGACCCGACGGCCGACGGCGCGGCCTGCGGCCGGTGCGATTCCTGCGCATTGCGCTTGAAAGGTTTTCACGAAGCGGGCCTCAAAGATCCGATCGCCTACGCCCGATGAAGCTGCGCGAGAGATTGCAGATGTTCGTGCTCACGAAACAGGAGCAGCGCACGATCGCCTTCATCGTGCTCGTTCTCATGCTAGGCCTGATCACGATGCATTACCGGGCGACGCACCCGCCGACGAAGACTGCAGAGCCTTCGACCGCCGTTCAGAGTCGATAGCAGATCCGGGGAGCACAGGCCGCTGGTCTGTTGCTCGAAGAGCAACTGGTGGAGCGTCGAGAGGCCATTGCTTCCGGCGCCGCGAGTGGTTCGGCGCGAGCCGCACCGAACGACAGGCCAGCGGCCTGTACTTCCCGGAAAGATCACTTCCCCGCACCCAACCCGGGGATTCTCCCGTAGCCGACAAACCGCGGGTGACGCCCCGAGCTGCGGGCTTTCTGCGACGACGAGGTTTTGAAATCAAACACGCTCACCCCAAACATCCGCTTGCCTTCGAAAGTCCGCCCGTCGCTCGCTCCGAGCATGAGCGGCTTGCCCGTATCCTTATCCGTCCCGAGGTAAATCATCGTGTGTGTAACCGGCGGATCCTTCTCCGCGTCGTAAGTGCCGGTCCAGAAGAGCAGGTCGCCCGGCTTCAATTCATCGAGCTCAAACGAATCGAGCTCATCACTTAGAACGGCGCGGAAGTTCCCCGCTTTGCGCACCCAGACATATTGGCCGCTCGCGTCGCGCGGCACATCTTCCACGCCGTTCTCGCGCAGCACGTAGTAGATGAATCCGGAGCAATCGAGGCCGCCATTCTTCGGGTCGGCTGACCCGTAGGTGTACTTCAAATCCTCACTCGTTAGGCTAATCGCCGTATCGAGAAGCTTGCGGATCTCCGGTGCGTTCTTCTCATAACCTTTGATCTCATCGGATGAAATCGTCGCCACCGTCGACTTCTTTTCCGGCGAAGCGCTCGCAGTGGGGGAAGGCGTTTCTTCCGGCGTGGCCGTCGGCGTTTCGGTTGGAGTTGGCGTCGGAGCCGTGGTCTCCGTCGGACTCGGTGTTGGCGTCGGCGCTTTCTTCTTCTTGCGTTTCGGCGTGGCGCTTTCTTCCGGCGACGGAGAAGCCTTTGCCTTGGACGAGGAGTGCCGGTGCTTCCTCGGCGTTGCGGTCAAAGTTGGCGTCGGGCTCGGCGTGCTCTTTTTTTTGTGACTCCTACCGCTGCTGCTGCGATGCCGAGGAGGCGTCGGCGTGGGAGTAGCGAAAACCTTCTTAAGCGAGCTCCCGATCTTTTCGCCTAACGACGGGTCTTCCGCAGCCCTTGCGCCCGCCAGAGGAAGCAGGAGCAGGACTAAGAGCAGAAGCCGGACGCGCTGCCGCACAAGAAAATCAGGAACCGATTTCCTGGAGGATCGCTTTGTTCATCTTGATCCCGGCCTCCAGGTTTTCGACTGGGAAGTTCTCGTTAGGCGAATGCGCGCGACAATCGGGGAGCGCCAGCCCGATGAGCAGCGTTTCCACGCCGAGGATGTCGCGGAATTGCGAGACAATCGGGATGCTGCCGCCTTCGCGGATCAGCGCGACTTCGCCGCCGAAAGCTTCCTTCAGCGCTTTCTGCGCAGCTTCGCCGAAAGCGGAATGCGGATCTGTCAGATACCACGGGCCGCTGTGGCCATCGACGATCTCCATCGTCACGCCGGGCGGCAGATGTTTCTCGAGGTGCTTATGCGCGAGCTTCAGGATCGTATCGCCGTCCTGGTTCGGCACGAGCCGGAAAGTGATTTTTGCCATCGCCTGGCTTGCGATCACGGTCTTCGTTCCCTTTCCCTGGTAGCCGCCGCCGATACCGTTGATCTCCGCGGTCGGACGCGCCCAGAGCCGCTCCACGGTGCTGTAACCTTCCTCTCCAAAAAGCGCCGGCGAACCGGTTTCATCAAGGATTTCCTTGTCGCCATCGATCGGCAACTTTCTCCACGCCTCGCGTTCCCATTCTTCGAGCGGTTTCACATCGTCGTAGAAACCGTCGATCGCGACGCGCCCATTTTTGTCGTGCAGAGTCGCGAGCAACTCCACCAGCGCCGTGATCGGATTCGCGACCGCGCCGCCGAAAACGCCCGAGTGCAAATCCATCTTCGAGCCGGTGATTTTAATCTCGAGCGCGGTCACGCCGCGGAGTCCGTAGCTCAAGGTCGGCACGCCACGCGCGATCATTCCGGTGTCGGAGACGAGCGCGATATCGCAGTTGAGCGAATCCCGATTCTCGCGCAGGAATCCCGGAAGACTTCCACTTCCGATTTCTTCCTCGCCTTCGATGATGAGATGCAGGTTCACGGGCAGATCGCCCTTCTCTTTCATCGTCTCCTCGATCCCGAGGATGTGCGCGAAGATCTGGCCCTTGTTATCCGTCGCACCTCGCGCAAAAACGAAACCGTTTTTCAAAACCGGATCGAACGGCGGCGAATCCCAGAGATCGAGCGGATCGGGCGGCTGCACGTCGTAGTGACCATAAAGCATGACGGTTTTGCGACCGGGTTGATGCTTGTTTTTCGCCCAGACAACCGGGTGGCCGGGAGTCGAGACGAGCTTGGTTTCGAGGCCGATGCGGTTGAGCTTTTCCACGAGCCAGTGGGCGCATTCGCCGACGTTTTCGGAGTAAGCGTCGTCGGTCGAGATGCTCGGGAAGCGGAGAAACGTGAAGTAATCGTCGAGATAATCCTGGCGCATCGGGGAAGTTAGTGTGCCCGAGCGAAGTTGTCATCCCGAGCGGAGCGCAGCGCAGCGGAGTCGAGGGATCCCGTCGATTAACCGAGAAGCCCGAGTCGGAGCTGCTCCGAAGATCCACGGAATCCCTCGGCTGCGCCGCGCTTCGCTCGTAATGACAGCGGTGGTAAGCTTCGCTCCATGAAACTTCGCGCGCTCGTTCTGCCGGTTCTCTTTTCGTTAGGCATCTCTGGATCACTCCACGCGCAGATCGATCGGATCACCGGCAAAGTCTGGGCGACGCGCTCGGAAGTTTTGGCCCGGCATGGAATGGTCTGCACGAGCGTGCCGGCAGCGACGCAGGTCGGTCTCGATGTCCTAAAACGCGGCGGCAGCGCGGTCGATGCCGCGATCGCGGCCAACGCCACGCTCGGCCTGATGGAACCGATCTCGAACGGCATCGGCGGCGATCTTTTCGCGATCGTTTACAGCGCGAAAGATCACAAGCTTTACGGGCTGAACGGCAGCGGCCGCTCCCCCCGCGGACTCAGCTACGATGAGATGAAGAGCGAGCTGGCGAAGCTCCAGCGCGAATACATTCCTCCGACCGGAATGCTCCCGATCAGCGTTCCGGGCACCGTCGATGCCTGGTCGGAGCTACACAAAAAATTCGGCAAACTCTCGTTAGGCGACGATCTCGCGCCCGCGATTCATTATGCGGAGGAGGGTTTTCCGGTCACGGAATTGATCGCGTATTACTGGGGTCACAGCGTCCCCATCTACAAAGGTCTGCCCGGCGCGTTTCTGGAAACTTACACGCTCGATGGCAAAGGCCGCGCGCCGGCGAAAGGCGACATCTT
>JBDTIQ010000036.1:0-11447 GCA_039936335.1 Chthoniobacterales bacterium
CTGCGCGCGATCGGGCTCGCGATCGAGCCTAACGAATCGGCGGACGGAGCCCGCGCGGCCGACGAGCGAGCGGCAAAAATTGTAGGGCGGCCCGCCTGAGGCGGGTTGCCAGTTTCAGCGGGAAAGAATCGGGGCAATCGCACCCGGGTTTCACTGCTTAAGATACTGGAAGATTCTCGTTACCTGCGCTTGGCGCTTCCGCTATTTTCGCGCTCGATAAGAGCCATCTTCGGAATCCTGCTCTGCTACGTTTTCCTTTCTTCCCAGTGCTACGCGATCAAGGGCGGGCCGGTTTATCCAGGAACCACAAGTGTGAATGTCCTCGGTACCTATGCTGCAATCCTTCTCCCGAAGGAGCCGCTGCTTGGTCCCAAAGTGAACTCACTCGGTCTATTTACTCTGATGATTCCGCAGACGGGCCTCGCCAGTGGAAACGTCTTCGTATTTAGAGAAGGCGTGTCTTACACCGGAACGATCCGGGGAGCAGCAGATCCCGCGACAGCGAGGCTCTACGCGGTCATAGATGCCAGTTTCTCTCGTACCGTGGAAACCACTGATACCTCTACTTTGGTCTACGAATCCCTAGCGACTGGTGAGCTGAATGGGAATAAGATCATCCCGGTATCTTCCTTCGCGAGCACTGCATACCGCATCACCGGTGACGCAGTACTCCAGTTTTCGTCTCAAGATCCCATCGTTCCGAAGCAGCCAAGGGAGGTGAACTACACAATTCTTGGCTTCAGGCAGGCTTAAGGTGGCGCGAGCGAGAGCAGTAGCTGCCTTCAGTCTGCTCGAAACCCTTATCGCCATCGTCATTGTTGCCATCCTGGCGACAATGCTAATCCCAGTTTACGCGGGCATGCGTGAGCGAGCCCAGCGCATCCAATGTCTCGCTAACCTGCACGGCTTTACATCGCTACGAATATCTACGTGCAACGCAACGGAAGCTGGCCGCAGATTACTCCGACTGGAGGCGATATTATGGGCGGGGATTTCGCAAATGCCTGGATCGATACGCTCACCCCGTTCGGCCCGACGAGGAAGACATGGATTTGTCGCACCATGCAGGAACTCCTTCATAACCCGGACTACTCCCAGCCGCAGAACGCCCGCATCGACGACATGCCGATGAGCTTCGACGACAACCCCGTCACCAGTGGCCCCGCCAACCGTGGTTCATCGAGACCGGAAACGTCCACGGCAACGGTAACCTCATCATCTACACCGACGGCAGCGCCGGCGAGACGGGCGATCTTGTCCCGAAGTAGAAGCCCTTTGCCGCCGGCTTCAGAACTTACGTCGCCGAAGGTTGCGGAAATGCCGCCGGTGTAAGTCTCCCCGATCCACGCTCGACACGACACGTTTCCCTGCTCACCACCCTCAACCTAGTTCTGTGGTTTTCTGACTTACCTTCGCCCGGCAATCGCCATCCTTTTCTGTGGGCGCTCGGCAGAGTGCGCGCTCCTTCCGGTATGTTCAGGACTCGCTTTTTCCTCGGTCTCTTCTCTTTGCTCAGTCTCTTGCCGGCCGTCGCTCGCGCCGAAACGCAGGGGATCGTCATCTATCAGGAGCCGGCGACGACTTACACGGAGGCGATGGAATATAGCTCCTTCCATTAGGATAACGCGCTCTACTCGACGATCATCACGAGCGATGGTCAGCGGAAACAGGTGAAATCCGGCGGGGTGCTCGCGGTGGTGCCGTATCCGCCGGCGGGGTTCGATATCTACTTTGCCGACATAGCGAAAGCCGCGATCGCCAAGTTGGGGACAATGGAAGGCAGTTATCCTGCCGTCCAAGGTCAACTCGAGCAGGTCCCAGGAAAATGGATCCGGGCGCTCTCCGTGTTTCAGCAAGAGGCGAAAAGATCGCAGGAACAGATTCCACGTCCTGCGGCCAGCGTGAACTCACAGGTCGCGCCTGCCGCCGCGCCCGTTTTCCCGAGTGTAGGTCGCACCGTAATCCGCGCCGCATCCGGCGACGGGACTCTTACGACTCGCGTCGAAGCGGTTGGTCGTAGAGTTATCGGAAGTGGCTCCCGCCTGCTGGGCGTGGCCGATCGAACGTTCAGCGTCTGGACGTCTTTTGTCGTGCTGCCGGCACTGATGATCGTGCTTTTGCTCATCGTGATCTGCATGGCGATGCGCCGCCTGTCACGAAGCTCCCGCCTGGCCGGCCGGTGCATTAGATTTATGAAAACGCTTCTCGCCGCCGTCGTCTCCGCCGCTCTGGTCATTGGCGCGTTGCGTTCCGGGCTGACGCCGTGGCGGATCGTTCGGGAAACGGAAATCGGCTCGGTCCTCTCAGGAGGTCGCACGGCCGTGCCGACGTCTCCGGTGACGGATCATTCCGGCGACTGGATGCGCGATCCGAACTACCGGACGTCGCTCGAAAAGACGACGCTCG
The DNA here is from genome assembly GCA_039936335.1 of Chthoniobacterales bacterium. GTDB lineage: Bacteria > Verrucomicrobiota > Verrucomicrobiia > Chthoniobacterales > UBA10450 > Palsa-1392. The sequence goes on from JBDTIQ010000036.1 coordinate 2,407, forward strand.
CTCGAGATTATCGATCCCCGCTCGCTACGCCGCTGCCGCGCGAGTGAGCAACCCCGCGTAGAGGTCCTCGTATTGCTCCGCCGCATGCGCCCAGGAGAAATCGCGGGCGACCGCGCGCTTCATCAGGCGCTCCCATTCCGCCCGATCGCGGAAGATTTCGCGTGCGCGCCGGATTGCGTCCCAGAAGGCTTCGCTGCTGTAGTCGTAAAAGAGGAAGCCGTAGCCGCGATCGCGCGCTGGGTCGTGATCGACGATGATTTGTTCGATCTCGCGCAGCCCGCGCGCGACCGGCAGCACACCGTAGCGCAGGCTGTGCATGGCGCTGAACCCGCCCGGTTCCACCCGCGAAGGGATGAGGGCGATGTCGCTCCCGCCTTCGATTAAATGGGCGAACTCTTCGTTGTAGTCGTGCCGATAGGCGAGTTTGTCGGGGAACTTGCGCGCGGCGATGCCAAGCGACGTTTCGTAGGCCGGGTCGCCTTTGCCGAGGATGATGAGCCGCACGTCGTCGGAGAGGAGGCGATCGAGCACGGGGAGGAGGAGATCGAAACCCTTCTCGCCGACCAAACGCGTAACCATGCCAAAGACCGGCCCGCGCGGCGCCGGCGCAAGGCCGAGATCGGAAAGAAGCGCGGCGCGAGAGGCGGCTTTCACTTCGAGCGAGCCGGGGCCGAAACGCACTGGGAGGAAAGCATCGGTCGTCGGGTTCCAGCGTTGTGTATCGGCGCCGGGGAGGATGCCGGCGAGGCGCGCGGCGTGTTCGCGTAGGACCATGTCGAGGCCTTCGCCGAACGCCTCCGTCTGGATGCTGTGCGCGTAGGGTTCGCCGGCCACGACGATCCGGTCGGACAGCACGATTCCGCCTTTCAGGAGATTCAGCCGGTCGAAAAACTCGACGCCGGCCGGCCGAAAATAGCTTTCCGGGAGATTCGTCAGGTCGAAATCGGACGCGGGGAAAGTTCCCTGTTCCGCCAGGTGATGAATCGAGAGGACGGTCGCGAAGGGGAGCCCTTGTTCGCGCGCGAGCACCGGCACGAGGGCCGCCGGCCAGTCGTGCGCGTGGAGCACATCAGGTGAAGGCACCATCCGCCGCGCCAGTTCGGTGGCGACTTTGCTGAAGAGGATAAAGCGCGCCGCGTTGTCGGCGTAGGGTTCGCCTTTCTCTCCATAGACCGCAGGCCGATCGAAATAGGCGTCGCAGCGGATGAAGAAAATCTGAAGACCACCGGGGGATTTAGCTTCCAGGACCTGCGCGGCATGACGTTCGCCCCCGACCGCGACCTCGATGTTGACCGGCAGGATGCGGGTGGCGATATCGGTCTGCTCGCGCACTTCGCGATACAACGGCATGGCGAGGGCGACTTCGTGACCGCGCATTTTCAGCTCGCGCGGCAGGGCGGCGAGCACGTCGGAGAGGGCGCCGGAACGCGCGAGCGGCCAGCCTTCGCTGCTGATCATGAGGATCTTCATGTGGAAATAAACCACGGATTACACGGATGACACGGATGAGAGAGGATCAGGTGTCTGCCCCATCCGTGAAATCCGTGGTCAGATATTCTTGCCGCACCCAGGCGAGCGCTTCCTCCCGATCGGCAAGCTGCCCTTCCAGTTGCCGGGTCTCGACCGCTTCGAGCATTTCTCCGAAACGCGGGCCCGGTTTCATCCCGAGCGCGATCAGGTCGCGACCGGTCACGAGCGGCGGCGGGATGATCGGTTCGTTCGCAAGTTCCTCCGCCTTCGCTTTCAAGAACTCGTAGTTATCGAGCATCCCATGGCTGCCGAGACAATCGACCCGGTGCAGCTCGAGCTCATGGCAAAACGTCGGGCGCGCCATGAATCGCTTGAGCCGCGAGACCCGCATGTTTGGCACGTCCTTGAAGACCATGTGCTGCCGGACGGCTTCAACCGTCGCGTCGATCTCCGCTCGGGAAAAACGGAGCCGTTGCATGAGGGACTCCGTCATTTCCGCGCCGACTTTGTCGTGGCCGTTAAAGCGGATGCGACCGTCCTGATCCACCTGCGAAGTGGGCGGCTTGCCGATGTCGTGAAAGAGAACGCTCAGGACAAGCGGGAGCGAAACCTCATCCGGCAGAAGCGAGAGCATGAGCCGCGTGTGTTGGAAGACATCGCCCTCGGGATGAAACTGCGGCGGCTGCTCGCAACCTTTCGTCCCCGCCAGCTCGGGCAGGATCTGTTGCGTCAATCCGCTGCGATCGAGCAAATCCCAGCCGCGCACCCGCTGCGGCGAGAGGAAAATGCGAACCAGCTCTTCGCGAATTCTTTCCGCACTGATCTCGACGATGCCGTGAGCGGCCTGCCGGATCGCCTCCCAAGTTTGCGCCTCGATTTCAAAATCCAGCACTGTGGCAAAACGGACCGCGCGCAGGAGCCGCAGCCGATCCTCGGCGAAACGCTCGATCGGTTCGCCGATCGCCCGCACGACGTGAGCCGCGAGATCGGAGCGGCCGCCGACGAAGTCGATCACAGATTCGTTAGGCGGATCATAAAACATGCCGTTGATTGTGAAGTCGCGCCGGGCCGCATCTTCCTCCGGCGACGAGAAGTGAACTGCGCTCGGCCGGCGCCCATCGAGATAAACGCCATCGGAACGAAAGGTCGCGACCTCGATCTGGAAATTATTTTCCAGCACCACGATGACTCCGAAATGCGCGCCGACCGCGTAAGTGCGCGCGAAGATCCTCTGCACCTCCTCCGGGCGCGCGCTCGTGGCGATGTCGAAATCCTTCGGCGTTTTCTGGAGCAGGAGATCGCGCACGCAACCACCCGCAAAATAAGCGACGTGACCGGCCGCGCGCAGCCGATCGACCAGACTGCGTGCGGTCTTTTGCATCGGAGAAAGCGGTGGCGCGGACACGACGCAGCCAATCTCATGCCGCCACCGCGCGCTGTCGAGATGCCTTTGCCTAACGACTACTGCGCGCGGAGCGCGACCATCGGATTCACCCGCGTGGCGCGCAACGCCGGGACGAGGCAGGAGACTCCAGCGACCGCTGCGAGCAGCGCCGCCACGGAGCCGTAGATCAGCGGGTCGTGCGCGTTGACGTTAAAGAGGAAATTTTGCAACGCGGCCGGCCCGATCACGCCGAGCAGGAGCGCCGCGCTCCCGCCGCCGAGGACAAGACCGATGACGACCTGCCAGGCGCCTTGCGCCATGATCATGCGCAGGATGCGACGCGCGTCGGCGCCGAGCGCCATCCGAATTCCGATCTCCTGCGTGCGCTGGCTCACGGAGAAACTCATCACGCCGTAAAGCCCAACCGCGGAAAGGACGACCGCGACCGCGCCGAAGATCGTGAAGAGGTTCGCGATCAACCGATTGCCGGAGAGGATTTCATCGTGCAAACGCGCGGGCGTTCCGCCGAAATAAACCGGGAGATCGTGATCGAGCTGCGCGACGGCCTGGGTGAGCGCGGGCGCGAGTGTCGCGGCGCTTTGGCTCTGGTGTGGCCTCACGAGAAGGGTCGCAAACTGCGGCGCCGCTTCCGTGCCTAACAATGGCGTGTAGAAGCCGCTGTTGTCGGTCTGCTGGTTGAACGGTCCCTGCATGAGCGTGTCCGGCACCACCCCGACGATCGTGCGCCATGGTTCGGGTCGCGCAGGATTGAAGCGGCGAATCCGTCGGCCGAGCGCGCTCTCGTTGCCGTAATATTTGCGCGCGAAACTGGCGTTCACGATTGCGACCGGTTGTTTGCTGTCGAGATCGTCGATCGTGAAGTCGCGGCCCTCGAGAAGTTTCAGGCCGAGCGTGGTGAAGTAGTTGTCGGAGACGGATTCGGAATTTCCAAATGGCCGGTCGCGATCGGTCACGTAGCTTTTTCCATCGACTTCGTATTGGCCGAAATTGGCGAAAGTCATGCGAAAGCGATCGGTCATGGCGGCGCCGGCGAAAGCCGGGTTGCTCCGCAACTGGCGCAACGCGCGCACGAAAAATTGGCGACGCGCTTCCGAGGTCGGATAGCTGCCTTCAAACAAGCCCATCCGCGCGGAGTAAACGCCGTTTTCGTCGTAGCCGTAGTCGAGCGTGTTTTGGTTCCGGATCGACTTGATCTGGAGCGTCGCCGCGATGAGGAGCGCGGCCGTTAACGCAATCTGCCCGACGACGAGGACGCGGGTGATGATTTGCACGAGTCGGCCGCTGTTGCCGCGGCCGCCTTCTTTCATCATCTCGGTCGGATTCGCGCGTGCGCTCAGCCAGGCGGGAACGAAGCCGGAAAGCAACGTGGCGAAGAGCGTGATCCCGACCGTGAAAAGCAGAACCGGTGCGTCGATTTTGAAGACGACCCAATACGGCAACGGAAAGGCCAGCGAGGAAGTGGCGCGGACGATCTGCGCGACTGCGACATAGGCGAGACCGATGCCGACAATCGCGCCGAGCACGGCGACGAGCAGGCTTTCCGTGAGCATCTGCCGGATGAGCCGCCAGCGACCGGCGCCGAGCGCGCCGCGGATGGCGAGTTCCTTCGCGCGGAGCGCGGCCCGGCCGAACTGCATGTTCATGACGTTCACGCAGGCGATCACGAGCACGAGGAGGACGGCCGCGAGCATCGCGTAAACCGTCTGGCGCAGCTGCGGGCCGGTGAAGCTGTTGAGGAGCGGCTGCACGCTCGCGGAGGTGAGCTGGCCGTTCGACTTCGGATTATCCTGGGCCATCCGCTTGGCGAGCGCGGTGTATTCGGCGTTGACCTGGTCGAGGCTCACGCCGGGCCGGAGCCGACCGATGATCTGCGCACCGATATCATCGGTGGCGCCCCGAGGTTTCGGAGGAAATTCATTGTAAAGCGGCACCCAGAGCTGCTCGGCTTGAGGAAACTTAAATCCCTTCGGCATCACGCCGATCACCGTGGCGGCACGGCCATTGATGTGGATGGCTTCGCCGACGATTTTCGGGTCGCCACCGAAGTCGCGCTGCCAGATTTCGTAGCCGAGGAGCGCGGTCTTCTCGGCGCCGGGCTTATTATCCGTCGCCGTGAAATCACGCCCCAGAATCGGCGCGACGTGGATAATTTTGAAGAAATCGTCCGTCACGTAGCCGCCGGTGTAACGCTGAGGCGTGCCCTTGTAGGTGACGTTGATGGTCGACCCGTTGATGTAGGCAGCCATCATCGAGAACGATTTCTGCGCCGCGCGCAGATCGAGGTAATCCTGGCTCGAAGGAATGTTGCCCGCGCCGTTGTTGTTCTGTTGCGCCGTGGCCTGCGGGTCGATCAGTCCGACCGCCATGAGCTGCTCCGGGTGCGGGAACGAAAAGCCGCGGAGGACGAGCCCGTTCACGATCGTGAACTGAGTCGTCACCCCGCAGATCCCGAGTGCGAGCACCGTCACGGCGAGCAGGCAGAAGACTTTCTCCTTGCGCAAAACCCGCAAACCGATCCGGACGTCCTGGAAAAATGATTCGAAAAACATGGCGTTATAGAAGCGATGCGGGAACACGACGGTTTGGATTCAAAAGAGTAACGCCGCGGCCAGAATCTTTTGTTTAAACGCCGACGGCGGCTGGATTTCCCCAGCACTGCGGCGCTCCTCGTTTCGGAGGGAGAGGATTGGCTATTGACGCGTTGGAGCAGTCGCCAAACCGGCGCGAGCAGGCATGGACCTTGCTATAATTCCCATAACCACTCAATTCTCCACGCGCTTTCCTCGATGAAATTCCTCTATCCTGCTCTCACCCTTCTCCTTTTTCTCGCTGTCAATGCGGGTGCCGCCAGCGCGACAGCCACTTGGGATCCAAACCCCGAGCAGGATAATATCGCGGGATACTATCTCCAATATGGCACAGCGAGCGGGCAGTATTCCGAAACGGTTGACGTCAAGGGCGGCGCGACGAGCCAAACCTTGGATGATCTGAACGCGGGCACGCAATATTTCTTCGTCGTCACGGCTTACAACCAGTCTGGCGGGGAAAGCGTCGCATCGGATGAGGTCACATACACGGTGCCGAATGGAACGCCGACGCCGACCCCCACTCCGACAGCGACGCCGACTCCAACGCTGACCCCGACTCCCACCCCGACGCCAACTGCGACACCTACGGCAACACCCACGCCAACTCCAACACCAACCGCGACGCCCTCCCCTACTGAAACACCAACACCTACTCCAACAGCGACACCGACCCCGACAGAAACGCCAGCGCCGACCGCAACGCCAACGCCTACTGAAACGCCAACGCCGACGCCGAGCGCGACGCCCTCTCCTACTGAAACACCAACGCCGACGCCGAGCGCGACGCCCTCTCCTACTGAAACACCAACGCCAACTGCGACCCCGACTCCAACGGCGACTCCCACAACCACACCGACGCCCAGCGCGACTCCTACGCCGACCCCGACAATCACCCCGACCCCGACTCCCACGCCTAGCGCGACACCAACTGCCACTCTGACGCCAACCGCTACGCCAACGGCGACGCCCACGCCCTCCGCGACTCCGATCAACGATGACTATGTGCCTCCGAAGTCTCTGCTCAACGTCTCCACCCGCATGCAGGTGCGAGAAGGTGACGGCGTCCTCATCGGTGGATTCATTGTCAGCGGCGACAAACCGAAGAGGGTCGTGATGCGCGGGATCGGGCCTTCGCTGGCGAGAGCGGGGGTGGAGGGTGTGCTAAAAAATCCGGTGCTCGACCTTTACGACTCTACCGGAACACTCAGGGCCGAAAACGACGACTGGACTTCGCTCCCGGCCGACTCCGTGCCCGAAGGTCTCGCGCCTTCCGATCCACTGGAGTCGTTCTTGCTCGTCACCCTGCGACCCGGAAGTTACACGGTAGTCCTACGTGACGCCGAAGGTGGGACGGGTGTAGGGTTGTTCGAACTATTCGATCTAGCCGCGACGCACTCCAAAGTCGGCAACATCTCCACGCGCGGTGTCGTCGGCACCGGTGACAACGCCATGATTGCCGGATTTATCGTGGGCGGAGACGAACCAACGAAGGTGCTCGTGCGCGCGATCGGCCCTTCCCTCACCGCGATGGACGTCACCGGCGCGCTGGCCGATCCGAACTTGGAACTGCACGATGCGCAGGGCTCGCTGATCTTCTCAAACGACAACTGGCGGTCCGATCAGCTCAATCAGATCAAGGCGACGATGATACCGCCAACGGATGACCACGAATCAGCGATCGTCGCCACACTTGACCCGGGAAGCTACACCGCAGTTGTGCACGGCACCGGTAACACCACCGGTGTCGCGCTCGTGGAAGTCTATAACCTCGACACGCCATAGGCGGCGGTTTTCGAGTCTGGCACGATTTGGAGAAAATCATTTGAGCGAGGCGCAAAGCTGGCACACTCGATGCTATAATAATCATAACCATTATGATTATCGCAAGCGTCTCCCACTTTAAGTTCCTCGCCGCCTCTCTCGCGTCTTCGCTCCTTCTCGCGACCGCTTCTGCCCACGCGGGCGTAAGCGTCACGCTCGAATGGAATCGAAACACCGAACCGAATGTGGCCGGTTATCGCGTTCATTACGGGCCGCTTGCTGCTCCCTATTCACAGCTGCTCGACGTTAAGTCGAACACCGCTAGCATCCCCAATCTTATCGCCGGAACGACCTATCTCTTTGCCGTCAGCGCTTACGATACGACCGGCGCGGAAAGCGATTACTCGCAGTCGATCGCCCATTACGCGACCGCCAATGCTTCCGGTGAAGAACAAGTCACCCTCGATAACATCTCCAGTCGCGCCTTCGTCCAGACAGGCGATAACGTGATGATCGGCGGGTTTATCGTGCGAGGCAGCACGCCGAAGACGCTGGTCCTGCGCGCGATCGGACCATCGCTCACTGCCGCAGGCGTAGACGGGGCAATGCAAGATCCCATCCTCGATATCCGTGATGCAACCGGCGCGCTGGTTGCGACGAACGATAACTGGAACGAAGCCGACGGCCCTGCGCTCGTCGCGCTGGGACTCTCACCAACCGATGATCGCGAAGCCGCGCTCGTCCTCACCCTGCCGGCGGGATCCTACAGCGCCGTTGTGCACGGCAAAGGATCGAGCCGGGGAGTCGCCTTGTTTGAACTCTACAATCTCGAGCACTCCCAGGGAAGCGTAGCGAACATCTCAACGCGTGGCCAGGTCGGAACCGGCGACGACGTCATGATCGGCGGTTTCATTATCGGCGGCACGGCCCCGACAAAAGTGATCGTGCGCGTCGTCGGACCTTCTTTGACAAAAGTAGGCGTGGCGGATGCGCTTTCCGATCCTACCCTCGAACTCTATGACAGCGAGGGCACGCTTGTTTCTTCGAACGACAATTGGCGCTCCACGCAGGAAGGAGCCATCATCGCCACAACGGTTCCACCTGCGGATGATCGTGAGGCGGCTATTGTGCGCACCCTGGCGCCCGGCGCTTATTCTGCGGTCGTTCGCGGTCAGAACAATGCCACCGGCGTAGCCCTCTTCGAGGTCTACGCTCTTAGCGAGTAGTTGCAGCGCCCCCTTTCCTTAAGGGGCAATTTCAGATCCATTCCCAGGACTTTCGTCAGGAAGGCCCACCGATCACCCACCTCATCGATTCGCTTCGAGGTCGGAGTGCCGGCTCCGTGTCCAGACTTGGTCTGGATCCGAATCAGGATCGGGGCCGGGACCGGCTTGTGCGGCCTGCAGTGTCGCCGGGAACTTAAGCTCTGCGCCGGCACACCCGATCGTCGTGGTCTGCGGTCGTGATGAAGGTAGGCGGATACTTCGTGCCGGGCGCGATATGATGAAGCGGCGAGTAGGCGTAGAGATAAGGGAAGTCTAGAAGCTATCCGAAAAGTAAAGTGCGCATGAGATGCGGTTAGAGGAAACGTGAAGCGATCAGACAACATCCAAGAGTGGCAAAAGCGAGATAGAGGGCGCTTTGTTTTTCCCAGCGGATCAAGAGGCGTCGATGATTACCCAGCCAGGCAATGGTGCGTTCGACATGCCAGCGGCGTGGGTAGCGGCGGAGAGCCCGGCCGTCTTGGGTTTTGTTTTCCGGTCGGCGGTTTTTGCGGTGTGGGGCGATCATCTCGATGCCTAAGTCAGCGAGGGCTT
>JBDTIQ010000037.1:0-9899 GCA_039936335.1 Chthoniobacterales bacterium
GCACCGACCGATTATCTGAATCGCCACGTTGCCAACGCGCTCGCGAACGCCCAGAAGCGATTAAAGGGAAAAGCGAAACATTTATGCCTCAAATCAAACGTAAGAGAACCAACACCGCGACGAAGAAAATCGAAGAGCTCGCACCCGACGTTTCCGAGATGGACGGAACGACGCTCACCTCCAACCAGGGCCTGCCGGTCAACGACACGAACAACACGCTCAAGGCCGGCGAACGCGGCCCCTCGCTCCTCGAAGATTTCCTGATGCGCGAGAAGATCACGCATTTCGATCACGAGCGAATCCCGGAGCGCGTGGTCCATGCGCGCGGCGTCGCGGCGCACGGTTATTTCCAGTCTTACAAGAATCACTCGAACCTGACGAAAGCCGGTTTCTTGAACGATCCGTCGCGGCAGACGCCGGTCTTCATGCGTTTCTCGACCGTCGCGGGATCACGCGGCGCGAGCGACCTTTCGCGCGACGTCCGCGGCTTCGCGATCAAGTTCTACACCGACGAAGGCATCTTCGACATGGTCGGCAACAACATCCCGATCTTCTTCATTCAGGACGCGATGAAGTTTCCCGATCTCGTCCACGCGGTGAAACCAGAGCCGCATAACGAGATCCCGCAGGGAGCTTCCGCGCACGATACCTTCTACGATTTCATCTCGCTCTCGCCGGAGACGATTCACATGCTCATGTGGGTCATGTCCGACCGCGCGATCCCGCGCAGCCTGCGCATGATCGAAGGTTTCGGCATTCACACCTTCCGCTTTATCGACGCGCAGAATCGGTCGCGTTTCGTGAAGTTCCATTTCAAACCGAAACTCGGGATGCACTCCGTCCTTTGGGAAGAAGCGCAGAAGATTTCGGGCTTCGATCAGGATTTCCATCGGCGCGATCTCTGGGACGCGATCGAGGCGGGTGACTTCCCAGAGTGGGAATTCGGCGTCCAGGTCGTGGAAGAAAAGGATGAGCATAAGTTCGACTTCGACCTGCTCGATGCGACCAAGTTGATCCCCGAGGAGATGGTTCCAATCACGCCGCTCGGTAAGTTAGTGCTCAATCGCAATCCGGATAACTACTTCGCGGAAACCGAACAGGTCGCGTTTCATCCGGGCCACCTCGTCAATGGGATCGACTTCAGTGATGATCCGCTTCTGCAAGGGCGGCTCTTTAGTTATACCGACACACAGCTCATCCGTCTCGGCGGACCTAATTTCGCGCAGATTCCGATCAACCGGCCGACCTGCCCGATGCACAATAACCAACGCGATGGTCACATGCAGCAGATCATCAATCGCGGCGAGACGAGCTACTTCCCGAATTCGATCAGCGGCGGGTGCCCGATGGAAGCGAAGGCCGACATGGGTGGATTCGTTAGTCATATGGAGAAAATCCAGGGGAGCAAGATTCGCGGGAAGAGCGCGAAGTTCTTCGATCACTTCAGCCAGGCCGCGCTCTTCTTCCAAAGCCAGGCGCCCTACGAGCAGCAGCACATCATTAACGCGCTCACCTTTGAGCTCGGGAATGTGACGCGGCCGGCGATCGTCGAACGGATGCTTGGGATTTTGAACAAGGTCGATAAGTCATTGGCAAGTGGCATCGCCAAGGGTCTCGGGATGAAGGTGCCGAGTTCCGTCGAAGGTCGGGTCAACCAGGCCGTCGGCGCGGATGCTGGCAAAGAGACGGAATCGAAGCCGAGAAAGAATACGATCACCCCATCGCCTGCGCTGAGCATGAATAACACAGTCAAGGACACGATTAGCACCCGGCGCATCGCCTTTCTCGTCGCTGACGGCGTCGACGAAGGGAATCTCAACGCGATGAAAAAAGCCCTAACGAGCGAAGGCGCGATGGTGAAGATCATCGGACCGCACGGCGGCAGCGTGCAAGGCGCGGGTGGCGGCGAGATCAAGATCGACATTAGCCTGCTGAACGCGGCGTCGGTTTTATTCGATGCCACCTACGTGCCGGGAGGCGATAAGAGTGTCGCGACGCTCACGGCGAATCCGCGTGCGATCCACTTCGTGAACGAGACTTACAAGCATTGTAAAGCGCTCGCGGCGACTGGCGCGGGCGTCAACCTGCTGCACGCGTCCGCAATCGATTTTGAGGGCGACGCAACGAAGAACGACTTCGCGCTTTTCGCGGACGAAACGAGCGACGTGAACAATGTTGCGAAGGGATTCATCAAGGCGATCGCGCAGCATCGTAACTGGGACCGCGAAAAAATCGCGATGATCCCGGCTTAGGGCCCGATACGATCGGGAGCCATCTTGAGCAACGCCGCGCGGGTCTGAGCCGCGCGGCGCTTTTGCGTTCTAAGCCGCTAACCAGGAGCGGGCGTGTCCTCGGGCTGCTAAGATTGCCGAGGGGAAAGCAATTCCAGAGTGACAAGTGCTACGGGCGCACATCCGCGGAGCTCATTCCTCGAGAGATAGTCGCGGAGGCGACCTCCTGTTCGCGCCAGACGCAGCACCGGCTCCGTTGCTCGGCGCTACCGCGGTTCGGCCGGTTCAGTTTTCCCGCGCCACCTATCGGCCGCCCGCGCCACTGCCTCGCGGGCTCGGGCTTGGGGGCCGCTGGTTCCTTTGTGGAGTTGGTTGATCGCCTGGTCCATCGCCGCCTTCACGTTCGCCGCCGTGCCGCCCTTGGCGCATTCCCGCACCAGCACTTCCTCGAGCCGCGCGACCACGGCATCGACCGTGTAGCCAGGATTAACGGCGGACTGGTCGCTCCCCTCGCCTTCGATCGCGCTGTAAACGTTGATGATCCTTTCGCTGTGCGCGCCCCAGCGGAGCACCTGGTAGAATAGCTTTCCGGGCGGGTTCCCTTTAAAGACGAAATCGATCAGCGCGGCGAAGAGCGAAACCGGCATGAGCGCGAAATCGCGCGCATTATCGAGCAACATCTTGAGCTGAAAAACGAGCACGTCGCGGAGGAGTTTCCAGTGATCGTTGGCGCCTGGGGGTGGCGGCAGAGAAAGCGAAGAGGTCATGCACGATCTTAACCCGTCCAGTGGCTAAAGAAAACTATCTGACGGCGCCAAGTGGTCGCTACATCCGCGGGGGCTAGAGCATTTGCCAAAAGCAATTTCCGACTCCGGGAGGAGGCATCCACCGATGGGAAGTCAGGCATGCTGCCAGACTCGGCCGACAGGCTTTCAGCCTGTCGAAGCCAAAGGGTGCGGGCAAGATGCCCGTACGCCGAGTCAGACTCGAAGTCTGACTTTCTTTCCGCCGCTGGATTTGACGAGATGGAAGAGTTCTCTGGCAATTGCTCTAGTGTGAGCCGGAGCCGAAATACCTTTGCTTAAAGGAGGCGCGGCCGGAGGCGAAGTGGTGCATCCCGTAAGCCATCTTGTTCTTCAGGTAATACTTTTGGTGATACTCCTCGGCGGGCCAGAACTGACTCGCAGACAGGACTACGGTAGCGATCGGTTTCTGGAATTTACCTGAGCGCCCGAGCGCGTCCTTGGAAGCTTCCACGGCCTGGTGTTGCGCTTCGTCGAGATAGAAGATCGCGCTGGTGTATTGATCGCCGATGTCGGTGAACTGGCCGTCGCGCTGGATGGGATTGATGTTCTGCCAGAAGACGGCGAGGAGCTGTGCATAAGTGACTTTGGCCGGATCGAAGGTCACTTCGATCGCTTCGCGGTGCGCGGTTTCGCCGGATGAGACTTGGGCGTAAGTCGGGTTCGGCTCGGTGCCGCCGGTGTAGCCTACGACTGTGGACTTGACGCCCGAGGTGTCGTCGAAGGGCGGCTGCATGCACCAGAACAACCGCCGGCAAAGATAGCTTTTTGTTCGACGGCAGGAGCGGGGCTTTGCCCATGCGCAGGATGAAACGTGAGCAGGAAAAGGAGGAGGGCGCCCGCGAGGATGATCTTTTTAATCGTCACACCATTAAGGCGCGCGAGAGGCGAATTTATTCCTGAACACCTAACGAGCGTCGTCACCGACCCTCCTTAAAAACACCGTTTGGGACCTGGCTCCCTCGGTTCGGCCCGTATCGAAGAGTGCGAGCGGTGCTTTTCAGGATCGACCCTGCAAAAACCCCAATACTATTCGCCGCAGTTGGAGCGCGAGCTGGTTCATCTGCTTTATCTGGAAGCGAAAAAACGCCGCATCCCGATGACGCGGCGGGTCAATTAACCGGTGCACGCCGCCCTCGCGCCAGCGCCCAATCACGGCAGGAGCGACGCCGCCCTCTCCAGTCGGCGACCCCGTGTCGGTCGACTGTGATGCCCCTCTTCATCAACCGTGATACCAGTGATGCCACCGTTGATCGTCTTTTTGCTTTTCTGTGTGGTATTTTGTCGGTCGACCCCACGCCAACCGCTAGCGGTGGTTATCGTATCAGGTGTGGGAAAACGCGTTTGGAGGACGGCGCCCTCTCGCTGTGTTTTGGCAGAATGCCAAAACCGCCGGGCGAGACGGCCACCCTACCCGCGAAGTTTTCTGGGGCAAGACGAAGGAGAAGCGGAACTTCGAGGACGGCCAGGAACCAAAGAGCGCGTAGACCGACTACATACGCCCGCGCCCGAACAGGGTCGCCTCGACAGAAATGCGAGAACCGTGAAAAGGAGGCTTGACGCTCCGGCGCGGCGGCTGTTTAACAGGAGCGAAAGCGCACGCTGGCAGCTTCGTCGAATAGTTTAGCGAGAGAAACCCCCAGCGAGCAGTCACCTAGTCGATATGAAAACGAGCCCCGTATCAGGCCAATTCCAAGACTTATGTTCGTTAGGCCGAAAGAGCCGCCTTTTTTGGCTCGGCCTCATCCTCGCCGCCGTGGCGCTGGCGCCCGTCGGCGCCACCACCCTGAAGCAGGCGCGCGTGAGTCAGGTCGTCAAGGACGTGAATCTTCTCCCGAATCAGGCCGCGCCACACCCGGCGAAGGTGAGCGATGAGGTGCACGACGGGACGGCTGTGCGCACCGGGACGGAGTCGCGCGCGGAGTTGACGTTTACCGATCAAACGATTGCCCGGCTGGGGGCCAACACGATTTTTAGTTTCAACGAAGGCACCCGCAACCTCGATTTGGGCGGCGGCGCCATGCTCCTGCGCGTCCCGAAAAATTCCGGCGGCGCGCAGATCAGGACCGCAGCCGTGACGGCGGCGATCACCGGCACCACCGTGATGCTCGAGTTCCACCCAGACAGCTACATCAAGTTCATCATCCTCGAAGGGACCGGACGAATCTTCCGCAAGGGCCAGACCGGTGAATCGGTCCTCGTCCATGCGGGCCAGATGTTGATTGTGGATCCCAAGGGCAAAGGATTGCCGGACCCGGTCGATGTCGATGTGGGTCGGATCATGCAGACGTCGCTGCTCATCACCGGCTTCCCGCCTTTGCCCAGCCTCGGCCTGATCGCGCGCGAGATCGACACCCAGGATGAGAGTAAAAGTAACGGCGCGTTGATCCAGACTAATCTCGTCATCTTCGGTGGCGGCACGACGGTCTCGCTCCTCGACCCGACGCAGACCAACGTCGTCAATCAGGCGAATTCGACCGAGTCGCGCCAGGCGATGCTCTCGCCGACGGCGACGCCCGCTGTCACGGTGACGCCCACGCCGCCGCCTCCCACGCCGCCGCCGCCGACACCGCCGCCGCCGACACCGCCGCCTCCCACGCCGCCGCCGACGCCGAGCAAGTATGGGACGCTACCAGTTATTACCGCGCCGAACCCGTATATCATCACGAACAAGACGACGATTCAGACCGACCCGGCGATCACGACTAATGGTCAGACTGATTACGGAAAGATTTATCGCGGGCCGGCTCAGGACGGACTGCCCTCGGCCTATCTCTTTGGCACTACCTCGACTTTCGATACGGCCATCGGGTTCGATCAGAACTTCGAGGATGTTAATCTTCTTCCGCTGGCGGCCTTTAAGTTCAGCGCGCTCGATATCACCGGCGATCCGAGCATCACGATCCCGGCAGGAAGCACGCCGAATCTCGCGCTCATCAGTGTCGGCGACATCACCTCCGGGCCCCCGGGCGGAATCCTTACTTTCACCGGGCTGAACTCGCTCCTCCTCGCCACGCAGGCTGGCTCCATCACCCTCTCCTCCGATCTCTCTTTTGAAAATATCCCGTCGCTCGCCTTCTATGCGCGCGGGACGGGCTCGAATCTCACTCTCGACTCTACTATCTCCGGCACGACGGATTTATTTCTCGGCGCGGAGGGAAACATCGTCTCGAATGGCGCGCTCGCGATCACGCAGACGAACAACGGCCTGAGCGTCGGACTCTTCGCCGCCGTCGCCGCGGGCAACGCGATTACCCTCGCAAATGGTCTCTCAATCGTGAACGACAACTCTGGCGGGGGTAATCTCGTCGCCGGGGGCACCATCACCGTGACCGCGGGCGGAGCCCTTGCCGCCGGCGGCGATCTGACCCTCAACGTTTTGAATAACAGCGGCGGCCATATCGGAACGGGAGGCAACATCTTCGTCACCACCGGCGGCGACCTCACGGCGGGCACGGTCTCCGCCCTGGTCAACAATCGGGACGGCGGGACGATCGATACCGGCGGCGATCTCAACTTCGATATCGGCGGCGCGTTGAATGCGACCGGCGACGCGGTCTTCGTGATCTCCAATCGGAACGACGGCGCCGGCGGTGGCATGATCGGCTCGGACGTAGTTCTGAACTTGGACGCGGCCAGTATCTCCACCGGTGGCCTCCTCAATCTCGCGATCAGCGCGAATGCGGGCGGAGTGATCCCGAGCGCCACGCTCAATCTCACGGCCGGAAATGTGGTCGCAACCGGCGGCATCGTCTCGTTAATTCAGTGCACAGGTTTCAACGCGGTCGGCGGGCCTTTCATCGGAGGCGGCACGATCAATGGCGACGCCTTGCTGAATATGAGTTTAGGTGACGTCACCACGGGCAATGTCTTCCAGATCGTAATCGCCAGCGATGGCACCGGTCTCATCGGCGGGAATGCGCTCATGAGCGTTTACACCACTGGCAATCTCAACGTCCAAAACGATATCTTTAACGACGTCATCAACACCGCGGATCTTGATGGTAGCACGCTCGTGCCAGGGGGCACGATCACGGGCGATGCGAGCGTCAACACGGTGGTCACCGGAAACATTGTCGCAGCCGGGACGGGCGAATTTGCCGTCCTGAACAACGACATGCGCGCTCTTGCCGGAGGCGGTGCGATCGGGGGTAATGCCACCGTTTCCGTGGGGGCCAATAGTCTTTCGACCGGCACCGTTTTCCAGCCCTTGGTCAATGACCGAAACGGAAGCGTCGGCGGCAACGCCACGGTCTCGGTTGCGGTCACCAACGACATCACTGTCGCAACGGATACCCTCTTCACCATTCTCAATAACGGAGGCGACATCGGCGGAGATGCCCTCGGGACTCTCTCTGCGCGCAACTCTACGAGCGCGAACAGTTTTAACTTTCAAAATTATTAACGACACCGGAAATATCGGCGGCTACGCCAACTTGCTCGGCACACTCTCCGGCGGCCTCACCAGCACGGCCGCGGGTGCCACTATCCAGATCACCAACGAAAACGGGACGATTGGCGGAGACGCGGGGATTGCTTTCGCCGCCGACTCCCTGTCCGCTCCGTCGTTGCTCGTCCAGATCGATAACCAGGGAGGTTCGATCACCGGGAACGCCAGCATCGACCTCAACATCCCCGGGAACGCGACCACCACCGGCGACGCGACCCTGCAGATTCTCGGCAGCGACGCCGCCGGGTCCTCAGCGATCAATGTCACCGGCGGCAACTACGATGCCGGCGGCACGTTCCTGACTATGACCGACGGCAATGGCGCGATCACCTTCACGAATGCGATCGCGCACGCCGACGTGCTCAAGGTCGGCGCCCTCGGCACAAACGGTGTCCTCACCATCGGCGGCGGCACGCTTTCGGCCGATACGGAGCTCAGACTTTACGCGTCCGGAAGCAATGGGCAGATTAACTTCGTCTCAAATGTCACCCTCGGCGGCGCGGGCACGAAGACGCTCGCGGGGAATACGATCACGATTTTCAATAATGTCGTGGTCACCATCGGTGGCACCACACCGGCCGATGTTTACACCGGCTTCACCGGTCAGGGCATTCCCAACGCCAACTACACCGGCTTCGGTGGCAACGGCTCGACAACCGGCACATTTGCGGGCGCCGGGGCGAACAATCCGCAGCCACTCGCCAGTGCCGCGCCTTTCACGAATACTCCCATCATCCCTCTTACTCGCTCATCCGGCAACGTCGCCTCCGGCGGCGGCATCATTGGCGGGAAGAAGCATGACACACTGGTTCGCGTCAGCAGCACGGACCAGTTACTCGCCCTGCTCGACACGTCGGCTCCCGCCGCGAACGGCAAAATCCTGATCCCGCCCGCCCGAAAAACGAGCGATCTGAAAAGTTCTCAGCACACGAATTTCGACGCCAGCCGTAGCGCAGATCGCGGGCCGGCGGAGTTCCGGGCTGGGTCCTCATCGCCCCGTCGGCGTTTGCCGCAGTAAAATACTTCAGACCCCGGTTCGGGAAATGCTGCTTAGCTTCGGATTCGGAGTGAGAGTCTGAGTCTGCCCGAGAGGAACGACGTGCGCGGGAAATAAAACCTTGGCAGGGTCGTGGACACAGTGGGAAAGATCGCACGAAAACAATCCGTCTGGCGTTTTCGCGGCTGCTGCCTCCATCTCCCTTTCGAACTCGCTACTCACGGGCTGCCAAAAGCAACCCGTCGAGCGCACCAGTGCCGAACCACACGATGACCAAAAGCTCGCTGACCAGGTGAAGGCCACCTTCGCGAGCTCCAACAGCTTCAAATTTCCCGACGTTCAGGTCGCCCGCCGCCTTCAAAGGCACCGTGCAACTCAGCGAGTTTGTCGTCTCTGACGATCAAAAGACCGCCGCCGAAACTCTGGCGAAGACAGTGGCCGGAGTCGGCTCCGTCGAGAACGAAATCTCGATAAAGAAGTAGTCGGGAATCGCCGCTTTTTCTCTCTCTGTTCTGCGGCGAGGAAGAGCTTTCCGTTTCGCAAACGGGCGCTAGAATTCCGCCATGGGAATCATGAACTTCATGCGCGGGCAACTGATCGAGGTCATCGAGTGGACCGACGATTCACGCGATACGATCTCGTTTCGCTTCGAAGATAATGACGCCGAGATCAAGAACGGCGCGCAGCTTATCGTGCGCGAATCGCAGGTCGCGCAGTTCGTTTACGTCGGCGAATTCGGCGACACCTTCGGGCCGGGCAAACATACCCTAACGACCGAGAACATCCCGATCCTGACCACGCTGAAATCGTGGAAGTTCGGCTTCGAGTCGCCCTTCAAGGCGGACGTTTATTTTGTCACCACCCGCCTTTTCACCGGCAACAAATGGGGCACATCGAACCCGATCATGATGCGCGATCAGGATTTCGGGATCGTGCGGGTGCGCGCTTTCGGGACTTACGATTTCCGGGTGAGCGATCCGAAGCTCATGCTCAAGGAAGTCGCGGGTTCGGATCGCAATTTCCGAATCGACGAATTCGCCGAGACGATGCGATCGCGCATCGTCAGTATCTTCAGCGACGCGCTCGCGAGCGCGAAGATTCCGGTGCTCGATGTCGCGACGCGTTACCAGGAAGTAGGTGAAGCGCTGCTTCCGCTGATCAACCCCATCATCCAGGCGAAATATGGGATCGAGCTCGCCAGTTTCGTCCTCGAGAATGTCTCCGTGCCGGCGGAAGTCGAGCAGGCGATCGACAAGCGTTCGAGCATGGCCGCGCTCGGGAATCTGAACGATTATGTGAAATTCCAGATGGCGCAGGGCATGGAAAAAGGCGGGAGCGCCGGCGGCGTGGCGACCGAAATGGCGGTCGGCCTCGCGATGGCGAAGCAGATCGTGGAGCAGCAAAACTCGATGCAATCG
>JBDTIQ010000038.1:0-13318 GCA_039936335.1 Chthoniobacterales bacterium
CGGCGGGCATGCACTTTCCCGAGTGGATGGGGTCGAGCGGAAATTCTTGGCCCGGGTAGCGCGCGCGTCTCGCGTGCTGGCGAAGGCGTCTCGCCTTCGTGGACTTTCGCTAGGTCGTGGCACCTGATCTGGGGCTAAAAGCTCGTGGCCGCGAGACGCGTCCACCAGCACGCGGGACGCGCGCGCTACCCAGGAAAAGGCCGTCCGCTCCAGGTCAATTTGGGCACGAGGAGAAAAGTTGTCATCGTGGGCCGACGCAGCGCGGCGCAGAATCTCTCCGACGGAATGAACGCGTCCCTTATCCCAGCACGCGGCGAGGCGGCGATGTGGGAGACCTAGGGGGCGGGGAAGGGCGAGCGATCACAAAGAAGTGCTCGTGCGCGAGTAGCGGGTCCTCTCGACAACGCTGCCCGGCGGTCGGGATAAAGGCAGAGACAGGATTTACAGGATTTTCAGGATTGGGTTGTCCGGAATCCTGACCCTCCTGTCTTGTTTTTCCTCCCCCTCTGCGAGCTCTGCGTCCTCCGCGGTAAATTGTTTCCTAAACAGAATTGGGGCAGACGGAGCGGTGTGCCGCTGGCCTGTTGCGTTCGGCGGCTCGCCGAACGCTGGCGCACTCGCCTCCTGCGGTTTTCTGGAGCGCCGTTCGTACGCCCGGCGTTTTTCATCGATGAAACCCTGCTCGTGCGCGCGGTTGGAGGCGAGCCGCCTCCAACAACACGCCAGCGGCCTGTGCTCCCCGGAGCGCTTTGCGCGAGGCCCTCTCTGTGTTCCTTTGATGGGTAATGGGAAATTTGCACTTGGGCGTCAACGTCGATCATGTCGCGACTCTGCGGCAGGCGCGTTATGCGACGATGCCAGATTCGAAAAATGCCGAGCCCGATCCGATCGCGGCCGCGAGTCTGTGCGAGCGCGCGGGCGCGAGCGGGATCGTCGCGCATCTTCGCGCTGACCGCCGTCACATGCAGGATCGCGACCTCGAGCGGCTTCGCGCCAACATCATGACGAAGCTCAATCTCGAGATGGGCAACACGCCGGAGATCCTCGAGTTCGCTCTCCGTTTGCAGCCCGATGAGGTCTGCCTGGTTCCCGAGAAACGCGCAGAGATCACGACCGAAGGCGGACTCGATCTCGTTAGGCACCAGCGCGAACTCGCGCCGACGATTCGCCGGCTGCACGCGAGTGGGATTCGCGTCAGCCTTTTCATTGACCCTGAGCCGAAGCAGGTCGAGGCCGCCGTGAAACTGGAAGCGGAGATGATCGAGCTGCACACCGGCGCGCTCGCGAATGCTTACACCGAAAGAGTCGAGCAGCAGGAACTGGAACGTCTCTGCGCCGCGGCTATCCGCGCGGCGAACTTTGGCCTGCAGGTGAACGCCGGCCACGGCATCAACTACCGCAACATTTCGCTCATCCACCAAATCCCGACTCTCACCGAATTGAACATCGGCCACTCGATCATCGCCCGCGCTCTGATTGTCGGAATCGAAAGCGCCGTGCGCGAAATGCTCGCCGCGATGGAAAGTTACCCGGGATGAGCATTCTCGGCATCGGCATCGACCTGGTTGATTGCGCGCGGATCGAAAACTCGATCGAGCGTTTCGGCGATCGCTTTTTGCATCGTGTTTTTACCGAAGGCGAAATCAGCTATTCGCAATCGATGAAATTTCCGGCGCGCCATCTCGCGGCGCGCTTCGCGGCGAAGGAAGCACTCTCGAAAGCTTTTGGGACCGGCATCGGCAAGGCGATGGGCTGGCGCGATCTCGACGTGCAGAAACACGAGAGCGGCGAACCGTTCGTCGTGCTCAGCGGCGGCGCGGAAAAAATGGCAACTGAACGGGGCGTCCGGAAGGTCTGGATCAGCCTGAGTCACACCGACAAGAGCGGAATGGCGACGATCATTCTCGAAGGCGAGATGTCGTGAGGTTGCGGCAACTTATTTACCTAACGACGCTCGCGTTTTACCTGCTCGCGCCGCTCCCGGCTTGGAGCCAGTCGACTCCGACGCCCACTCCCACGCCGCCCGAGTCATCCGCCGCCGCCGCCGAACACGCGGCCTCCGAGCGGAGCAAAATGTTCGAGGCCGGCCTCGCCTACAGCAAGTGGATCGACGGCCTCGCGCAAAATACGGGCTCGCAATTCTGGCAGCGCCGCGTTGTCGATCACGACACCTGGGCGCGCCTTTTCGCCTGTCTCGTGGCGCTCGTTCTGCTCGCCGGGATTACCGGTTCTTTGACCGTCGTCGTTAGGCGAACAGCCGGCGCGATCGGATCGGACGAGCAGCAGTCGTGGTTCGCGCTCGCCGCCTCCGCGCTGCGGAAACCGCTCGCGCTCATCATTTGGGTGATCGGCGGCTTCCTCGCCTTCATGCCGCTGGTCGCGGGGATTTCCTCGCATCCGCGCCGGATTTTGTTCGCGAACCTCCTCACGGCGATTCTCTACGCGGGCCGCGTGATCGCGGTGTTCTGGCTGATTTTCCAGGTGATCCGCGCTCGAAAAGCGGATGCGGCATTGGGCGCAAGGCACCGCGAGCGTGCTCAACAACGTCATCGTGCCGGTGGCGGGCCAGACGCTTCGTCTCGCCGTGCCGTTGCTCGCGGTCATCCTGCTTTTGCCGTTGCTCAATCTCCCGCCGAACTGGGCGTGGCTCACGCAGAAAGGCTTCGGCGTTTTGCTCATCGTTAGTCTGGCGTTCCTCATCATCCGCGGCGTGCGCACGGTGCAGAACGCGCTCCTCCGCGAGTACCGGATGGACGTGGCCGACAACTACACCGCGCGCCGGATTTACACGCAGGTGTCGGTCGTGCGAAAACTGATCACCACGGTCGTGATCGTCCTCGGCGTCGGCTCGATCCTGATGATGTTCGACACCATGCGGCGGCTGGGCACGAGCATCCTCGCGTCGGCCGGAATCGCGGGAATCATTCTCGGTTTTGCCGCGCAGAAAACGTTAGGCAACCTGCTCGCCGGCATCCAGATCGCGCTCAGCCAGCCGATCCTGATCGATGACGTGGTGATCGTGGAAGGCGAGTTCGGCCGGATCGAAGACATCACGCTGACGTTCGTCGCGGTGCGGACCTGGGACCTGCGCCGGCTGATCGTGCCGATCACTTATTTCATCGAGAAACCGTTCCAGAATTGGAGCCGCAAATCGGACGAAATCCTCGGCACGGTTTACCTTTATCTCGATTACCAGGTGCCGTTAGGCGAGCTGCGCGAAGAGGTGAAACGGCTCGTCGAGAAAAACGAAAACTGGGACCGGAAAGTCTGCGGATTGCAGGTGACCGACACGAAACCGAATACGATCGAAGTGCGTGTGCTCGTGAGCAGCCTGAACGCGGGGAAAAATTCCGATCTGCGCTGCCAGGTGCGCGAAGGCTTGATCGAATTTTTGCGGAGTCGTTATCCGGAAAGCCTGCCGCGGCTGCGCATCGCGACCGAGCAGCTCGACGCCTCGCGGGAGCCGGAATCGCAGCACGCGGAGATCGTCGAAGGCAAAGAACACGAACGCGGTTCGAGTGCGCCCGGGTTGAAATCTGAAAAAGAATAGGGATCCCGCAAACCTTCCTGGGAGCCTCTACTTCATGTCATCCCGAACCGGCCCAGCCCGGAGAGGAACTCACAGGTGCAATGGACCCTTTCTTTTGGTGAGAAGACACCGATTGCAGGTGCGAGGTCCCTCTCCGTCCTCCGGCGGATCGGGATGACAAAGTGAGGGCCGAGCGCCGCGTCATTTCACAGCAGAACACCTGCGCCCGCGTGCTTGGGTTTCTCAGGACGAGCGCGAACCGCTTGCGTCGCTCGCGTCGAAATCGTAAAACTGTTTCATGTTCCAAAAGGAAGCGATCGTCCGACTGCTGCGCGACAACGATCCGGCGACCGTCAACTTATTGAAGGAACAGCTGATCGAAACCGGCAGCGAAAGCATCCCAGCGTTGCGCGATCTGCTCGCGCTGGACGACGCGGCTGTGACGGAACACGTGCGCGAAGTTCTGGAGAAAATCGAAACCGACGAAGCGCACGATGAGATGCTGATTTTCGCGCATCTCTTTCCCGAGCACGGCGACATCGAGGCCGCCTGGTGGCTCCTCACCCGTTGCTTCGAACTCGAAGCGCCGATCGCGAAACTGCGCCGCAAACTGGACGCGTGGGGCCGGCGGCTGCGCATGCTCGCGGCGCGCGCGGAATCCAATCGCGAACGGCTCCAGGTGCTCACGACTTTCATGGCCGAAGACCTTGGCTTCCGCGGCAACGCGGAGGAATATTACGATCCGAAAAACTCGATGCTGAACGATGTGATCGAGACGCGGCTCGGCATTCCAATCTCGCTCGCGGTGCTCTACATCCTGATCGGTCGGCGAGCCAACATGCAGATCGACGGCATCAACATGCCGGGGCATTTCATCGCGCGTTACGAGCGAATTTTGTTCGATCCGTTTCACGGCGGCCGGATTTTGTCGCGGCCGGATTGTGAAGCGATTCTGGCGCGGCAGCGCTTGAAATCGCAGTCCCGTTATTTCGCGCCGGCTTCGTCGCGGCTCGTCTTCATGCGGATGCTCGCGAACCTGTTGTTCATCTTCGAGCGCGCGGGGGAAAAGCGGAAGCACGACCTCGTGATGAGCTGGCTTAAGGCGCTCGATCGTCCGGCGTAGCTGTCCTAAAGAAGCGCTCGAGCTCAATCTGGCGTTGGCGTTCAACGCGAGCCCGTGCGGCGGCGATTTTGTCGTGGCGAATCGGGCGCCCCGGTTTCGGCGAGGGAACTTTTTCGCCGGCCTGCTCGAGAGCGTGCACGGCGGCCCCGCGCAGCGAAGCTTCCTGATCGGCGCAGGTGAGCAGATCGCGGCCTAACGAATCCGCCAGAATCTGCAACGACGCGGGCGACTGGAGGATTCCGCCGGAGACAATTACTTTCTCAGCGCGCCCGATCGCGCTCTCGAGCTGATCGAGAATATCCCCGAGCCGATGACAGACGGCCGCCTCCGCGGCGCGCAGAAGATCGGCCGCGGTGGTCGATTGGGTGAGACCGAGAACGACGCTTGGGATTTCCTCCGGCCAGGTCGGAGCGCGTTCGGCGACCCAGAAGGGCAGGATCGTGAGCCGGGAGCCGCGTGCACTGGGGGCCCGGAGCAGTCGCTCAATTTTACGGTCGTTAGGCAAAAGCCGCAGCTCGCGCAGACACCACGCGCGCAAGTTGCCGGCGTTGCTCACCGCGCCGCCGAGCAATTTACGATCTACGTCGACGACGTAGCGAAAAAGCCCAAACGGCAGCGGAGTTTCACCCCGCTGGATCACGCGCACGGCTGCGCTCGTGCCGACGTTGATCGCGACGATGCCGGGCGTGGACGCGCCACTCCCGAGATTGCTCGCGGCGCCGTCGCCGATCGCGGGGAAATAAGTGTCCTCCTGGTCGCGCAGCGGGTTCAGTTTGGCACTCGTTAGGTCGAGAAGGTCGAGCAGTTCTTCGTCCCACTCGTTCGTCGCGGAATCGTAAAGTCCGGTGCCACTGGCCATCGAGTGGCTGCAGGCGCGGACGCCGAAAAGTTCTTCAAAGATCCATTCCGCGGGCGAGACCCAGCGCGCGACGCGGCGGAAGAGTTTTGGTTCGGTGCGGCGCAGCCAGATCAATTTTGCGGGCCAGAACGACGAGCGCAGCATGCAACCGGTGCGTTGTTGGATGACGCGCTCGTCGAACCTTTCGCGCAGCTTCGCGGCATCCACCGCGCAACGGGAATCGGCCCAGGTGTAGATCGGTGTGAGCGGTTTTCCCGCGCGATCCAGCCCGAGCAGACTGTGCCAGAATCCGGAGCCGGCCACCGCGCGCAGCCGGCTTTTCGTTAGGCGCAGACAGCGTTTGGTCGCGCGCAGGAGTTGCGCTGGATCGAGCTCGGCGCCGTGGTCCGGCGTGTGGCGCAGCCAATATTTCACGCTCGCGCGACGGCCGGGGATTGGTTGCGCCTTCCGATCGAAAAGCGTGGTCCGGACCGAGGAAGTTCCGATGTCGAGAGCGAGGACGGCAGGCTCGGTGCGGTGACGTTGCATCGCCGGATTAAATCGTTTTTCGCTGCACAGTTTAAGCCTTAATTAACTCCTTCGGATGTACCAGAAAATCCTCGTCGCGCTCGACAACAGTCCCACCGATGGGGCGATGATTCCGCATATCGCGGCGCTCGCGAAGTTGCACGGTTCGCGGCTGCTTTTGCTCCACGTCGCGGATGGCTGGGCGGCGCGGCATTACGATCGCTTCGAGCTCGCGGACTCGGAGGAAATGCAAGCGGATCGCGCTTATCTGGAGGCGGAAGCGGAGAAGTTGCGGACGCAGGGGCTGGAAGTCGAGACGCAGCTCGCGCTGGGCGAGCCATCGGAAGTAATCTTGAAGGCGGCGGAGGCGGAAGCATGCGATTTGATCGCGATGACCACGCACGGACACCGGTTCCTGAAGGATCTGCTCCATGGCAGCACGATTTATCAGGTGCGGCATCAGGCGACCGTCCCGGTGCTGCTCGTGAACCCGAAGCGATGAAGGCGCTTTTCCTGACGAACGA
Source organism: Chthoniobacterales bacterium (assembly GCA_039936335.1). Lineage (GTDB taxonomy): Bacteria > Verrucomicrobiota > Verrucomicrobiia > Chthoniobacterales > UBA10450 > Palsa-1392. The sequence continues at coordinate 6,543 of JBDTIQ010000038.1, forward strand.
ATATCCGCCGAACATCTACGGCGGCGCCGGTGTGCACGTGGATTATCTGTCGCGGGAGCTCGCGAAATCGATGGAGGTGGAGGTGCGGTGTTTTGGCGAACAGGATTCGTTAGGCACGAACCCAGCGGTGCGTGGTTTCGCGCTCGATACGAGCGTGTACACCTGCCCGAAACCGTTGCGCTCGGCCTTCGGCGCGGTCCAGCGTTGTCTCGATTTTAACACGACGGCGATCACGGCTGATCTTGTGCATTGCCACACCTGGTACAGCCATTTCGGCGGGATTTTGGCGAAGCTGAATTACGGGAAACCGCTCGTGATCACGGTCCATTCACTCGAGCCGCTCCGGCCGTGGAAGCGCGAGCAACTTGCCGGTGGCTACGATTTCACCCTCTGGCTGGAGAAGACGGCGCTGGAAATGGCGGACGCGGTGATCGCAGTCTCGAAGGAAACGAAGGCGGATATCGAGCGGCTTTTCGCGATCGAACCGGCGCGCTTGCACGTGATTTATAACGGGATCGATCTGGAGGAATATCGGCCGCCGGCGCAGGGCAGCGATGTTCTCGTTAGGCACGGGATTGATCCGGAGAAGCCGTTCCTGCTTTTTGTCGGCCGGATCACGCGGCAGAAAGGGATCGTGCATCTCGTTAGGGCGATCAAAAGCATGGATCCTGGTTTTCAGATTGTCCTCTGCGCGGGCGCGCCCGATACGCCGGAGATCGCGGCGGAAATGCAGGCGGCGGTCCGGAAGGCGCAGGAGAAGCGCGCCGACATTATCTGGATCGACGAGATGCTCGAGAAGCCGAGCGTGATCGAGCTCTACGCGCGCGCCGCGGTCTTTTGTTGTCCGTCAATTTACGAGCCGTTTGGGATCATCAATCTCGAGGCGATGGCTTGCGAAACGGCGGTGGTGGCGAGCGCGGTCGGCGGGATCAAGGAAGTCGTGGTCGATGGCAAAACCGGTTTTCTCGTGCCGCTGGAGCAAATGACGGAAAGCCCATTCGAGCCGGTCGATCCGGCGAAGTTTTCGCGCGACCTGGCGGCGCGGATTAATGAGCTGATGGCGAATCCGGAGCTCCAGAAAAAATTCGGGCGGGCCGGCCGGAAGCGCGCGGAAGAGAAGTTTAGCTGGAGCGCGATCGCGCACGAAACGAAGCAGCTGTACGAGTCGCTCGTGAAGTAGCGAGGTCATCGCGTTCCGCTTCGCTGCACTCCGCTCGGGATGACGACGTTCATGGCTCGTTAGGCGTTAGGCATTTCGAACCTGCGCACGGCGCGGCGCGGTGTATGGTGGCTCGATGTTTGTCGATCGGATCAAGGTCGTCGCCAAGGCCGGCGATGGCGGGCGCGGTTGCGTCAGTTTTCGACGCGAAAAATTTGTTCCGCGCGGCGGTCCGGATGGGGGCGACGGCGGGAAAGGTGGGGACATCATTCTGCGGGCGGACGAGCACACCGATAATCTTGCGAGCCTGTTCTACGAGCCATTGATCAAGGCAAAAAGGGGGACGCACGGGATGGGCAAGCAGATGCACGGCCGTGGGGCGCCGCCGAAGATCGTGAAGGTCCCTGCCGGCACGGTGGTTTGGGAAATGCTGCCCAACGACAGCATCGATGCGAACTCGACAGATGAACCGGCCCGCGCGCCTGTTCCAGGAGCGAAAGGCAACGCCTCCGTTTACCACGAGCCGCTCGCCGATCTCGTTCGGCCGAACGACGAGTATATTCTCTGCCACGGTGGGAAAGGCGGAAAAGGAAATGTGCATTTCAAGAGCGCCCGCAATCGCGCACCGCGCCAGTATTCCGATGGGGAGGAAGGCGAGGAAGGCACCTTTATTCTCGAGCTCCGTACGATCGCGGACGCTGGGTTGGTTGGTTATCCCAACGCAGGGAAATCGACTTTGTTACGCAGCATCTCGGCCGCGCATCCGAAGGTCGCGGCTTATCCTTTCACGACGCTCCATCCGATGATCGGGGTGGTTGATTTCCCGGATTATCGACGTGCGACGGTCGCGGATATTCCCGGATTGATCGAGGGCGCGCATGAAAATCTCGGGCTGGGCCACGCGTTTCTCCGGCACATCACCCGCTGTCGTTTGCTGCTTTTCGTGCTCGATATGGCAGGGAGCGAAGGGCGCAACCCAATCGAAGATCTGCAACATCTCCGGCGCGAGATCGATCTTTACGATCCGCGACTTTCGCAACGGCCGTGGCGTGTGATCGCGAACAAGATGGACTTGCCCGACGCCGCAGAGCACCTCGCCGCGCTTCGGCAGCGTTTTCCTGATCGACAAGTGATTCCGGTTTCTGCAAAAGAATCGGAGGGCATCGAGGCATTAAAGCGGGAGCTGGAACGTTGGCTGGCCGAAGAAGGGGTGCCGCCGGCAACTGCGAAGGAAGCTTTTTATGTGGAGGCCGTGGGGAGCGAGAGCCCCGAATAACAGTTAGACAATGAACATCTTCAAGGCCAAGCTTGCGCCTTTTTAATCCTGCACGGTCCTCCTCCTCCTCTCACTCTATGCCGAAGCTCGTCGTAGCCAGCTATTGCACCACTTTCCTCAAGTCGGAGATGCTTCATATCTACCGGCAGGTGACGGCTCTCCGCGAGGTGAAGACCTTCGTGATGACGAAGAAGCTGCAGAATCAGGAGCGCTTCCCGTTTGACGACATCGAGCTCATCCCGACGCCGCGGGTAAATCCATTTCGGCATGGCTGGCTGAAGTTTGTCGAACGCCGGCCGCCGATTGTTTATCGCGGCGAATATCAGGCGCTCTCGAATTTGCTCGAGCGGCGCGGCGCGGAGTTGATGCACATTTATTTCGGTCACACCGGCGTCCACCTGCTGCCCTTCATCGAATGCTGGCGCCGGCCGTGCGTGGTTTCGTTTCATGGCGCGGACGTCATGCTGAAAGCTGCGAATCCAGACTATGCGGATAAATTGCGGAAAGTTTTTCACGTAGCGCCGCTGATTCTCGCCCGGTCGCGCTCGCTTGAGCGACGGTTGATCGCGCTCGGCTGCCCGCCCGAGCGCATCCGGATCAATCGGACCGGTGTGCCGCTGCAGCAATTTCCGCTCGTGCGCCGCGAAGCGCCGCGAAATGGTGTGTGGCATTTTCTCCAAGCCTGCCGGTTGATTCCGAAAAAAGGCCTGACGACCTGCCTGCGCGCTTTCGCGATTTTTAAGAAAACGAATCCGCGCGCGGAGTTGTTCATCGCCGGGAAAGGACCGCTCCAGCCCATGCTGGAAGCCCTTGCTCTCGAGCTCGGCATCGCACGGGACGTGCATTTTACCGGGTTCCTCTCCCAGGCGGATCTGCTCGCGCTCTATCACCGCTGCCATGTTTTTCTCCATCCGAGTGAGATGCAGGCCGATGAAAATCAGGAAGGAATTCCTAATTCCATCCTCGAAGCGATGGCAACCGGCATGCCGGTGCTCGCGACACGGCACGGGGGAATCCCCGAGGCAGTCGAGCACGGTCGCTACGGCGCACTCGTGGAAGAACGCGACTTCGAGGCGCTCGCCGGTGAGATGCAAAAAATGACGCGCAGCCGGCATTCTTTCGGTGAGATGGGCGCGCTCGCCAGTGAATCCGTGGCGGCAAATTTCGAGCAGCGTGCGCAGGTCGCAGCGCTCGAGGCGCATTATCGCGAGGCGGTCGAAATCGCCCGGGAAGCCGAGGCGCGTGAGACGTCGGAGCAGCCGGTGTTGGCGCCGCGTTTTGCGGAGCGGGTCGCGGCAAAATAGCGAACTCGCGCGCGCTTTTCCGAGCGAATTTACGACGGCGGGAAAATTTGCCTAAAGTCGCTTGTCAGCGCGAACAACATGCTCTTCTGTATGCGCGACGTAAGCGGCCCTTGTGGCGCGCCTTTTCTTTCTGGAAATGCGCGAGCCAGCCGGCCCACGGAAGTGCCGCTTTTCGACAGCCCACGCATGGTTCACCGCTATTTTCGTCAACTGCCGCTGCTCCTGAGCCTCGTCGCGCTACTACTGTGCGGAAGCTTCGCGAGTGTCGCGAGCGCCCAGGAAGGGACGCCGGAGAAAGCGGCCAGTGCCGAGAAACAGGAGCACGTGCCCCTGAAAGCCGCGCCGATTTTCACGATCGGAAGTTTCACCGTGACCAACTCGATGATCGTGACTTGGATCGTCGCGGCGGGCATCATTATCTTCGCGCAAACCGCCATGCGGAACGTGAAACAAGTTCCGACGGGCGCGCAGAATTTTTGGGAATGGCTGGTCGAAGGCCTCTATAACTTTCTCGAAAGCGTGATCGGCTCGCACCTGGTGCGGAAAACGTTTTGGTTCTTCTCCACGATCTTTATTTTCATTCTCTTCCTCAACTGGTTCGGATTGATCCCCGGCGTCGGCACGATCGGTTGGGGCCATCACGATCCCGTCACAAATGTCTTCCATATCGATCGCCCGCTGCTCCGCGGCGCAAACGCGGATTTGAACCTGACCTTCGCGATGGCGGCGACTTTCTTCGCGCTTTGGATCTTTTGGGCGTTTCAGGAAAACGGCGTCGGCGGCTTCATCCTGCATCTGTTCGGCCCGAAAGGTGACTCCAAAGGCGTCATGAAGATCCTCATGATCGTCGTCTTCTTCATGGTTGGCTGGCTCGAAATTGTCTCGATCCTGTTCCGCCCGATCTCTCTCAGTTTCCGTCTTTACGGCAACGTTTACGCCGGTGAAAACATGCTCGAAGCGATGGCCCATCTCGTGCCGGCGCTCTCCTGGCTGATCCCGATCCCGTTTTATTTTATGGAACTGCTCGTCGGTATCGTGCAGGCGCTCGTCTTCATGTTATTGACGGCGGTCTTTACGCTCCTGATCGCACACCAGGAACCGGCGCAAGGCGCGCATCACTAAATTTCGGCCAGCGCCGCGGACCCCGCGGAGAGGTGGCTGAAGCAAAACAAACCAAATAGAAAACTTATGAACTATCCAATATTGGCAGAAATATCCGGTAACATCCACGTCGGCCTGGCGGCTCTTGGTGGAGCGATCGGCGTCGGACTTATCGGCATGGGCGCGTCTTCCGCGGTCGGCCGTAATCCAGGTGCGGCGACGCCGATCCTGGTGCAGTCGATTCTCGCGATCGCGTTCGCGGAAGCGATCGTGTTTTACGCTCTTTTTCTCGTCCGCTAATTCGTTAGGCGCGGGGCTTTCGCGCCCGGCGCCGGAGTATTCCGGATGAACATTCCTATTTTCGTCGCTGCCAATCTCGTGACCGAGACGGCGGAGAGTTTTGGCTTCGACGTCAGAATTTTCCTCTCGCAAGTCGTCAGCTTCGTCATCGTGGCGTTGCTGCTGAGATGGTTTGCCTATAAGCCGATTCTCGCCGTGCTCGAAGAGCGCCGGCAACGGATCGCGGAAGGCCTGCTCAACGCCGACAAGATCAAACAGCAACTCGCGGAAGGCGAGCAGCGCCAGAAGGAAATTCTCGCGGAAGCGAACGCGACCGCACAGAGAATGATCGACGAAGCGAAGTCGAGCGCGGGTGTGATCGCCGAGCGGAAACAGCAGGAAGCGATCTTGGCCGCTGAGCAAATTCTCGCGAAAGCGCGGGAAGCCAGCGAGCTTGAACACGAGCGTACGATGAGCCAGCTGAAGCGCGAGCTCGGCCGTCTCGTCGTCGACACGACCGCGAAAGTGACCGGCAAAGTTCTCACTCCCGAAGACCAGAAGCGTCTCCAGGAAGAAGCGAGCCGCCAGGTTGCAGTCTAACGCGTGACGAATCGATGAAGATCAGCAAAGAGGTCCGCCAGCTCTCGAGCAAACTCGTACGCGCGAGCTTTGTCGACGGCGCGCTCGACCGCGGGCGGGTACAGTCGCTGGTCGATTCGATTATCAAAAACAAGCCGCGCAATTACGTGCAGCTTCTCGAAAATTATCAGCGTCTCCTGCGGCTCGAAGCCGACAAGCGACGCGCGCGGATCGAATCCGCGACGGAGCTGGACGAAGCCGCCGGTCAACAAATCGTGGACGATCTGCAAAAGCGCTACGGCGGCAGCCTCACGACGGACTTTGTCGTCAATCCCGCGCTCCTTGGCGGGGTGCGGATCCGCGTCGGGAGCGACGTTTGGGACAGCAGCGTCCGCAATCGCCTCGAGCGTTTGCAGCAGAAATTTTAACCTAACGAAATCATCATGAGCAGCATTCTCGAAGAACTCGAAAACGAAATCGCGGGGCTAAAAACCTCGACCACAAAAAGCAACGTCGGCGTCGTCCGCGAAGCGGGTGACGGTGTCGCCCGCGTCGAAGGATTGAGTGAGGTGATGTTGAACGAGATGGTCGAATTTCCGAGTGGAGAAGTCGGTCTCGCACTCAACCTCGAAGAGACCGAAGTCGGCGTCATTGTGCTGGGCGACGCGACGAAAATTTCGGAAGGCGACGAAGTCCGCACGACTGGCAAGTTGCTTCAGGTGCCGGTCGGCAAGGCATTGTTAGGCCGGGTCGTGAATACGCTTGGCCAACCGGTCGATAACAAGGGACCGATCAAGACCGACACTTATTATCCGGTGGAAAAGATCGCGCCCGGCATCATCAAGCGCCGGAGCGTGAATCAGCCGGTCCAGACTGGCATCATGGCAATCGACGCGATGGTTCCGATTGGGCGCGGACAGCGTGAGTTGATCATCGGCGATCGCGCGACCGGCAAATCAACGATCGCGGTCGATACGATCATCGCGCAGGCGCGTTTGAATAAAGCCGCCGAGGAAGGCCAGCTGAAAGATTATCGCCCGCTCTTTTGCATCTACGTCGCGATCGGGCAGAAAAATTC
>JBDTIQ010000039.1:0-6960 GCA_039936335.1 Chthoniobacterales bacterium
GCGCTCAGCAACTTGATCGACAATGCGCTGCGCCACACACCGGATGGCGGCAGCATCATCGTCTCGATCGCGCGTTTGCCTAACGAGACTGAAATGGCAGTGCGCGACACGGGTTGCGGGATCGCGGCGGAGCATCTTCCGCGGGTTTTCGATCGGTTTTATCGGGCCGATCCTTCCCGCAGCTCGGAAGGCAGCGGTCTCGGTCTCGCCCTCGTAAAATCGATCGCGGACCTGCACGGCGGCAGCGTCGCGATCGCGAGCGAGCCGGGGCGTGGAACGAGCGTGACGCTCCGCTTTCCCGGCCGCAGCTGACTGAAGGGCGTCTAAAAAGTCACGCCACTTGATTCCTGGAGGGATGAGCTCCGCGAACCCAGCGCGTCGCTCCAGCGTCATCCGATCAAGACGCGCTCTCCCCGGCTGCGCAGGAGCTCCGCCCTCTCGGTCGGTCAACTTTTTGGATGCTCCCTAAACGTCGGAGCCGCTCGTTAGGCTGACGCCGGGAGATCGGGTTTGTGGATCAGGCCGACGCCGCAGGCATCCTTATAGAGCGGGCGCGGCAAAGCCATGCTGCGTGACTCGCCATTCAGGGAGAGCGCTTCTGCTTCCGGATGATTGCGGCGCCATTCGGATAGGGCGCGGCGGACGCCGCCTTTTTTCGTGACGTCGAAATCGACCGCGAAAAGGCTGACATCGTGCAGCAAAAACAGTCCGCCGCTTTGCAGCGCCGGATACCAAAGGTCGAGCTCAACCAGGGTGGCCTGATATTCATGCGAGCTATCGAGCAGGATCATCTCCGGGGCCGTCCCGAAATGCGTGGTCGCGGCCGCAAGGCTCCTTGGATCGCACGAATCGCCGAGGGCGACCGTCACATAATCCGTTAGGCCGGCGCGGGCCAGCCAGCGTTCCGTGAGCGCGCAGAGCTCGGGGTTGATATCGAGCGTGAACAAACCACCGGTGGCGTTCATCCGCCGGAGCATGAAGCCGAGCAGGAGCGACGAGTAACCGGAGCAGGTCCCGAGCTGCACAATCCGCTCGATCCGGTTTCCCAGCACGAGTCCGTGCAAGAGCGAGATCAGCGGCACGGCGCATTCGCCGATCACGCCGCTCCGGTCGGTTTCATCGTACCAGTCGCGGACCACCTGCCATTCGTCATCGGAAAGATCGGAATAAATCGGCGGCACGAAATCCATCCCGGGTAGCCGATGCCACCAGTAACGCGGCCCGTCGTCATGCGCCCAGCGGCGTGAACGCTCGGCTTCGTTAGGCAATTCCATCGGGACGACCCTAACGAATTCAAGGCGCGAGACGTTCGAGCAACCAGGCCTGTTCGCTCTGCCGGGTGTAGCGGAACCGATCGTGCAACCGGCTGGCCCGGCCCTGCCAGAACTCGACGTCGTTAGGCACAATTCGATAGCCTCCCCAATGCGGTGGCAACTCGATCGTCTTGTTCGCATAGCGCTCCGTCATCTCCGCGAGACGGCCTTCCAGGATCTGGCGCGCATCGATCACTTCGCTCTGTTTCGAGACCCAGGCGCCGAGTTGACTCCCGCGCGGCCGCGAATGGAAGTAAGCCGCCGATTCCTTTCGCGAAGTCTTTTCGACCCGGCCGGCGACGCGGATCTGGCGCTCCAGTTGCACCCAATAAATCGCGAACGCCGCCTGCGGATTCGCGTCCAGCTCGCGACCTTTAGTGCTGTGGTAGTTGGTAAAAAAAACGAACCCGCGCTGGTCGAAACCTTTCAGCAAAACCACGCGCGCCGAGGGTTTCCCGTCCGGGGTGGCGGTCGCGAGCGCGATCGCGTTGACATCCGGCAGCCCGACCTCGACCGCATCCGAAAACCAGATGGAAAACTGTTCGATCGGATCGGATCGGAGATCGGCGCGGCGCAATCCCTGGGTTTCGTATTCGCGCCGGAGACTGGCGACATCGAGCGGTTCCATCGTACTTCAGCGTATCCAGCCGCATGAAAAAGTCGATGCGGTTTGCGGGCGCACGCGCTTTCCATTTGTGCAGCGCGACGCGACTCGCTAAGTATCGAACATGTTCAGCCTGACAATGCTCGGAAGCGGCAGCGCCGGAAACAGCGCGCTCGTGGCGACCGACCATTGCCGGCTCCTCGTCGATGGCGGGTTGAGCGCGCGGCAACTTGTCTTGCGACTCGCGCTCTGCGGGGTCGCGCCTAACGAGCTCGACGGCGTCCTCCTGACGCACGAACACGGCGATCACGTCTGCGGGCTCGAGGTGCTTTGCCGGAAATTTCAGGTGCCGATTTATTGCAACGCGCTGACCGCCGAAGCGATTCGATACGGTTCGTTAGGCACGCATCGGAACTGGCGGATTTTTCGGACCGGCGCGGCCTTCTCGATCTGTGACATCACGGTCGAAAGCTTCTCCGTTCCGCACGATGCGGTCGAGCCCGTCGGATTCGCCTTTTATGCCGGCGCGAGCGCACTCGGTTACATCACCGATCTCGGGCAGGTTACCCGCCTGGCGATCGAGCGTTTGCGCGAAGTGCAGACGCTCATGATCGAGACGAACCACGACGAGAAGTTGCTCCAGAACGATCCGCATCGTCCGTGGCCGGTGAAGCAGCGGATTCAATCGCGGCATGGTCATCTTTCCAACGCCGCGGCGGCCGCGGTCGTCGAGCAGTTGTTGCCCGGGAAACTTGCGCGCGTCGTGCTCGGGCATCTGAGCCGCGATTGCAATTCGCCCGCGCTCGCCGCCGGAGCGATTCGGGCGGAGCTGGAAAAAAACGAGCGGCGCGACGTGGAGGTCTTTTGTGCCGCGCAGGGTGAAATCAGCGTTCGCTTTGCGATCGAGCTAACCCGGTGCGGAAATTTTCAGCCGACTTTCGAGAGTCTTTTCTTCGACACCGCGACGATGCCGGTGGGATGAATTTGCGCGACGCCGCGGAGAGCGATCTATCTGCGATCGTCGAGATCTATAACTCGGCGATCGCGACCCGCATGGCGACTGCGCAATCGGAGCCGGTGACGGTCGCGGAGCGGCTGCCGTGGTTTCACGAGCATACGGCCGAGGCGCATCCGCTCTGGGTCTTGGAATTGGATGGACAAGTCGCCGGCTGGCTCAGTTTTTCGGCTTTCATTCCGCGCTGCGCTTACCACGTCACGTCCGAGCTGAGCGTGTACGTGCACGCAGATTTCTGGCGGCGCGGCATCGGAGCGCAACTCCTCGGCGCGGCGATTGCGCATGCGCCGTCGCTTGGCCTTCAGACGTTGCTCGGGCTGATCTTCGGGTACAACGAAGCGAGTCTGCGGCTCTTTGAAAAGTTTGGATTCAAACGGTGGGGACACCTCCCGCGCGTCGCAAACCTCGACGGGGTTGAGCGCGACCTGGTAATCGTTGGTCGCCACTTTGCCTAACGCCTAACGAACATTAGTCTTCATCGCCGACGACCAGATGAATGATCCCGGACGGATCGGAAATCCAGAAGCCGTCGAAGTCTTCGCGGAGTTGCTCGACTTCGTCGCGGCGCGGGACGCCGTGATTTTTCAGATGCGCCGCGGCGCTGTCGGTGTCGTTCGTCTCCAACTCGAGCCAGATATCGGGATGGCTGATGTTCGGCACTCGGTCGATCCAGAGCCGGATCGGGCCGAACTGAAAAATGCAGCCTTCCGGTTCCTCCTCGATCAAAGGGAGCGCGAGCGTGTCGCGATAAAACGCGATCGTCTGCTCATAGGTGTGATACGGACATTTGATCGCGATGTTCGCGCCGCCGGAGAAATGCGGGCTGTTGACGTTGGCGACCATTGTGAGGCAAGAAAGCGGTAACCGACCCTAACCGCCGCCGGAACCTCTACCGCCCGGCTCCGTCATGGAAACGGGATCGAGCGTGGCGTTGAGTTCCGCTTCCGGCAGGACCTTTTGCTCGAGGGAAAGTTGCCGCACGGTTTTGCCGGTTTTCGCGCTTTCCTTGGCGATCTCCGCCGCGCGATCGTAGCCGATTTTTGGCGCGAGGCTCGTGACCATCGCCATCGAAAGCTCGACCAATTCCGCGCAGCGTTCCCGGTTCGCTTCAATGCCGCTGATGCACTTGTCGGCAAAAATCGTCACGACATTCGCGAGCAGCCGGATGCTGCAAAGGAGGTTGTGCGCCATCACCGGCATCATGACGTTGAGCTCGAAATTTCCGTTCGCGCCCGCCCAGGTGATGGTGGCGTCGGCGCCGATCACCTGCGCGCAGACCATCATCATCGATTCGCTCATGACCGGGTTCACTTTGCCGGGCATGATCGAGCTGCCGGGTTGCGTTGCCGGCAAGGAAATCTCGCCGATGCCGCAGCGCGGACCGCTGCTTAACCAGCGGATGTCGTTCGCGATTTTGAAAAGGCCGACGGCGATCGCCTTGAGCTGACCGCTCACTTCGACGACGGCGTTCTTGCCGCCTTGCGCCTCGAAATGGTTCGGCGCTTCGCGGAAGGGAATACCGGTGCGCTGCTCGAGATGGCGCATGACTTTGCCGGGAAAATCGTGGTGCCGATTCAGCCCTGTGCCGACGGCGGTGCCGCCGAGCGCGAGTTCCTGGAGCGCTTCGATCGATTGTTGGGCACGGCGGACGGCATGACGCACCTGTTGCGCGTAACCGCCAAATTCCTGGCCGAGCCGGACCGGGGTCGCATCCATCAGATGGGTGCGACCGATCTTGATTACGTCGTGAAATTCCTCCGCTTTCGTCTCCAGCGCGCCGGCGAGATTTTCGAGCGCGGGAATCAGGCAGGTCTTGATCTGCTCGGCCGCGCTGATGTGGATCGCGGAGGGGATCACGTCGTTGCTCGACTGGCCCATGTTGACGTGATCGTTAGGGTGGACCGGCTCTTTCGCGCCGATTTCTTTGCCTTCGAGCTGGGAGCAGCGATTCGAGATCACCTCGTTCGCGTTCATGTTCGTGCTCGTGCCGGACCCGGTCTGGAAAATATCGATCGGGAAATGCTCGTCGAGCTTGCCTTCGGTCACTTCTTCAGCCGCCTGCACGATGAGCGCGCTCCGTTCCGCATCGAGCAGACCGAGGTCGTGATTCGCCTGCGCGGCGGCCCATTTCAAAAGCCCAAGCGCGCGAATGAACGGCCGCGAAAAACGCCAGCCGCTAACCGGGAAATTGAGCACGGCGCGCTGCGTCGACGCGCCGTAGAGGGCCGACTCGGGAACGGACATCTCGCCCATCGAATCCCGCTCGGTCCGGGTGTGGCCGAGACTCATTTGGCGCCGTTCGCTGAAGCTGCGGGGACGAGGTGCGAGGTGCGAGAGTGGCCGTTACGGGTATTGGCTTTGTGGAAAACGGTGATGAACATCGGTGGAATATTTTGCAGGCAGTACTCCGATTCTGCGCGGTCGAAAAACGTCGCGTGCTGGCGAAGTTCATTTGTCACCTGATAAATAATGAAGGCGCCGCCGCCCTTCAGCGCGTCATAAGTGTCCTGGAGCAGCGCTCGCTTTTTCTTGATCTCGAGAATGCTGAAAGGGATGCCGGAAAGGATATAATCGCACTTCTCGATCCCGCGTTTCGCGAGCTCCTCGGCGAGACTGGCGGCATCGCGGTTGATCACCGTGACGCGCGGATCGTCCGCAAACTGCCGCTCGAGATCCCGTGAGAAGGCCGGATCAAGCTCGAAAAGAAAGAGGTGCGAGTTTGCGTCCATCCGGCGGACGAGACCGCGGGAATGCACGCCTTCGCCCGGGCCGTACTCGGCGATGATCCGCGATTCCGAGAAATCCATCTTGCTCGCGACTTTCTCCACGAGCGTCTTGGAACTGGGGATGATGGAGGCGATTTGAAACGGCTTTTGCAAAAACCGCTTGAAAAACAGTGCGCTCATAAAGTTGCGAATAGTGAACCTTGCACGGGAGGTTGTCCAGCGACGATCTGCCGCGGAGGCGGTGGGCGAGATGATTCCTCGCCCGGTGAATTCCCCTAAAAATGGTTGTTGACACAAATTGTAATATTTATAATTCTCAGTGGGTTCATAAAAACCTTGCCTACCAAACTCCAGCCTGCTGATTTCTCGGGGATGCACAATCTACTGACGGTCAAAGAAACCGCCAAATACCTCCGGATCCCGCTTCCCACGGTTTACTACCTCGTGCAGCGCGGGCAGTTGCCCGCCATCCAGATTGGCGGGCGATGGCGGGTGAAAAAGGATTCCCTCGACAAGGACATCCTGAAAGAAGACCGCGCCGGCCAGCCGACGGTGCTGGTGGTGGATGACGATGAGAGCCTGCAAAACCTGTTTAAGGTTTTCCTGAAGAAGGTTGGATTCAGCCGGGTGGTCGTCGGTACGGTGAAGGAAGCGCTCGTCGCGCTCGGGAAGCAGCACTTCGATTTGCTCTTCCTCGATTTGAAATTGCCGGACGGACCGGCTGACGACGTTTACGACGCGGCGAAAGAGATCGATCCAAACCTGCCGATCGTGATCATCACCGGTTATCCAGACAGCGCGATGCTGGATCGCATCCTGACACGCGGACCGGTCACGGTGTTGAAGAAGCCGCTCAAGATCGAGCAGTTGAAACAAACCGTGCGGATCCTGGGGCGCAGGGAAACGAATAGGCTCGCGGCCTGATTCCTCGACTCGGCGCGCGGCTTCTCTTCCCGCTTGACTCGCCGCGCGGGATTCGTCTCTTGTGCTTCCCCTTTTTGCGCGGTTAGCTCAGTGGTAGAGCACCTCCCTGACACGGAGGGGGTCACTGGTTCGAACCCAGTATCGCGCACCACCTTTCACTCTCGTGAGCGTGCAGTCGGCCATGGCAGAGTGCGGACGAAAGCGAGCGTGCAGGCGGCGGCGAGGGCGAAGCCGAGAGATGGCGGAAAACGAAACGTCTTCATAAGAGTGATCGGACGGCTAATGCAGCAGATTTGCCACAGGAAAACCAGCTAATTCCGAATGTCGATCAATCTAGCACCAGCGTGATTGAAAGGCCTGCGCTTCGACATCTTGCGG
>JBDTIQ010000040.1:0-7878 GCA_039936335.1 Chthoniobacterales bacterium
TCGGCGTCCTCGCCGAAACAGTCTTTCTCCGCGGAAGACGCGGCGAAACTCTGCAAAAGTCCGCGATGGCGAGGACGCCATCGCCAGCACGCGAGACGCGCTCGCTACCCGGAATAGAACCCCGCGCATTAGATCAACTTATCCGGCGTGATCGGCAGATCGCGGACGCGCCGGCCGGTCGCGTGAAAGACCGCGTTCGCGACCGCCGCCGCGATGCCCGTGATCCCAATCTCGCCAATCCCGCGCGCGCCGATCGGGTTGAAATCGAAGTCTGGTTCACCTACGAACTCGACTTCGATGTGCGGGATATCCGCGTTCGTGGGGACGTGGTATTCGGCGAGATTCGCATTCGCCGGCAGACCCGTCTTCGGATCGTACTCGGTCGCCTCCGTCAGCGCCATGCCGATGCCCATGACGACGCCGCCGATGATCTGGCTGCGTGCGGGTTTGTAGGTCACGACGCGGCCGCAGTCGATCACGCTGACGACGCGCGTCACCTGCACGAGCGGGAGGAGCGGATCGATTTTCACCTCCACAAAATGTGCGCCCCAGGATTGGAAAACCTGTTTCTGCTTCTCGTCCGACTCCGGCATTTTCCCCTCGACGACGAGCGACTCCTTGCCCGCGCGTTGCAGGATGTCGGTGTAACTGTCGGACTTTGACTTGTCGTTTTTTAACCCGATCCGACCGGGCTCGGTCATCGCGATGTCGTTAGGCGACAGCCCATGGAGCGGCGACTTTGCGTCCTTCACCGCGAGGTCGGCGAGCGCCTGATGGAGCAGTCCGGCGACTTGGTGAATCGCGGTCCCGACCGTGGCGGTGGAGTTCGAGCCGCCCGCGACCGGGCCGAAGGGGTAATCGGATCTGCCGAGCTCGAAATTTACCTTCTCAAAACGCACGCCGAGTTGCTCCGACGAAATCTGGGTGAAGGCGGTGTAAGCGCCGGTCCCGAGATCGTGGGTCGCGCATTGCACGGTCGCGCTGCCGTCGGCTTGCAAGATCACTTTCGCGACCGCTTTCATTTTGTGCGCAGGATAAGTCGCGGTCGCCATGCCCCAGCCGACGAGCAGGTGGCCATCTTTCATCGAGGCGGGCTGCGGGTTGCGTTTCGACCAGCCGAATTTCTCCGCGCCTAACGAATAGGCTTCCTTCAGATGTTTCGCGCTGAAGGGCTTTTCTTTGATCGGATGGTTCTCGGCGTAGTTCGTTAGGCGCAACTGCACCGGATCCATCTTCAGCGCCACCGCCAGCTCGTCCAGCGCCATCTCCAGCGCGGTCGTGCCCGGGCATTCGCCCGGCGCGCGCATGAAGTTGGGAGTGGAGCGGTTCACCGAATAAACGTATTCCTCGACCTTGATGTTCGGGCTCGCGTACATGACGGCGGTGGAGCGCGCGCCGCATGCCTCGACCCAGTCGCCGACGGTCGAGGTGAGCGTCTCGCTCACGTGGCGCATCGCCTGCAGTTTTCCGTCCTTGGTCGCGGCGAGAGTGATGGTTTGGCTCGTCGGCGTGCGGTGCCCGGTGCAGGTAAACATCTCCTTGCGCGGGACGTAAAACTTCACCGGCTGACCCACCACTTTCGCGGCCATGGTGGCGAGCAACTCGTGTGGCCAGACAGGTCCTTTGCTGCCGAAGGCGCCGCCGACGAAAGGATCGATCACGCGCACGTTTTCCAAGTCCAATCCGTAGGTGCGCGCGAGAATGCTCTGGACGCCTTTGACGAATTGGGTCGAATCCCAGACGGTCAGTTTGTTGTCGCCGTCCCAGGCCGCGATCGTGCCGTGCAGCTCGATCGGATTATGCGTTTCGGTCGGGGTCGCGTAGGTCTGCCTGATCTGGATCAGGTCGCTCTTCCTGAAGATTTCATCGACGTCGCCTTTGCTCGGCTGCACGTCGCTCCCCTGGTTCTCCTCGGGCTTCTTCGCCTTGTGCTCCGCCGCCTTCATCGTGAGGAGCGGCTCTTCCGGCGCGTAGTTCACCCCGACTAACGACGCCGCGTATTGTGCCTGCTCGAGCGTCTGCGCCACGACGAGGGCGACGTATTGCCCCGCGTAATGAATCTTATCGTCGCTTAGCGGATTGCGTTCTTCGATGCGAATGCCTTCGGTGCGCGCTTTGCCCCCGCCGCCTTCCGCCTTCTTGGGTTGCGGCGCATTTTGATGGGTTAAGACTTTGAGAACACCGGGCGCGGATTCAGCGGCTTTCGTGTCCATCGCGGTGATCGTGCCCTTGGCGAGATTGCTTACGACCGGCCACGCGTGCACGAGATTTGGGATCTCAAACTCAACCGCGTATTTGGCTTTGCCGGTGACTTTGAGCGGTCCGTCCACGCGGTTGCGCGCGGGTCCGAGGATGTTGGTTTCTTTAGATTTCGTCATTTAGAGGCATTTCTCGGGAGCGATGAGGGAGGTATCTGCGCTCCCCGGGAGATGGCGCCGTCTTCATCATGCCATTTTCGCGACGGTGCCGAGCGCCTGGGTGACCGCGCGCTTCGCCAGCTCGATTTTAAAGGAGTTGTATTTGTAGCCGTGCGCCGCCGCCAGTTCGGCGTCGGCCGCGGCGCGGAAGTTGGCTTCGTTAGGCTCTTTCCCGGCGAGAGCCTGCTCGGTTTTGTGCGCGCGCCAGGGCTTCAGCGCGACACCGCCGAGCGCCACGCGCGCCGATTTGATCTTGCCGCCGTCCATTTCCAGAATCGCCGCCACACTCACAAGTGCGAAAGCGTAGCTCGCGCGGTCGCGCACTTTCAGATAATGCGAGCGCTTCGCGAAGGGCAGCGCCGGCAGATCGACCGCGGTGATGAGCTCGTTAGGCTGTAAATTCGTCTCGACCTGCGGCGTATCGCCAGGGAGTCGGTGGAAGTCAGCGAACGGGATCGTGCGCTCGCCTTTCGGTCCCTGCACGCGCACGACCGCATCGAGCGCGGCCATCGCAACGCACATGTCGCTCGGGTGCGTCGCGATGCACTTGTCGCTTTGGCCGAGGATCGCGTGGATGCGGTTGTAACCATCGAGCGCTCCGCAACCGCTCCCGGGGTCGCGCTTATTGCACATCGGGAAAGCCGGGTCGTAGAAATAATAACAGCGCGTGCGTTGCAGCAGATTGCCGCCGGTGGTGGCGAGGTTACGCAACTGCGGGCTCGCGCCGGAGAGGAGCGCTTCACTTAAAACCGGATAATTCTTTTTGATCAGGTCGTGCTCGGCCAGATCGCTGTTCCGAACGAGCGCACCGATCCGGACGCCGCCATTGTTCGACAACTCCTCCACTTTCGTGAGATCGAGCCGGTTGATATCGACCAGTTGCTCGGGCCGCTCGACGCCCATCTTCATGAGGTCGATCAAGTTTGTCCCGCCGCCGAGGAACTTGGCCTGCTTGTTCGCCGCGACTTCTTTGATCGCGCTCTGCGGATCGCTCGCGCGGGAATAGGTAAATGGGTTCATCAAGAATCAGAGTTAGCCACAGATGAACACAGATTTTCACAGATAAGTCCTTCCCAAGTCTGTCTGTCATCTGTGACCATCTGTGGCTTAAAAATCATCGTTAGGTCATTTTCTCGCGCGCCTGTTTGATCGCATCGACGATATTCGGATAGGCGCCGCAGCGGCACAGATTCCCGCTCATCCATTCGCGAATCTCGTTGTCGTCTTTCGCGTGACCTTCCTGCACACAAGCAACCGCCGAACAGATCTGCCCCGGCGTGCAATAGCCGCATTGGAATCCATCGTGCTCGATGAACGCCGCCTGCATCGGATGAAGCTGGTCGCCGTGGGCGAGACCTTCGATCGTCGTGATCTCCTCGCCGTCGTGCACCACTGCGAGACTGAGACAACTGTTCACGCGCCGGCCATTGATGAGCACCGTGCAGGCGCCGCACTGCCCGTGATCGCAACCTTTCTTCGACCCGGTGAGCTGCAGATGTTCGCGCAGCAGATCGAGCAGCGAAGTGCGCGGATCGAGCCGCAACTTATGCTCCGCGCCATTTATCTTGAGAGTAACGTCGACCATCCTGGTTGCATCGTTTCCCGCCGCCACGTTCGCCGCTTCCGCGCGCGAAAAACCGACGAGATGCGGCCCGAGCGTGAGTGCGGCGCTGGTGCCGGCGACTTTTATGAGAAAACGGCGGCGCGTCTCGCGATTGCCGAAGAGGAGCAGCTCATCGAGCGGATCGCTGTCGCCGGGTGCGACCGGCTCATGAGGTGGTTCAAATTCATCGGACATCCAGATGGTTCGATTACGGGAAGGTTATTGGACTCCCTGAAAGCCATTTGGCCCGAGATGGAGCGCAATGCGTAAGTCACTCCAGAATGGCCCGAGCAGACTTTCCTTGTGTGGAGAGCGGGTGAGGGGAATCGAACCCCCGTATGCAGATTGGGAACCTGCCGTTCTACCATTGAACTACACCCGCCTTTTGCGCCCCAGACTGTGGCTGCTCGGCGCGCGACTGCAACTACTGCCAGGAAATCACGTCGTCGTCGTTCGTGCCGGCCTTCTTGTCCGGAGCGGGTCCTGGAACGCTGTCTGATTTGCCGTCCGGACCAAACGACCATGCAATCACTCCACCACTGACGCTCGCAGATGCTCCCGCGTTGAGTTGATAGGGATTCGGACTCACCACGTTATCAAAAGTTGTATCTAGACGGGCGATGTAAGGTTTACCCCAAGGATCGAAATACTGTCCCAACGTAGCTGCAGCGGTTCCAATGCCGGAGCGAGGATTTGCCGGGTCTTTCACATCGGGCGGACTGAAGAATGCAATGTCTTTGGGATTAGTCGTTGTGTCCAAACCTTGTCCCCGAAGCGCGTTGAACAGCTTGTCGTTGGTGTTGCTGTTAAGTCCGTCCACGGTGAAATCTGCGGAACTGTCAGTGACCGGATACTGCCCGTATTCCGTATAGAACGCATTCACCGCGGTCACGATCTGCGTCACGTCATTCTTCGCCTGCGTCCGTTTGGCCTGCTCCTGCGCGCCTCTGAAAGCCGGGAACAAAAGCGCCATCAGGATCGCGATCACCGTGATCACCACCAGCAGCTCGATCAAGGTGAAGCCCGCTGCCCCCTCGCTTCTGTTCTCCGCACCCCACCGTTTCACGCCCATTTTTGCATCTGTTCCGGGAAGGGACATTGCGCGCAGTCGGAGTTGTCTTGCAGGCAAAAGTCTTCGTAGATCTGAAGCAAACCCTGCTGGTGCGCGACCGTTTTGAGAAACTTCCCGCGTCGCGGATCGCCCCCGAAAAGCCGGGCGGCGCCGGTCTCGAGCCGGCGGTTTGTCAGGCGCGCCGGCAACCCGGCATAGTCGGGCCAGACGTCGCGCCCGCGAATCTCGCGAAAGGGCAGGATCACGTTGGCGAGAATCTCCGTCACCCGCGTCTCGCCGATCAGCGCCATCGGCGGCACCGAGGCGGCGGAGGTGAGGGTGTAATGATGATCCCAGTAAGGGTGCGAGGTGTTGAGGAAACACTCGCGCGCGTCGGACAGTTCTTCTTCGCCTAACGAGCGCATGAGCCGCGGCCAGTCGGCCACGAGCGCGGCGAGCGCCGCCACCCGCCGCTGCGGATGATTGAGCGGTCGCGTCCCGCTCAGACGCCAGGTGCGCGGCGGAAGAATCAGTCGATCGAGCGCGCTGCGCTGCGGCCACCATTTATCCCAGAGCCCGCGCAGATAGCTTCGCGTCCCCGGTTCGAACTGCGCGAGATCCGCCGCCTGAAGAAACCCGGCGGCGCCGAAGAGAATCGCCTCGATCTCGTCCGGGGCGGCGCGCAGGGTTTGCAACGGCAGCCGCTGCGCGAGGAGCGTGAACGGCAGCTTGTTCTGCTTGTAGCCCAGGGCCGCGGCGAGCTCCTGGAAAAGCGCCTGATTCGCGCCGTGGATCTCGGCCAGACGGCCGAGTCGGCGTGCTTTGCGCGCGAGGCGAAACTGCGCCGCTGCGTCGAGGATGCTCGTCACTTTCTCTTCCGGCAAACCACGGAGCGGCGCATGACAACGCCCGGGCCGCGCCAGCGGGAGGTTCAACTCAAAGCCGGCTGGCAACGCGGCGGGATTGACCCGCACCTGCGGCACGTTGCGATGCGCGCTGGTGCGGGTGAAAAAGGCGCGCGAGCTCGCTTCCACGAAGACGTGCAGAACCGTGTCGTCGAATTCCGGATTGGTCGAGTGCCCGTGCGTTTCCCAGCTTTGATCGGCGAGGTCGAACTCGATGCTCCCGCGCACGATCTCGCCGCCATCGATTCGGATCGCGGCGTCGGAAAAATCCGGCCCGGCCGCGCGGTTCCAGGTGCCGAATTGCACGATCTCGATCTTCTCTCCCGCGCTCCCAGTGAAGGCACAACCGAAGTCGCCCGCGAACCACCGCGCCTGCAATTCCAGTTCACCAAAATGCCGCGGCACGACGAGCAGCGCGCGCTCGCGCACATGCGCGGTGGCGAGCAGTTGCGCGTAACGGTCGGCGCCGGTCGGCAAGTTTCTCGACCCGGGCGGGAACATGTCGCGAGGCTAAAGCTCCGCGCCTCGAACGGGCAAGCGTCAAAAATGGAGGCATGAGCTCCGCGAATCCGGAGCGTCGTGACAGCGTGGATTACAATCGAGGCGCTCTCCTCGGCGTCGCAGGAGCTCCGCGTTCCAGGTTTGCGGACTATTTAGACGCTCGTTCGAGGTTTGCTGCAAAATTAGGATTGCGCTCCGTTCCGGCTCTCGTTAGACCCGTTTTGAATCAAAGCTTGCTTCCCCCGTCCAAACCATTTGCACGGGCCGCTGGCCTGAAAAACAACCAACAACAAAAGGAAAAAATGAAATCGAAAAGTCTGTTAATTACCGGCCTTTGCCTCGCGACGCTCGCGCTCAGCGCGGCTCCGAACGCATCTGCCAAAGATAAGAAAACCACCAAAGAAGCGACCGCTTCCGCTTCACCGACGGAGGGTGCTTCGCCGGCGATGCACGGGACTCGCTACTACGGGAAAATCGCGTCTGTCGACAGCTCGGCCAAGACGTTCACGATCACGTCGAAGAAGGGCAAGAGCCGCGTCTTCACGATGACCGACACGACCGAAATCACGAAAGACGGGCAACCGGCCACGATGGCGGACGTGACCGCCGATCAGGACGTGCGCGGCCAATATTACAAGCAAGCCGACGGCAAGATGGAAGCCAAGAGCGTCATGCTCGGCATGAAGTCGAAGCATAAAGGCCATCATGGTCACAAAAAGATGGGCATGGAAGAGGCTTCGCCCGAGCCGACGGCGACTCCGTAATCTCGCCTAACGAATCGTAAGGAAGCCCGCGGCGGTGCGAACTGTCGCGGGCTTTTCTTTTGCGACACCTCTTCGGACGAGTAAACCGAGGTCGCTCTTTCATTAGGTGCGTTCCTCAATTTGGCCTGTCATGCTGAGCGTAGCGAAGGATCTCTGACCTGACTGCATTGGGCACCTCTCGGAGAGGGGAAAGAGTCAGAGATCCTTCGCTTCACTCAGGATGACAGAGTTTTTGGAGTCGGCTGCGGGCGGCGTCGGCATCCCCCAGACCCGCAGACGGCTCACGCCACCATCGGGGCCACACTTTCAATTGTAGGGCGAGCGCTCCGCCTGCCCCGGTTCTGTATTTGGGCAACCCGCCTCAGGCCGGTCGGCTACAATTGTGCGGCGCGGAGCGCGACGCCCAGATCCTTCACGAAGTGCGCATATTCCTGCGCGCGCGCATCTGCATCCGGCTGCCGGAGCAGCGACGAAGGATGCACCGTCGTCACCACGCGCGGCGCGAGCTCCGACTCGAGAAGTTTCCCGCGCTCGCGCGTGACGCGGAACGAAGAGCCGAACAGCGCCTGCGCCGCCGTCGAGCCGAGACAGACGAGGACGTTTGGCCTAACGAGTCGGAGCTCCGCTTCAAACCATG
>JBDTIQ010000041.1:0-9937 GCA_039936335.1 Chthoniobacterales bacterium
GTCTTCATTTGTTCCTGCGTCTGGTGATGCACGAAATTCACGAGCGGCGCGTTTTCATAGCTGTCGCCCGGCGGCGTGTCGCGATCTTCGCCATTCGCGGAATGGTAATGGCTCGGCTCCATCTCGATCGGCGGCAGGATCCGCGCGTCCGTCGTGATGAGCTCGTTCGGGTCGCGCAGGAGCTGCGCGGCCGCGAGATTATCGGAAAATTTCGCGCGCAGAAATCCTTCGTTGGAAGTGTTCTCGAGCAAACGCCTAACGAGATAAGACATGCCCGGGAGGAGCTCGCCGACGGGCGAGTATTCGCGCACCCGATAACCCATCTCGACGAGCGCGCGTTTGATCGGACCGCCCATGCCGTAGAGGAGTTGGAACTCGAACCGGCTCTGGTCGATGCCTAACGAATCGGCATAAGCCATGGCGTGCGCGATCGAGCGGACGTTATGCGAACCAAACGCCGGCGTGACGATTGACTCATTATCGAGGAGCACGCGCGTGCAGACTTCGAAATTCGCATCGCTCTCCGGCTTCTGCAGATAGACCGGGCAGACCCAGCCATTCTGCGCCGCGACGATCTTCTCGTAATCCCAATAGGCGCCTTTCACGAGCCGCACCGCGAAGCGCGTCCCGCGTTGCCGACCCCAGTCGATCAGCGCGCGCAGGTCGCGCTCGGAATCGCGGAGGTAAGCCTGGATCACGATCCCGCAGCGCGGCCAATCCTGGAACTCCAGATCGGTCAGGAGCGTTTTGAAAAGCTGCAGGGTCGCGTTCTTATGCGCGTAACTTTCCATGTCGAAGTTCACGAACGCGCCGAGCTCTTTCGCGCGGCGCAGGATCGGCCGGAGCTTCGGCGCGAGATGCGCGACGGCTTCATCCGGGTCGGCCGGATTCATCTGCGAATAGAAGGCCGAGATCTTCAGGGAAAGATTCACGACCGGAAAAAGCTCCGCGTTTTTGCCTAACGGATCGCTCCAGCCGCGCGTCTCACGCGAGAGCGTCTCGAGCAACTCCATCGCGCGCGCCGCGTACTCGTCGGCCTCGACTTCGCTCACGACCGCTTCGCCTAACAAGTCGACCGTGAAGCCAATTTTCTGCTTCCGCTTGGCCCGCAATGTTTTCAGCACATCGCTGCCGTCTCGCCCGGCGATGAACTGCCGCGCCATCCCGGCAACGTTCCGGCGCAGGATGAACGAAGTCAGCCACGGCCAGATGCCCGCGACCTTCAGACCGGTCGGCAACATTGGGACAACGCTGCCATCCATCCCGTGAAAATATTCGCGCAGATGCTCGACGATGTCGCCGGAACGCCGGAGAGAAGCGAGCACGTCAACGAAGCGAAACATCTGCACCTTGAAACGCTCGTCGCGCATCGAGAAGGCCATCATGCGCTGGTAGAATCCGGCCTTGCTGAAAAGCGATTCCGGATGCCGATCGACCAGCTCAAAAATCTGACCGCCGCGCCGCTCGATTTCGTTTTGCAGAGAACTCATAGGCTCGAAGGATATAGCTGGCGGCGCCGTTCGGCAAAGCGCTCGCGCCCGTTGCGCCACTCCAGACTAACGAATTATTTTCGACCCGCGCACGGTCAGGCGCTTCGGCGGTTTCGAATAAAACCATGAGACCATCCGACTATGAAATTGACTGAACGCAGCAAAGAAAAAGGAGCGATGGGCTACATCCTTCTCTGGCTCATCGGCATTCCGATTCCGGTTCTCCTCGTGATCTTTTTGCTGCGTGGCTGCACGTAGAATCGACTGGCAAAGATAGAGGTGAGTCGCCTGGCGGAGGCGCGCTGAGTGGTTAGATCACGCACTTCTGGCCAGGCGTTTTTCTTGGCCGCGCGGTTGCCGGGTTGCGCGAGCGCGCTTACGGCTTTCGCCATGCCGATCCGCGAGCGTTATGAATTTGCCAGCGATAATACGGCCGCGATTTGCCCTGAAGCCTGGGCCGCGCTGGCCGAGGCCAATCACGACGCCGCGGCTTCCTACGGCGACGATCGCTGGACGAAACAGGTCAGCGACAAAGTGCGCGAGCTTTTCGAGACTGATTGCGAAAGCTTCTTCGTCTTCAACGGCACGGCCGCCAACTCACTTTCGCTCGCGCAACTTTGCCGGCCGTTTCAGAGCGTGCTTTGCCACGAGTACTCGCATATCGAGACGGATGAGTGTGGCGCCCCCGAGTTTTTTTCCGGCGGCTCAAAGTTGCTCCGAGTCGGGGGCGCAAACGGCAAGATCGATCTCGCTGACGCCGCCGAAGTGCTCGCGCGCCAGCGCGAATTGCATTCGCCGAAACCGCGGGCGCTCAGCCTGACGCAGGCGACGGAGCTTGGGACGGTTTACCAGCCTAACGAATTGGACGCAGTCGCCGAGTTCGCAAAAAAACACGAGCTGCTCATACACATGGACGGCGCGCGCTTTGCCAACGCGGTCGCATCGTTAGGCTGCGCGCCGAAGGAAATCACCTGGTCGCGCGGCGTCGACGTCCTCTCGTTCGGCGGGACGAAGAACGGTCTCGCCGTCGGAGAAATCGTTGTCTTCTTTCGCAAGGAACTCGCCGCCGAGTTCGATTACCGGGCAAAACAAGGTGCGCAACTTGCCTCGAAAATGCGCTTCATCGCCGCGCCGTGGGCCGGGTTGCTCGAGAACGACGTCTGGCTTCAGAATGCGCGGCACGCGAACAACGCGGCGGAGAAACTTTCCGAGCAACTTGAGACTGACCTCGCCTTCCCACGCGAGGCAAGTGCGCTTTTCCTGCGTTTGAGCGACGAGAAAGTTGCGCAAATGCACGGTCGCGGCTGGCACTTCTACAAATTCATCGAGCCGGATGTTTACCGACTCATGTGCTCGTGGTCGGTGACGGATGAAGACATCGCCGACTTCGTCGCAGACTTCCGCAACAGCTGACGGCTTTCCACAGCGATCAGGCACGCACAATCGTCGGCACCCAAACGCTTGTCATCCTGAGCCGACGAAGCGCGGCGAAGGACCTCGCCAGCGTCCGAACGACGTCGATTTCAGAGAAGGTCCATCGACGCCTGGGAGATCCCCCGTTGTCCTCCGGCGACTCGGGATGACAACACTTCTCGACGCGGCCGCATCGGCTCCTCCCTTGCGCGTTGAATGCCCCCGCCTCCACCGCGAAACTCTGCCTCCATGCCGCCGCGCGATTTGCCGATCTACGAACTTGAACGCGAGATCGTTAGTTCGTTAGGCGAGAATCCGCGGCTCATCCTCCAGGCGCCCACCGGCTCGGGAAAATCGACGCAGGTCCCGCAGATTCTCCTCGATGGCAACTTGCTCGGCACTGGGGAAGTGGTCGTCCTGCAACCCCGCCGCCTCGCTGCCCGACTCCTCGCGAAACGTGTCGCGCAGGAGCGCGGCGGCTCGTTAGGCGAGGAAGTCGGTTACCAGATCCGCTTCGAGCGCACCGTCTCCGCGCAGACCCGCATCCGCTTCGTCACCGAGGGAATTCTCCTCCGCCAACTCCTCCAGGACCCGGAGCTGCGCGGCATCTCCGCGATTCTTTTCGATGAATTTCACGAGCGGCATCTCTACGGCGACATCACGCTCGCGCGCGCCTTGCAGCTCCAGGAAACGAAACGGCCCGATCTGCTCCTCGTCGTCATGTCCGCGACACTCGAATCGGACAAGCTGGAAAAATATCTCGCTCCCTGCCCCGTCCTCACCTCGAGCGGCCGCACCTACCCGGTCGAGATCGAATACCTCGCGAAACCGGTCCGCGCCGAGAACTATCCGATCTGGGATCTGGCCGCCGATGAACTCGAACGTCTCGCTCCGCAAACCGAAGGCGACGCGCTCATTTTCATGCCCGGGAAATACGAAATCACCCGCACGATCTCCGCGATCCGCGCCTCCCGGGTGAGCGACCGGTTCGTTGCGCTCCCGCTTTACAGCGAACTCCCGCCTAACGAACAGGATGCCGCAATCGCGCCTAACGACCAGCGCAAGGCAATCGTCGCGACGAACGTGGCGGAAACTTCCCTCACGATCGACGGCGTACGTCTCGTCCTCGACAGCGGGCTCGCGCGGATCGCGCGCTTCGATCCGCGCCGCGGGATCAACACGCTCTTCATCGAGAAAATCAGCCGTGCTTCCGCCGAGCAACGAGCCGGCCGAGCCGGTCGCACCGCGCCGGGACATTGCCTGCGGCTCTGGACGGAACGCGAGCAGGTCGAGCGGGCGCCGCAGGAATTGCCGGAAGTGAAGCGGCTCGATCTCGCCGAGGTCGTGCTCACGTTGAAAGCGAGCGGGATCGATGACATCGCCGCTTTCCATTGGCTCGAGCCGCCCGAGCTGAAAGCGCTCGAAAACGCGGAGCAGCTCCTGACCGATCTTGGCGCTCTGGGTAGCGCGCGCGTCTCGCGTGCTGGTGGCGGCGTCCCGCCGCAACGAACTTTCGGCGACGAATCGATCGCTGAAATCCGGGCGAAAGTTCGCGACGGCGAGACACCGTCGCCAGCACGCGAGACGCGCGCGCTACCCAGAATGGCCGACTCCTGCCCAGGCTCCATCACCTCGTTAGGCCGACGCATGCTCGCGTTTCCGGTGCATCCGCGTTACGCGCGCATGCTGCTCGCCGCCGAGGCGGAAGGCTGCGTGCGCGCGATCGCGCTGATCGCCGCGCTCACCCAAGGCCGCAGTCTGCTCCGGCGCGCCGAAGGCAAACAGATGCGGAGCGATCGCGAGGATCTGCTGGGGAGCGAAGACGAATCGGATCTCTTCATCCTGCTCCGGGCATTCCGGTTCGCGGAGAACAATCACTTCGACCCGCGCCGTTGTGCATCGTTAGGCGTGCACGCCGGGGCCGCGCGCGAGGCGGCACAACTCTGGCAACAATTCCTCGGGATCGCGCGGGCCGAAAGCCTCGACGTCGGCGAGCACGAAGCGAAACCGGGCGCGATCGCGCGCTGTGTCCTCACCGGTTTTCCCGACCAGGTTGCCGTCCGGCTCGACGAAGGAACGCTCCGTTGCGCGCTCGTGCACAATCGCCGCGGCGTGCTCGCACACGAGAGCGTCGTGCATCGCACGAAGCTGCTGACGGCTTCGGAGATTCGGGAGATCGAGTCGAGCGATGGCGAACGGCAGGTGCTCCTCACGCTCGCCACCGCAATCGAGCGCGATTGGCTGACCGAGTTTTTTCCGGAAGCAATCACGGAGAAAGTCGAGGCGGTTTTCGATTCCAGTTTGCGCCGCGTGATCGGTCGGAGCGTCACGCTTTTCCACGATCTCGTGCTGGAAGAGAAAAAGAGCGACCGCGTCCCGCCTAACGAAGCCGCGACGCTCCTCGCCCGGGAGGTGGCCGCTGGAACGTGTCCGCTCAAGAAATGGGATCACGCGACCGAGCAATGGATCGCGCGCCTGAACTTCGCTGCGTCACGCTTTCCCGAGCTGGAACTCCCACCGATCGGCGCAGCGGAACGCACGCTCCTCCTCGAGCAAATCTGCTTTGGTGCCATGAGCTACAAGGAGATCAAGGAACGGCCGGTCGGGCCGGCACTGAAGTCGTGGCTGAGCCGCGCGCAACAAAGCGCGCTCGAACCATTCGCGCCCGAGCGGATTCGACTACCGAACGGACGCAACGCGAAGATCAGCTATGGCCCCACTGCCGAGCCGACCATCGCCGTTCGTATTCAAGACCTCTATGGCGTGGAAACTAAGTTGCTCGCCGGCGCTGGTCGGGTGCCGTTACGGATCGAAGTGCTGGCGCCGAATCATCGTCCAATCCAGATCACTGATGACCTCGCAACCTTCTGGAGGGCGAGTTACCCAAAGATCAAAAAAGAGCTGCAACGGAAATACCCGAAGCACCTTTGGAGGTGAGATCGCTGATGCGCGAGGGGCGACTTCGGATCCCACTTTCTGGGACGGCTTGCAATATCTTGTCGAGCAGGAACTGTGGCGTGCTGTAGTTCCGCCCGTGCGGACCCTGGTCGTTCAACCCCCAGTTATAGGTCTTGAAGTTCACGGTGTAGTTCGAGCTCTTGAGGAACTTGTCGTACTTCGGCGGCGCATACATCGCGAGAACCTTGGGAACGCCGCCGATCTTCGCGAGGTCTTTCTCATACCACTTTAAAGATGCTCGAGATATCGACTGCGTTCTCCTTCGGCTTGAACTCATTCCAATCCGGTCGCGCCAGCCAGCGCTTATAAGAGGCAGCGACCTGCGAGTATAATCTATCCGCAGAGTAAGCGTCGCGACCGAGCGGCGGACAACTGCGCGCCGCGCAGACCAAAACCGTATGATCCTTGTAGCCGCTCAGCGGAATGAGCGTCCCCTTTTCAATATCATTCAGTGAAACGTCCTTTCCGCCAACCTTGTGCCGCTTACCTTCGAAAGACTTATCCAGTTGCCAGATGCTCTCGGTCGGATAGTTTTGCAGGATCCATTGAATCGTAAAGGCATTGTAAGCGTTGATGAGAGATGCTGCCTTCTCGTTTCCTTCAGCCTTGCTTCCGCTGCCGGCATACTGCGCAAGATAATTGCTCAAGGCCTTGCGATCGGCTTCGTTGATCTTCCACTTGCCATAGGCCACAAGTCAGCGGCTATTCACATATTTCTCCAGCAACTGCTCATAGCTGCCATGGTTGATCCCGGACGGAACGCTGACCTCGACTGGCTTGGGGTCTTTCGCGACTGCAACGCTCGCGAAAGTGAGTGCGATCAAAAGAGCGAGTGAGCTAACGAGTTTCATATCTAATTCGATTTAAAGGCTCCGGTAATCTTATCCCAATATAGGTCGAGCTTGCTGTAATCCTTTCCTTTTCCGCCCTGGTCATTCAGACCCCAGTGGTAAGGCAGATAATTTACGTCATAGTCGCCGGTCTTGAGGAAGCTTTGATACTGCTCGGGCGCATAGCGGGCGAGGACCTTCTTGACGCCGCCGGCTTTCTTGAAGTCATCTGCATACCACTTAAAGATGCTCGAGATTTCGACCTTCTTATCGTTAGGCTCGAATTTATTCAAGTCGGTCCGACTCAGCCAGGCACGGTAGGCCGTGTCAATCTGCGAGTCTAACTTGTCCGCGGCGTAAGCGAACCGCTGGAGCGGCGGGCAACTGCGGGCACAGCAGACCAGAACGGCGTGCGCACGCCAGCCGATCTGCTTTTCGACCGTTCCGTGTTCGATGTCATCAAGCGAAACTTTTTCTCCACCGATCATGTGGGATTTGCGAGTGAAGGAGTCAGGCAAATCTTGAATACTATCGGTCGGGAAGTTTTCAAGAATCCAGCGGATCGCGAAGGCATTGTAAGCGTTGATCGCCGATGCCGTCCGCTCATCTCCTTTAGCTGGCGTCACGCTTTTGTGGGCAAACTGTCCGAGATAGTCATCAAGGGCTTTCCTGTCCGTCTGATTCGCCTTCCACTTGCCGTAAGCGACGAGGCCGCGGTTGTTCACATACCTCTGCAGGAGCGTGTCCCATGCGGAATGGTGAATACCGGAAGGAATCTCGACAGACTTTGGCTGCGGCTTCGCGAGGGCGAGCGGAGAGCAAAGAGTCGCTAGTAAAAACAGCGAAAGCGCTGGCAGACAGACACGATGAAGATAGGCGGACATATAGAACTGATTCGAATCCCCGCCCTGATTGGACGCTAAAAGTTTAGCCACCGGTCTGGCGCAAGATCCTATT
Organism: Chthoniobacterales bacterium; assembly: GCA_039936335.1. GTDB lineage: Bacteria > Verrucomicrobiota > Verrucomicrobiia > Chthoniobacterales > UBA10450 > Palsa-1392. The sequence continues at coordinate 7,649 of JBDTIQ010000041.1, forward strand.
CATGACTTCCTGAAACTTCCGCGGCTCCTCGAAATTTGGAAAGTGACTCGAGTCCTCGAACCAAATGAACTCCTTCCCACGCGGCGCCCGAAGGGCGTCGAAGTAGCGATGAGCCACGGTCGCGGTGACTGCGTAGTCATGCCCCTGCGAGGAAGAAGACCGGAACTTCCAGACGCGGCGCGTGTTGGAAGAGACCGGTGTGATATGGCTCCCGCTAAAGATTCGCGAAGAAAAGCTGGCGCGGCGGAGAATATCGACATCGTCCAACAAAGAGTATTGCGGCGAGGCGAAGGCGCAGAGGAGCGAATCTTTTGGACGGGTCTGTGGGTGAACTCGCCGGGCGTCCTGACCACGGATCGAGATCCACTACCGGACGCCGCCTAACCACACGGCTTCAAGCTGTTCGATCCCGCGCGGAATGGAAGGGCGACGCTGTGTGTGACTTTTGCTGTGCGATCGCGCGCCAGACCAGGAGTGACGTCGCCGTCACAAGCAGGAGCGCGAGCGCGCCGCGCGCGATCCATTTCAGCCAACGCCACACGCGGCCGAAGCTACTTCGCCGCGAGCCAACCGCCAGTCGCCTGCACCGGCGCGAGCGCGCCGCGGCGCGTGACCCAGATCGCAAGCGCTCGGCGTGGCGCGGTCTCGGAAGCGGGAGCGATAGTTAGGCGAGCGGTCGCGTGATCTCCATCCACCTGGAGCGGGGCGTTCTGTTGCGCCAGAACCACGAAGTCGTGAGTCAAGGTCCGGCCGCCGTTTTCTCCGGCGCTGATGTGGGAAGAAATGCCGGCACCGAGCTGCGCGAGATGCACTTCCCATTCGCCGGCGGATCTGCCGGCGGGCTGAAAGTTAATCTTCCACACCTTACCATCATCACTTGTCGCACTGAGGACACCTGCCGTTCCGTGAGGAGAGGGAATCTCGCCGAGCCCGCCGCGCATCTCTTTTCCATCCAGCACAAAGGCGGGCGTATAAACCGAGTCGCTCCTCCAGAGCGAAGCGTAACGGCGCTGCCGCGCGGTCCATTCCGCAGAGGAAAAGCGATCGGGCCAGCCAAGGCGGTTCCAGTAGTCGACGTGATACGCGATCGGCACGAACTGCTTCCACAAACCAGGAGAGTCCTTTAACCGGCTAAGCTGCGCTTCGGCTGGCGGACAACTGCTGCAACCTTCGGAGGTGTAGAGCTCGAGCAGCGACGTCTTCTCTGGACCACTTGTTAGGCGGAGCTTATCTGCCTGCAGCGAGGTCATGCCTAACAACAAACTAAAGCCGACGAGAAAGATCTTCATGGAATAAGTTAGGTGGCTGGCCGGTCTTTTATTCCGGGTCGCGGGAGCATATCACAAGTTGTTCGCCACGCGACGGAGTCTTGTGCATAAGGTATCGCCATGAAAACTGCAGCCTCGGTTGTTCTCGCGCTTCTCTTATCCGCCCTCGTCCCGGCTCTCGCTGAGTCCGATTACGTGGCTGGGATTCAAAAGTGGCGGGCGGAAGAAGAGGCCGATCTGAAGAAACCGGATGGCTGGCTCGCGCTGGCCGGCCTCTTCTGGCTGAAGGAAGGAACAAATACCGTGGGAGCGGGCTCCAGCTTCGATGTGCGGCTGACGGATAACTTCAAAGAAGGAAAGTTTGGTGAGATCGCGTTTCACAACGGCAGCGCAACGCTTATGGTCGACAAGGGAGTCGACGCCACGGCGAAAGGCGAGCCGGTCGCGACGATCGAGCTCGCTTCCGACGCGAACGGAAAGCCGACAGAGATACATATCGGTAGTCAGCTTTTCTATCTCATCCAGCGGGGGGATCGCTACGGCATCCGGGTGAAAGATAGTGAGAGCAAATCCCGCACGGAGTTCAAAGGGCAGAACTGGTATCCGATCGACCAGAGCTATCGCGTGAAGGCGCACCTGCAAGCTTTGCCGAAGCCGAAAGAGTTACTCGTGCCGAACGTGCTGGGAGGCCACTTCAAGATGAAGAGTCCGGGATTGCTGCATTTCAAGCTGGCGGGAAAGGAGCTCTCTTTTCAGCCGGTGCTAGAGGATGATGGATCGCTCTTCATCATCTTCCGCGATGCCACAAACGACACCGAGACCTACAGCGCCGGACGTTTCCTGCACGCAGACAAGCCGGTGAATGGTGAAGCGATCCTGGATTTTAACAAGGCCGAGAATCCGCCTTGCGCCTTTACTCCCTACGCCACCTGTCCTCTACCGCCGGCCGGGAACGATCTCCCGGTTGCCATAAAGGCAGGCGAAAAACGCTACGACCACTAACCAAACTCAAGAGCGTCTA
>JBDTIQ010000042.1:0-8078 GCA_039936335.1 Chthoniobacterales bacterium
TACGGTTATCGCCGCGAGCTGCTTTTGCAGTTCGTCCGCTGGCGCCCATCACCGCTCGAAAAGGCCGAAGCGCTCGAGCAATTGCGTGCCTTGGAGAATGGCGTAAAGATTCACGTGGTCGTGACCAAGAGCGGCTCTCCGGGAGTGGATACGCCGGCTGATGCCCAAGCGATCGAACACCTCCTCCTTCCTCCCAGGTGAAACACGTGAGCGGGTTTTCTCGATGAAATATATTTTTGTCACAGGTGGCGTGGTGAGTTCGTTAGGCAAAGGCCTTGCCGCGGCGTCGTTAGGCACGCTTCTCGAGCTGCGCGGTCAGCGCGTGCTCCTGCAGAAGTTCGACCCGTATCTGAACGTCGATCCCGGAACGATGAATCCGTTTCAACATGGCGAGGTCTATGTGCTCGACGATGGCGCCGAGACGGATCTCGACCTCGGGCACTACGAGCGTTTCACCAATTGCGTCCTCTCGCGGAACGACAACCTAACGAGCGGCCAGGTTTACGAAACCGTGATCCTAAAAGAGCGGCGCGGTGATTATCTCGGAAACACGGTGCAGGTCATCCCGCATGTGACCGACGAGATCAAGGCGCGCATGCGGCAGGTCTCCGACCCGGAAAAAGTCGACATCGTCATCACGGAAATTGGCGGCACGACTGGCGACATCGAGGGGCTGCCGTTTCTTGAAGCGATCCGGCAGTTCATCCTCGAAGTCGGTCCTCAGAACGTCGTCAACATGCACGTCACGCTCGTTCCTTACATCCGCGCGGCCGGCGAGTTGAAAACCAAACCGACGCAACAGAGCATCGCGAAATTGCGCGAGATCGGTCTCCAGCCCCAAGTGCTGATTTGCCGCACCGAGCGTCCGCTCGACGACGACGTGCGGCAAAAGCTCTCGATGTTTTGCAACGTCGCCGTCAGCGCCGTGATCGAAGCACGCGACGTGGCGCACACGATCTACGAGATGCCGCTGATGTTGCACGAGGAAGGTCTCGACAGCCTCGTTTGCGAACTGCTTCACATCGACGCGCCCGAGCCGGACCTCTCCGATTGGCGGAAATTTGTCAGCCGCGTGGTCAACCCGAAAAAGCAGGTCAAGATCGCGGTCGTCGGCAAATACATCGAGTTGCAGGATGCGTATAAGAGCATTTACGAATCGCTCACCCACGCCGCCGCGAGTCACGATTGCGGGATCGATCTGCGGCTGATCGATGCGGAGTCGCTCGAGAACGGCGTTGATGGCCAACTCAAGGATGTGGCCGGAATCCTGATCCCGGGCGGATTTGGCGAACGCGGGGTCGAAGGGAAAATCCGGGCGGCGCAGTTCGCGCGCGAGAACAATGTGCCGTTCCTCGGGCTTTGCCTCGGCATGCAGGTCGCGACGATCGAGTTCGCGCGGAATGTTTGCGGAATCAAAGACGCGAACAGCATTGAGTTCGATGCAAAGTCGAAGGACCCGGTGATCACGTTGCTGGAAGAGCAGCGCAAAATCCGCAAAAAAGGCGGAAGCATGCGCCTCGGCACCTGGCCGACCAAGATCGTGCCGGACACCCTCGCGGAGCGAGTTTACGGCAGCGCGGAAGTGCTCGAGCGCCATCGGCATCGCTACGAATTTAACATGAAATACCGCGAGCAGATGGAGGAGAAGGGTTTCGTCATCAGCGGCACGTCGCCCGACGGATCACTCGCGGAGTTGATCGAGCTGCGCGATCACCCGTGGTTTTTGGCCTGCCAGTACCATCCGGAATTCCAGAGCAAGCCGAATAAGCCGCATCCGCTCTTCAACGGATTCATCCGCGCCTGCCTCGCGCACCAGGATTAGGAACTGATCGCCGGACGGTCGTTCAGATCACGATTTGTCATCCCGAGCGGAGCGAGGACCTCGCAAGCGTCGTCCGACCCGCCTTTACCTAACGACGTCGAACAACGCTTGAGAGGCCCTTCGTCGCGCTCCGCCGACTCAGGATGACAATCATCCAGAGTGCGCTGCGCGCCGCAGGCGATCCATGATGGCGGCGCCGAGGCCGATTTCTGGGACGGCTTCTGCGACGATTACATCGAGTCCGGCGTGATCGAGTTCGCGCAGCCCGCGAAACAGGTTTGTCGCGGCTTCGCGCAAGTCGTTCGCGCGGCTGAGCCAGCGCGTCTCGGCGAAAGCGTCCGAAGAAGGCGCGCTGTGCCAAAGCAAGGCACCGTAGCGTTGCCCAGCGGGCACGTCGACGCTCGCAATGTCATCCACGATCCGCAGCGGCGTGCGCGGCGCGTAGTGCGACGGCAACTGTCCCGGCGCCTCCGGGCGCGTCGTCGTATGGGCGAAATGCACTTCGCCAAATTCCGCAAGTTGCTCGCGTGTGATCGGACCTTCGCGCAGGATTGTCAGGCGATTCTCCTGCACGGAGACGATCGTCGATTCGATCCCGTGCAAAGTCGCTCCGCCATCAACGATCAGCGGAATCCGATCGTGCAATTCTTCTTCAACATGCGCCGCCGCCGTCGGGCTAATGCGGCCGAAACGATTTGCGCTCGGCGCCGCCAGCGGTCGATCGAGTTCCCGGACGATCGCCGCAAAAATCGGGTGCGCGCTCATCCGCACGGCCACCGTCGTTAGGCCAGCGGTCACGAGATCGGGAATCAGATTCGTCTTCGGGAGCAGAATCGTGAGTGGCCCCGGCCAGAAGCGCTCGATCAACCGGTTCGCGAGCTCGTTAGGCGAAGATACCCGCGGCAGCCAGTCACAACTCGGCAGATGCACGATGAGCGGATCAAAGCGCGGGCGCTCTTTCGTCTCGAAAATCTTCGCGACCGCCTCGACGGAAAGCGCATCCGCCGCGAGGCCGTAAACCGTCTCGGTCGGGAGCGCGACGACTTCGCCGGCTCGCAATAAAGCGAGCGCGCGTGAAATGGCCTGCGCACGCTCGTTCGGCGTGGCCGTTGGCTCGATCTCGGTTTTCACCCGAGTCGCTCGCGAGCGCGCAAGGCGGCTTCGGCTGCCGCCTCGACTGTGTCCGCGAGCGCAGTCAGGTGCCCCATTTTGCGACGCGCGCGCGGTTCGCGTTTTCCGTAGAGATGGAGGTGCACATTCGCTTCCGCGAGTGCGGCGGACCAATTCGGCTCGCCCTTTTTCCACACGTCACTGAGCAGGTTTACCATCGCCGAGGGCCGCAAAAGGTCAGTCGCGCCCAGCGGCATACCGCAGACGGCGCGGACATGCTGCTCAAATTGGCTGGTCGCACAGGCCTCGATCGTCCAATGCCCGGAGTTATGTGGCCGCGGCGCGAGCTCGTTAATGATCAGGTTTCCATCGGCGCGTAGAAACATTTCAACTGCAAGGAGACCGACGAGATCGAGTTTCTCAGCGACCTCGATCGCGAGATCCCGCGCGGCGTTTGCGATCGCGGGCGAGATGCGCGCCGGCGCCAACGTGACATCGAGAATGTGTTCACGATGAATGTTCTCGCAGATCGGGAAAACCGAGGTCTCTCCATCGGGGCCGCGCGCGACGATCGCGGAAACTTCGCGCCGGAAATCGACCACGCCCTCGAGCACGCATTCCTCATCGTCGCGGTCGCGCCAGATTTCCGCGACCTCATCGTGCGTGTCGATGCGCTGCTGGCCTTTCCCGTCGTAACCAAAGGCGGCGCCTTTCAGGATCGCGGGCCGGCCGATGGTTGCGAGCGCGGCAGTGAGGTCGCCTTCGGTGCGAACGACGTGAAACGGCGCGACCGGCAATCCGGCGCCACTCAGAAATTCTTTTTCGCGCAAACGATTTTGCGCGATGTGCAGCACCTCGCCGCGCGGCCTGACGACGACGGTTTCCGCGGCCCATTCGATCGTTTGCGTCGGGATATTCTCGAACTCGAACGTCAGGAGATCGATCTCGCCGGCGAAGCGCCTGACCGCTTCTTCGTCGTCGTAAGAAGCGACCGTCGCGTGATCGCAAAGTTGGGCGGCCGGGCCGTTTTCATCGGGAGAAAAAGTGTGGACGCGATAACCCATCGGCCGCGCGGCGATTGCCAGCATCCGACCGAGCTGGCCGCCGCCCATGACGCCGATCGTGGCGCCCGGTGGGAAGATGTCGGTCCTTGTCACAGTTTCCAATGAGCAGAGGGCAGTGCCGTCGGCGGCACTGATAATCCGCAGCCAACTCCGCGCGAATTGTCATCCCGATTCGCCGCAGGACGAAGAGGGATCTCGCAACTGCAATCCGCGCCTACTGAACCCAGCACGCGCGGATTGCATCGGCGAGATCCCTCTCCGCGCTTCGCCGGATCGGGATGACAAATCAGATGGTGTCGGATCGGTGGCATCCGGTCGATCTTTGGCATGGTCACGGGAGCTTTTGCTTCAGCACGGTTTTGGTCTGGCGCTCTCTGAATTTCTCCACCGCCGCGCGCACTTTCGCGTCGTCCAAACCGACGATGCTGGCGGCGAGCAGCGCGGCGTTTTTTGCGCCAGCCACGCCGATGGCAAGTGTGCCGACCGCGACACCGGCGGGCATCTGTGCGATCGAAAGGAGTGAGTCGAGGCCCTTGAGCGCGCGCGATTCCACCGGCACTCCGAGCACCGGCAGCCAGGTTTGCGCGGCGATCATCCCCGGCAGGTGCGCGGCGCCGCCCGCCCCGGCGATGATGACCTGCACGCCGCGATCGGCCGCGGCCCGCGCGAAGTCCGTCATCCGCGCCGGGGTGCGATGCGCGGAGACGATCTGGTGCTCGTTAGGAACGCCGAAATTGTCGAGCCATTCAACGCAGTGGCGCATCGTTTCCCAGTCCGAAGCACTTCCCATCACGACGCTGACGAGCGGAGATTTCGGATTTTTTTTTGGCATAACGACAGGCGGCGTGGAGTTCTTTCCTGCCGCCGAAACCGCGAAATTGCAACGCAGTTTTTGCTTGTCGGGCGTTCCACTTCCCGATACCAACCTCGCAAGTTTATGAAGCCAGCTACCAATTCCACATCCCGATTCCTGCGCCGCACCCTTTGTCTCTTGCTTTTCGCCGCCGCCGCCGCGGCCGGTGTGGGCGCGTTGAGTTCCCTGCGTGCGGTCGTCCAAAAGACGCCGGACCAGTTCGCGGCGGAGAAGAAGATCGCGCCGTGGGTGAACGCCCACACGCAGGATGGCAAGCAGGCGGAGTTCATCGTGGTATTGAAAGATCAGGCCGACCTGAGCGGCGCCGCGCTTTTGAAAACGAAGGCGGAGAAGGGGCGCTTCGTCCGCGATGCGCTTTGGAATAAGAGCCAGGCGACGCAGGGTTCGATCTTGCAAATGATTGAGGCGCGCGGGCTGGAACATCGCGCTTTTTACATCGTGAATGCAATCTGGGTGAAAGGCCGCGCCGCAGACGTGATGGCCATCTCGGAGCGCGCTGATGTCGATCGGGTCGAGGGCAACCCCGAGGTCCGCAATTATCCGAATCCGCTTCCCGCAGTCCCGGCGCCGGCGACCGATCCGGACGCGCCGGCGACGATCGAACAAGGGATCGCCTACACAAATGCGCCCGAGGTCTGGGCGCTAGGATTCCTCGGTCAGGGAGTCGTGATCGGTGACGGCGACACTGGTTTCCGTTGGGACCACAATGCGATCAAGCCGCACTATCGCGGCTGGAACGGCACGATCGCTGATCACAATTACAACTGGCACGACGCGGTGCATACAGGTGGCGGAATTTGCGGGCCGGATTCGCCGCAACCTTGCGATGACAGCGGTCATGGCACACACACGATGGGCACCACGATCGGCGACGATGGCCAAGGTAATCAGATCGGGATGGCACCGGCGGCGAAGTGCATCGGCTGCCGCAATATGGACCAGGGCAACGGAACACCCGCGCGCTACATGGAGTGCTTCGAGTTTTTTCTCGCCCCTTACCCGCTCGGCGGCACGCCCGCGCAGGGCGATCCGAGCAAGGCGCCCGATATCACGACGAATTCTTGGGAATGTCCGGCGAGCGAAGGTTGTTCGCCGATGACCTTGCAGGCGACGGTGGAAGCGCAGCGCGCCGCGGGAATCATGTGCGTGGTGGCCGCGCAGAATTCCGGCCCGAGTTGCTCGACGGTGCAGAACCCGCCGGGGATCTACGATGCCGCTTATTCGGTCGGCGCGCTCAATAACGGCACCGATACGATCGCGTCTTTCAGCAGTCGCGGACCGGTCACCTCGGATGGCAGCATGCGCATGAAACCGGATATCGCAGCGCCGGGAACGAACGTGCGTTCCAGCTACAATACCTCGACCAGTTCGTATGCGTATCTCAGCGGCACATCGATGGCGACGCCGCATGTCGCGGGCGCGGTCGCGCTACTTTGGTCGGCGCATCCGGAGTTGTTGAACGACATTCCAGACACGGAAAACATCCTGAACGCCTCGGCGCATCATATCCTCTCGAACGAGTGCACCCCCGGCTCGCCGACCACGCCGAACAATACCTACGGCAACGGCCGGCTCGACATCCTGGCGGCGGTGAATTCCGTCTCGTCCTTCCAACTTTCCTCAGCGACTTCGATCAGAATCCAGGGCTCGCAGACCTTCGGCATTCCGCTGGCGTTGACCGGTGAACCGGGTGTGGAATGCCGCAGCAGCCAGGGTGGTTCGGAAACGCTCCTCTTTACCTTCAGCGACAACGTCGTGAGCGGGGGCGCCAGCCTAACGAGTGGCACCGGGCGCGTGGCCGGGACGAGTTTTAACGGGAACACGATGACTGTGAACCTGCGGAAAGTAGCCGACGTGCAGAAGATCACAGTGACGCTGAGCGGCGTGACGAGCAGCAGCTCGCAAGTGCTCGCGGACACTTCCGTGAGCATGAACGTGCTCGGCGGCGACGTGAACGCCGATAAGGTTGTCGATACAACGGATGTGAGCCTGACGAGGGCGCAGGCTGGACAGCCAGTCACGACGTCGAACTTCCGCGAAGACGTGCGCGCCGACGGGGCGATCAACTCAACTGACGGGAGAGCTGTGCGTGGCGCAGTGGGCCACATGTTGCCCTAACGACGGCGAAGCACCCGACGGAAATCGAGGCGGCGTCGCGCGAAGCTTAGCGCGCGCTCGCGACCGGACCGGCGGCATTGCCGGCGAAAATACTGTCCAACGCCGCAAGGGCGTTTTGCGGGCCGAGATACTTGTCGCCTTCGTAGCTGCTAGCGACGACGCGACCAGTAGCGTCGATCACCAGCAGCGAAGGAATCCTGTCGCCGCCCAGTTCTTTAAGCCGCGCGAAGTTGACGAGCTGATCGTAGTCGAGCGCGAGCCACGGCATTTTGGCTTCGCGCAGATAGGTTTCCCAGTTATAACGTGATCGATCCAGGCTCACGAAAACGAGTTGGAATTCCGGGTGCTGCGGTGCGACGCGGTTGTAGTAATCGACGAGCTGCGGAGTGAATTTCCGGCAGGGCGCGCACCAATGCGCGGAGTAGTAAAACGCGATCAGCTTTTTGTTCTCGAGCGCGCTGGGGTCGGCGCGGGTGACCGTACCATCGTGGCAGACGACGAGCTTGTCTTTTAGCGCGGCCAGGATCGAAGTGCTGGCAAGCGGCGCGGTCGTGGCGGCACGCGTACGTTGTTCGCGCAGGATTTGCGTGGCGTTACGGAAGGCTTTCTCAGCTTCCTGTTCCCGATTCGCCGCGGCCGCGACCTCGGCCTTCCGTGCTTCCTCCGCGGTTGCGGCGTCGACTTTGAACTCTCCTTTTTCCAACACGCCAATCAATTCCGGGCTCGCGCCGAATTGCTCGAACGACTTGCGATTAGCCGGATCGAGCGTCTCGATCACGCGGCGTTGTGAGATTTCCCGCAGCACATCCTGGCTTGAGTAACCGGAGCGCAGCATGAGCGAGATCTCCTTGAGCGCGAGCGGTTGCGGCGCAGCAACCGCGGTGAGCGCGATGGTCGTGATGATGAGAAAAAGCAGGACACGCATCAGCGGTTCGAGAGCAGGCGGCGCGCCATTTCGCACGCGGCATTGCTGGAGCAACGGTGTTGAAGTCGAGGGATTTTTGACCACGGCTGCTTCTTCGGATTCGAGGGGAACAGAGTTAGGTTGTCTGAGTGGTGGCGGCTTGGAGTTGGAAGGAGGCGTTTTTGA
>JBDTIQ010000043.1:0-9241 GCA_039936335.1 Chthoniobacterales bacterium
GCGCCTGCTTATCGGTCGCGAACGCTTTCATCCAGGCCTCGCGCAGGTCGGGATCACTCGCGACTCCGCATGGATTCGTATGCTTAAGAATCGCGACCGTCGGCTCGGAGAATTCCTCGATCAGGTCTGCTGCCGCCGTGATGTCGAGCAAGTTGTTAAAGGAGAGTTCCTTCCCGTGCAGCTTCTCGAAATGCTCGGTGAAGTTGCCGTAAATCGACGCGGTCTGGTGCGGATTTTCGCCGTAACGCAGCCGGCTAACGAGTGGCAGCGAAACCGAAAATGACGTTTCGGTTTCCTGTTTCTCGTTCAGGAAAGTCGCAATCGCGCGATCGTAATCAGAAGTCTTGATGAAGGCTTTGATCGCGAGGCGTTCACGCGTTTTCAGCGTCGTTTCGCCATCGCGATCGCGCATTTCTTCGAGCACTGCTTCGTAGTCGGCGGGATCGACCACGACCGTGACCGATTGATAATTCTTCGACGCGCTCCGCAACATCGACGGTCCGCCAATGTCGATTTGCTCGATCGCTTCCGCGAGTTTTACTCCCGGCTTCGCGATCGTGGCTTCAAACGGATAAAGGTTCACCACCACGAGATCGATCGGATCGATCCCATGCTCGCGAGCGGTCGCTTCGTGCTTCTTGTTGCCGCGCAGATAGAGCAGTCCGCCGTGCACTTTCGGGTGCAGCGTCTTCACCCGGCCTTCCAGGATTTCAGGAAAACCGGTGAGGTCGGAAACATCTCGCGCCTTAACTCCTTCCCGCCGCAGAAGCGCGGCAGTGCCGCCGGTGGAAAGAATCTCGACGCCCTGCTCAGCGAGAGCACGCGCGAAATCGGCGACGCCGGTTTTATCGGAAACGGAAATGAGAGCACGGGTTATTTTCATGGAGATTTTCGCTGCACGAGCAGGTAAGCGACCGCATACATGACGAGGCCAAAGGCGATCGTTAGGTTAAGGGAAAGCGCGAAGCTGGGCAGATGGAGCACGCCGGGATCGCCCGCGTAAAGCGCGCGCCGGATTGCCGCGACGCCGTAGGTGACGGGGTTGAGGTGAATCGCCCAGTAAATCCAGGTGTGCGGATTCGTCGCCGGAAAAAGCGCACCGGAGAGGAGCCAGAGCGGGATCAGAAAAACGTTCATGATCGCGTGGAACCCCTGCGTCGATTCCATCGGCCACGCGACGAGAAAACCGAGACCGGTCAGCCCGAACCCGACGACGAACAGCGTGCCGAGGCAGGCGAGGATCTGCGTTAGCCCGAGATGCAATCCGATGAGCGGCGCGAGCAGGAGAAAGACCAGACCCTGCAAAAGCGCGAGCGTGGTGCCACCGAGAATTTTCCCGCAAACAATCGCGCCCGGCGAGATGGGCGCGACCAGGACCGACTGGAGAAACCCTTCGCGCCGATCTTCGATGATCGAAATCGTCGAGAAGATCGCGGTGAAAAGCATGATCAAAATCAGCGTGCCGGGATAAAAGTATTCGAGATAACTCATTCCGTGAGGCGCAGCGCCGACGCGAAACGAACTGCCAATCCCGGAGCCGATGACAAACCAGAAAACGAGCGGCGAGAGGAGCGCACCGACGATGCGATTCCGCTGACGATAGAAACGCACGATCTCGCGCTGCCAGAGCGTCGCGGTGGGTAAAAGAAAAAGGCCGGAACGTTTCCCTCGGGCGCTGACGGACGCTCCAGTCATCCCTGCCTAACGATCGAGCACGATGTGTTTCGCCGCCGGATAAAGCACCGGACAGCAGCCGATCGTTTCGCAGAAGGCTTTGCTGAAATGACTGAGGCTCGAATACCCGACTTCGGTCGCGGCTTCGGTCACGTTATAGCGGCCGCTCCGGAGCAACTCGGCCGCGCGCTCCATCCGCGCATTGCGCAGAAATTGCGGGATCGTCAGGCCAACCTCGCGCGAAAAAATGCGGCTCAGGTAATACGGGCTGCAGCCGACTTCCTGCCCGAGCGTTTCGAGCGAAGGCGAATTCGCGAGGTCGCGCACGATCAGCTCCTGCGCCCGCACGACGCGATCGCGCGCCACGCGTTTGTGACGCATGCAGAACATTTCCGGGTCCTTCGACTCGAAAAGAAAATGCGACATCAATTCGATCGCCTTGCTCTGATACCAAAGAATGCGTGCGGCTTTCGGCACTGGCGGAGTCGTTAGGCTGGAGACAATGGCGCGCTGCTCCGCCGACATCGGCTGCGGTTGGGAGACGACGCTGCGCGGCTTGGTTGGGAAAACCATTTCGCGCATCGCGGGCGTGAGTTCGCCCTCCGAGGCGACAAGCTGCGCCTGCAAATGCTCGCGCGAATATTTCAACGTAACGAAGCGATGCCGCTCGTGCGCTTCGCGCGTGGCCTGAAGCGGTTCGTCGTTGATCGCGTAGTAACCGGAGCTGCTCGGCCGATAATTCAGTCGCCCGGACCTTCCGCGCCCAATTGCGCCGCGGCCTTCGAGATTCAGGCAAAACTCCACGCTCCGCTGCCGGAAACTTTCGCCCCAATCGAGCGGCCGGCTCGTCTGGAAATCATTCCATTCGAGGCTCAGGCCCATCTCGTCGAAGCCGCCGTAAAGTTGTTGCCAACCGTGGCGCACATCCGCCCAGGCCGCCGTCGCGGTGGTCTCGGAGTTCATCGCGCTATTTTCGGGCGCACCTCGGGGATTGCAAGGCTGCTCTCGCTCCGGACGCCACTCACTTAATTATCCCGGAAGAAATCGACGAACGAGCTCCGGACTTTGTAAAACTCGCGCTTCACGTCGTCGCGCACCTGGTGAAAGGCGTGCTTGATCCGCAACTTCACGACATTCGTGTCGCCGTCGTCATCACCGTCGTTCTCGTCGCTGGTCGTTTGATCGTCGTTGTTTGCAACTGTCTGATCTTTGCCGCGGAAAAGTCCTTCGGTCCGCGTGATCGTGCCGTGGTTTGCGCCGATGAAGATCGTCCCGCTGGGCTCACCGTTTTCGCGATGCAACGTCACCTGCCAGATCGGGTTTCCCCGTTCATCGACCCGCAGCGCGTAGTCGACGGTCGTGAAATTGATGTGCGAGCTCGCGGCGGTTTGTTGCGCGACGGTGTAGGCGCCGCTCGAATCCAGGTTCAATTTGCTCGTCTCCACGACTGCGCCTAACGAACCCTGAACCGACTCGCGCATCGGCGTGCGTTCCGAAATGATCTTGCCGTTTGCCACCTCGACCTCGCGCACGCCGCCGCGCGCGTTCGGATCATCGAGCAGGATCTTCCACGTCGCTGGCTGCGGATTTCCATCCTGACCCGTGACGGCGATAACGTGATTCACGAGCTCGCGATTCAGTTGCGTGCCGACGACGCGCAACGCCTGATAGGCGGTCGGCTGTTCCTGCGCGAGCGCCGGAGCGGCGAGAAGGAGGAGCGCAAAGATCGATTTCCACATGCAAAAACAGTGCATGGCAGCGAGGCGGTTGCCAACCGCGAATCCGCGCGCGTTCCGCATCCGTCCGATTATCGTTGCGAGTGCGTCTGAATTTGTCAGTGTGAAGGGCGAGTTGGCGCGGTCATTCTTAGGCCGCTTGGGATAATGAGGAAAACCAAGAAGAAAATCGAGTTCTCCAGCCACACGGGAAATCTGGCTCTGATGCGCAACTACGTGCGCAATTTTCTCGAAACCTTCCCGTTCTCAGAAAAGCAGCGCACGCTCATGGTGCTCGGCGTCGACGAGGCCTGCACGAACATCATTCGCTACGCCTATCACCTGCGCGACGACCAGCTGATCTCGCTCTCCCTCGAGTGCCGGAACGATTGCGTTTGCATGCGGCTGCGCGATTACGGCAAACAGGTGCCCACGACGGCGATGAAGAGCCGGCCGGCGGATCTGATCAAACCGGGCGGCCTAGGAGTGCACTTGATACGCAATGCGTTCGATCAGGTCGACTACGTCCTGCGCAGCCGCGGCACCGAGCTCGTGCTGACGAAAAACCTGGGAAAATCCTAGACAGGATTAACAGGATTTTCGGGATTGTTCAGGGGGCGGATCGAATTCCGCATTCTTCATCCTGTTCATCCTGTTAATCCTGTCTAAGTCTTTCCGATGCCTGCCGCTGCCGCGCCTGTCCCTGATCCGGCCTTCGAGCTTTCGCTCCGGCCGCCGATGTTCAGCGAGTTCACCGGCCAGGAAAAAGTCTGCGAAAGGATCGAGGTGCTGGTCGAAGCCGCGCAGAAACGCGGTGATGTGCTTGAGCATATATTGCTGAGCGGACCGCCCGGTCTCGGCAAGACCACGCTGGCGCACATCATCGCAAACGCGATGGGCGTGAACATTAAAAACACGAGCGGTCCCGTGATCGAAAAAGCGGGCGAGCTCGCCGGGCTCCTGACGAGTCTGGAGAAAGGCGACGTCCTTTTTATCGACGAAATCCATCGGCTCCAGCCAGCGATCGAGGAGTATCTCTACCCCGCGATGGAGGACTACAAACTCGATATCATCATCGACCAGGGACCGCAGGCGCGGAGCCTGCAATTGCGGCTGCCAAAGTTCACGCTGATCGGCGCAACCACGCGCTCGGGGATGTTAAGCGCGCCGTTGCGCTCGCGGTTTGGAATGACGGCGAGGCTCGATTATTACAGCGCGGAGGAGATGCAGAAAATCATCCTGCGCAGCGCCGGGTTACTGAATGTCGAGATCGACGCCGCCGGCGCTGCCGAGATCGCCACGCGCACGCGCGGGACGCCGCGGACCGCAAATAACCTACTGCGCTGGGTGCGCGATTTCGTGCAGGTAAAAGCCGACGGCCGGATCACCGCCGACCTCGCGGATCGCGCCCTAACGATGCTTGAAATCGACCGTGACGGGTTCGATCAATGGGATAAGCGGATCATCGAAACTTTGATCTATAAATTCAACGGCGGACCGGTTGGTTTGAGTTCGCTGGCCGTGGCGGTCGGGGAAGAAGCCGGCACGCTCGAGGAAGTGAACGAGCCGTATTTGATCATGGAAGGTTACATTAAGCGGACCGCGCAAGGCCGCGTTGCTTTGCCTAACGCGTATCGAAAGCTCGGATTAAAAGTGCCTAACGGAACTGCCGGGCAGAGCGACCTCTTCGAGGCATGACGCCCGTCCTCAACCTGTCATCCCGAACCGCCGAAGGACGGAGAGGGATCCCACCACTGCAACTCCGGTTTTCGTTAAGAAGAAGGCGCGGATTGCATCGGTGAGATCCCTCTCCGCGCTGCGCCGGATCGGGATGACAACTGCGTGGGTCAGCCTCAACATAGCTCAGAGATGACCGACCTTTTTCCGAACGTCGCCAAAGTCCTGACTGTCGCGGAACTGACGCGCTCGATCCGCGCTCTGCTCGAGACACGCTTCGGCGCCGTCTGGGTGCAGGGCGAAATCTCGAACTACAAACTCCTCCCATCCGGTCACCAATATTTCACGCTGAAGGACGGCCGCGCCGCGATCAGCTGCGTGATTTTTCGCAACACGCTTCCGCCTTTTTCCACTCCGCTTGCCGATGGATTGCAGGTCCAAATCTATGGCTCGGTCACGGTCTTCGAAGCGCGCGGGCAGTATCAGCTCAATGTCCAGATTTTGCAGAATCGCGGGGCCGGACTGCTTCAGGCAAAATTCGAGGCGTTGAAGCGCAAGCTCGAAGCAGAGGGACTCTTCGAAGCCGCCCGCAAACGTGCGCTCCCGAAGTTTCCGCGCCGGATCGGCGTCATCACCTCGCCGAGCGGCGCAGTGATTCGCGATATCCTTAATGTCCTGCGCCGGCGCGCGCCCGGTGTGCAGGTGCTGATCAACCCGGTCCGCGTGCAGGGCGTCGGCGCGGCGCTCGAAATTGCGAACGCGATTCGCGAGTTGAGTTTGCCTAACGACGCTTGGGAACCGCTCGACGTCCTCGTCGTCGCGCGCGGCGGCGGGAGCATCGAAGACTTGTGGGAGTTCAACGAAGAAGCGGTGGCGCGCGCGATTTTCCATTCCGCGATTCCGGTGATCTCCGCGGTCGGTCACGAGGTCGACTTCACGATCGCGGATTTTGTGGCCGACCTGCGCGCACCGACACCGAGCGCGGCCGCGGAACTGATCGTTCCCGATGTCCGGGACTTGGAACGTCGCGTGCAGGAGCTGCGCAACGGCGTCGAGAAATGCTGGCGCACCTTCGCGCAGCAGGCTCGGAATCGATTGAACGCGCTCTCAGAGAAAACGCTCGCGCGCGAGCTGCGCCAACGTCTCCGCGATTCGCAACAACAACTCGATCTGGTGAAGGATGAGCTCGGACGGCAGATGCAACGCCGCCGGCTCGCAGTGAGCACACGCCTAACGAATGCGCTGCTTTCGCTCAAGGCGCATGATCCCACGCGGGAAGTGGCCGCGCGGCATCAGCTCCTCCGCGAAGCGCGGCGGCGACTCGCGGAATGCTCGAAGCATCGCCTAACCAAAAAGCGCGAGAGCTGGAAAAGAATCGCCGATTTACTCCGTGTCCTCGGCCCGGGAGCAACCCTCGACCGCGGCTACAGCATCACGCGCGACCCAGCCGGAAAGGTGATCCGCAGCGTCGCTTCGATTTCGCCGCAGATGAAAATCCGCAGTCGAGTGCGCGACGGCGAGTTCGAATCGACCGTCGAAGCGCTTATTGCGGATTCAGAATCGGATTCGCGTCCACCAGCCACGGATCATCGTCCGTACCGCTGGCAGTAGCGAAAAGGCTATAGGTGTGGCCGGGGCGGTTCACCTGATGCGTAGTCGGATCCACCTTCATGATCTGCGCACTCGCATCGCAGAACACTACGATCGCCTTTTTGCCAGACCAGATTCCGCCTTTGTTCGATTTACTCGTATCGTAAGTTCCGGGCGCGTCACTCTGGAAGCCGTCCGCGAGGAGAGGGAAAGCAGGATTCGACGTATCTGTTAGACCACCGACATACGCATAGTTATTCTCTCCAGCCGCCAGCGTATTCAAGCGATCGGTCGCAGTCGCGCCATCGATCTTGTTATCGACGCCGGTACTCCATTTCGAACCGGCCACCGCGAAGATATCTTCACTCTGCAGATAGTTAGGGAAGAGCCACCAGAATGCATCATTCGAAACGCCGCCTGTCGCCAAATCTGTTGCCGTCGGGTAGTCAGCGCCGGGCTTTTTCGACGGGAAATTGCCGTTGTTATCCGCAGCGAATAACTTCGCCGCGAGACCGATCTGCTTTCCATTCGAGAGGTCCTTCGTCTGGTTGGCGCGCTCGGTGACGCCGTTGAAAACCGGCAGCGCGATGCTCGCCAAGATTGCGATGATCGTGATCACGACCAAAAGTTCGATAAGGGTGAAAGCAGAGATGGTTTTTTTCATGATTTAAATGGGGTTTTCGCCGGAGAATGTCCATTCACGCGAATGGTGTCAAGCTCGTCTGCGTCGCATCGTGCAATTCTCTCGGTTCGCACTTAAACGCCACCACTGCGAGGGGCGGAAGATTGGCGACGATTGAATGCCGGTGGCGCTGCCATTCAACCTCCTGTGCGTCGAGCCCGCCGAGGTTGCCGACGTTGCTGCCGCCGTAGGTCTCCGCGTCCGTATTGATGATCTCGCGGTAATAGCCGGCATTCGGCACGCCGAGGCGATAGTTGTAGCGCGCGATCGGCGTGGCGTTGACGACAAATGCTATCACCTCACCAGCCAGCGAACGGCGGAGGAAAGCGACGACGCAGTTATCGGCATCGTGAAAATCAATCCACTCGAAGCCTTCGCAAGAGTCATCGCGATCCCAGAGCGCGGCTTCGTTGCGATAGGTGTGATTCAAATGCTGCACGAGCCGGCGCAGGCCGTCGTTGTGTGGTTGATCGAGCAGGGACCAGTCGAGCGAAGTGTCGTGATTCCACTCACGCGCCTGGCCAAACTCACCGCCCATGAAGATGAGTTTCTTACCCGGATGCCCGTACATCCACGCGTAAAACATCCGGAGATTCGCAAACTTCTGCCATTCGTCACCCGGCATTTTGTTGATGAGCGAGCCTTTGCCGTGGACCACTTCGTCGTGGCTGAGCACGAGAATGAAGTTCTCTTGAAAGGCATACATGATCGAGAACGTGACGTTGTTCTGATGATACCGGCGGTAGATCGGATCGAGCGCCATGTAATGCAGGAAGTCGTGCATCCAGCCCATGTTCCACTTAAATCCGAACCCGAGTCCGCCGAGATAAACCGGCTTGGAGACACCGGTGTAGGAGGTTGATTCTTCCGCGATCGTGACGGCGCCAGGATAGCTGCCGTAGCAGAGCTCGTTCATCTGTTTGAGGAATTCGATCGCCTCAAGATTGTGGTTTCCGCCAAAGCGATTCGGGATCCATTGGCCAGGCTGGCGCGAGTAGTCGAGGTAAAGCATTGAAGCGACCGCATCGACTCGAAGTCCATCGATGTGGTATTGGTCGAGCCAGAATAGCGCGTTGGCCGTCAGGAAGTTGCGCACCTCGTTACGCCCAAAGTTGAAAATCAAAGTCCCCCAATCCTGATGCTCGCCTTGGCGCGGATCGGCGTGTTCGTAGAGATCGGTCCCGTCAAATTCCGCCAGCCCGTGCGCATCTTTTGGGAAATGCGCCGGCACCCAATCCATGATCACGCCGATGGCGGCGCGATGACACGCTTCGACAAAATGCCGCAGCTCATCCGGCGTCCCGAAGCGACTGGTCGGGGCGTAGTAGTTCGTGACCTGATAGCCCCACGAGCCTTCAAAAGGGTGCTCCGCGATCGGCATCAACTCTATGTGAGTGAATCCCATCTCGAGCACATACGGCAGCAGCGTTTCCGCAAATTCCAAGTAGCTCAGCGAACGGTTCCCCTGCTCCGCCACGCGCCGCCATGAGCCGAGGTGCACTTCGTAGATGCTCATCGCGCTGCGCTGCCATTCCTTCTCGCGTCGCGCATTCATCCACTCGTCGTCCTGCCATTTGTAGCGCTCCAAGTCGTAAACCATCGAGGACGTCTCGACGCCGTGCTGGCTGAAGAATCCGAACGGATCGCTCTTCAAAAGAAGCGCACCGGTGCGCGTCTTGATCTCAAATTTGTAGTGCGCGCCCTCCGCTACACCGGGAATGAAAATTTCCCAGACGCCGCTCCCGACCAACTTGCGCATCGGGTTTACCCGGCCATCCCAGCCGTTAAAATCGCCGACCACGCTGACGCGCTCCGCGTTCGGCGCCCAGACGGCGAAGTAAACGCCACGATCGCCGCCGATCTCGCGCAGATGCGCGCCAAACTTGTCGTAGAGCCGCTTGTC
>JBDTIQ010000044.1:0-8547 GCA_039936335.1 Chthoniobacterales bacterium
AGGTGGCTCCCCAAAGAAGTTTGCGGCGAGGCGCCGCAAACAGCACGCGAGGCGCGTGCGCTCCCCAGCAGATCATCGTGCAGCGTCTCTTCCACCTCCCAGAGTGCCCCCCGCCGATGCTCCGCGAAGCAGTTCAAGGCGCCGAGCTCGGCGAGCGTGCGCAGTTCCTCTTTCGTTAGGCTGGCGCGTTTTTTCAAATCGGCGAGCGAAGCGAAGGGACGTTGCCTAACGAGCTCCGCCGCATGTTCTTCGCGCAATCCATTGACCACACAGAATCCCAGCCTGACGACCTCATCCGATTCCACCACGCAGCGCCATTCTGAAGTCGCTGCGCAGACCGGCCGCATCCGGATCCCATGCCGGTGCGCGTCTTTCACGATCGTCGCCGGGGCGTAAAAACCCATCGGCTGATTATTCAGCAGGCAGGCGTAAAACTCCGCCGGACGATGGACTTTCAGATACGCGCTCCCGTAAGCGAGAATCGCAAAACTGATCGCGTGCGACTCGGGAAATCCATAGAGCGCAAACGAGCTGATCGACTGGATAATCTTCACGATCACCTCGGGCGCGACGCCTTTGCGCTCCATCGCGGCGCGCAGTTTTTGGCTCACTTTTTCCATCCGTTCGGGTGACCGATGAAAGCTGATCGCACGGCGTAATTCCTCCGCTTCCGCGCCGGAAAAATCGGCCATGATCATCGCGATCTTCAGCATTTGCTCCTGGAAAAGCGGGACGCCTAACGTGCGTGCGAGCACCGGCTTTAACCGTTCGTCGAAATAAGTGACCAGCTCCTTGCCCGCGCGACGCGCGAGATACGGATGCACCATGTCGCCCTGGATCGGCCCCGGACGGATGATCGCGACCTCGATCACGACGTCGTAAAATTCCTTCGGTTTCATCCGCGGCAGCGTGGCCATCTGCGCGCGGCTCTCGATCTGGAACACGCCGATCGTGTCCGCCTTTTGCATGAGCTCGAAAGTGGCGGCGTCGTCCTTCGGCAGGTGCGCGAGGTCGAGTGGGCGGGCGCGTTCGCGACAGAGCGTGAACGTGTCCTGCATCACCGCCATCATGCCGAGGCCTAACAAATCGACCTTCACGATCCCAAGATCTTCGCAATCCTCCTTGTCCCATTGCGCGACGACGCGGCCGGGCATGGAGGCGTTTTCGAGCGGAACGACTGAGCTCAATTTCCCCTGGCAGATAATCATCCCGCCGGAGTGCTGCCCGAGATGCCGCGGGAGTCCGTAGATCGCCTGATAGAGCCTAACGAACGCGGGCATGCGCGGATGTGCGCGCGGCAAACCGGACTGCTCGATCTGCGCCTGGAGATCGAGCGTGTGCGGGAAATCGCCATTCGCGAAGAGGTGCGAAAAGCGGTCGAGGATGTTCGGCGCGAAGTTGAGCGCCTTGCCGATCTCGCGCGCTGCGCTCCGTCCGCGATAGGTGATGACGTTCGCAGTCATGGCCGCGCCATGTTTCCCATAGCGCCGATAGACTTCCTGGATGACGCGCTCGCGCCGGTCGCCGCTCGGGAGATCGAGGTCGATGTCGGGCCAGCCTTTGCGGCCTTCGCTCAGGAAACGCTCGAAAACGAGATTGCTGCTGACCGGATCGACCGGTGTGATCCCGAGGCAATAACAGACCGCGCTGTTCGCCGCACTCCCGCGCCCCTGGACCATGATGTCGTTCTCGCGGCAGAAATTCACGATATCCCAGACGATCAGGAAGTAGCCGGAAAACCCGAGCCGGATGATGAGTTCGAGCTCGAAGTCGAGCTGCTGTTTTACTTTGCGCGAGATGGCGGCGTAACGCTGTTGCGCGCCGAAGAGGACGATCGTGCGGAGGAATGTGTCCATGGAATGGCCCTCCGGCACCGGGTAATCAGGGAAGTCGTAGCCGATGTTTTCGAGGGAAAACTGGAGGCGCTCGGCAAGACGCAACGTGTTCGTTAGGGCGTCCGGCTGGTCGTGAAAAAGCTGCTCCATTTCCGCGCCGCTTTTGAGATGGCGCTCGGCGTTCCTCGTTAGGCGCGTGCCAGCGGCATCGAGATGCGTGTACACGCGGATGCAGGTGAAAACATCAAGCGCCTCGCGGCCGGCGGCGGTCGCGTGTTGCACGCCGTTGGTCGCGAGAAGGGGGAGACGATGATGCTCCGCGAGATCGATCAACGTGCGATTGAGGCGTTCTTCGCCCCTCACGAAATGGCGCTGGAGTTCCACATAAAGGCGATCGCGTTCGAAGAGGTCGAGCAACCTTTTCGCGTGACTTTTGAGAGTCTGGGGAGCGCAGGCCGCTGGCCTGTTGTTTGCGGTGGCTCGCCGCAAACTCTGGCGCACGGAGGGGGTGGAGTCCTTCGTTGACGTCGTTCGTACGAGTGGCTCCTGAAAAGCGTTTCCATCCGCTCTCTGCGCTCGGGCGCCCGGCGAGCCGCCGGACGCGACAGGCCAGCGGCCTGTGCTCCCCGGGCAAAGCAGCGCGATCAGACCTTCGCGAAATTGTGCGACTTCTTCCCAACGCACTTCGCACGTTCCTTTCTCGCTGCGGAGATGGGCTTCCGTCAGAAGACCGCAAAGGTTTTTGTAGCCGGTTCGATTTTCCACCAAGACCGGGAGCAGACTGCCATCCGCCATCGTTAGGCAGGAGCCGATGATCGGCCGCACGCCTTGCTCGCGGCAGGCGACGGAGAAACGCTGCGCACCGTAAACACCGTTACGATCAAGCAAAGCGACCGCGGGTAATTCCAGCTCCGCGGCGCGCTCGGCCAGTTGCTCGGGGAAGCTCGCGCCGCGGAGAAAGCTGAAGGCGCTACAAGCGTGGAGTTCGACGTATGTCATCCTGAGCGAAGCGCAGAGAGCGCAGCAAACGAAGCGGAGTCGAAGGATCTCGTGGAACTGCCGTTAAACTCCGAATGGAATTAATTCCAGCAGTGTTGCTTTCAGGAAGCGCGACGGGATCCCTCGACTGCGCTCCGCTTCGCTCGCGATGACTAATCATAGCAGCCCTCCAGAGCCCAACCGGTCGGCTTTTCCTGCACGCGGCAGAGCGCGCCGTCGGCCAATTGCACATCCCATTCCGTGCGCGCCCAGCTTTGCCGATCCCACCAATCGCCGGAACTTCGGTAAGGTCCTTGGCGCGCGATTGGTTTGGCCTCCGGGCGGCGCGCCGGCGGCAGACGAAAACGACGCAGCGCGGGCCCGACCATCGGCTCGGCGGATTCGTTAGGCGCATCCGGCAGTTGCCAGGAAAAAGGCTCGAGATGAAACGCATCCGGCCGATGTGAATCTTCCAAGACTGGCATGCCGACGCGGTCCGCGCCTAACAATCCCGTAAGCCGGGTAAGCGTCTCGTGGAGTCGAGCCGGATCGCGTAGCGGCGTCTCGAACAGATCGAATTGCTGCCGGGCTGGACGCGCCGGGAGAGCGATGAGCGCGACGGCAACGATCGGGTGTTCGGCGCGGAAGTTTTCGAGATGCGCCTGGAGGAGTCGGAGCAAAATCTCGACCGAATGGGTCGGGTCCGGAATCTGGAAATGATGCTCGTAAGTGGTTTTGTCGGCGAAACTGAGGCGGAGGGTGAGCTGATTTGCGACGAGATAAAGCGCGTCGAGACGCTGGCTGAGCTGCTCGAGAAAACGCCGCAGGACAAAGAAGAGCGGCTCCGCGGTTTCGACTTCGTGCTCGAACGCAAGTTGCTCCTCGAAAAGTTCCGGCGGCCTAACGAGTCGCAACAGGCGGGTCGATTTGCCGGCGGCTTGTTCCCAGAGCCGGACGGCTTTCGGGCCGAGGCGGAGGCCGAGTTGATCGGGTGCGAGGGCGGCGAGATCGCCGAGTGTGTGGACGCCCCACTTGTGGAAAATGTCGAGGAGTCGGGAGATTTCAACGATCCGCTCCTTGTTCATGAGGGGAAAATAGACGAAGAAGAATTCATGTTCAATAGAACATAAATCATCGATCGCGATTCTCGAATGGAGCGGCGGGCGGGGGAAATTAGCGAAGACTTTGCCTGAGGCGTTTCGAGTCCGTAATGCTTTGTCATCCCGAGCCGGCGGAAAGCGCGGCGAGGGATTCTCGCAAGCGTCCCTCCGAGGTGAATTTCCATGGTGCGCTTCTGCGACGCTTGTGAGGTTCCTCGCCGCGCTCCGCCGCCTCGGGATGACACCCATTCGGTGTCGGCGCTCTGAAAGGTCGCCCGAGGGGGTTCGAGCCCCGGCGTTCACGCCGTCCCGCGCGCCCTGCGGAACGCGTTTGCACTCGGAGACATTTCGGCGGCGCCGTCCCAGCGTGCCGGTCCCTGTGAAATGGTTAACCGCTCGGCGCGAGGAGCCGCGCTTTGGTGTCGCTAGGCAAAGTCGAGTTAGCGATCCAGGCGGAGGCGCTGCGCGGATCGGTTTTTAACCAGCTGCGCGCGACGGATTCGGTCTGGCTTTCGCGCATTCCTTCGTCGCCGATTGTCGCAGCCCATTGCACCGCAGCCTGCGGACTCGAAGTTTTAATGTGATCGGCGAAAGCGCTCACGGCTTCGTCGCGCGACGGGCTGTCGGGGAGATGCGCAAGCCAGCTCGCGGCGGCGTCCGCGTCGCTGCTGGCCCAGCGGCTGACCAGGCTCTGCACGACTTGCGTGCGAGTCGCGCCTTCTGGCAGAGAGGCCGCCCACGTGCTCGCAGCTTGGGGATCGCTCCCGACCCATTGCGAGACGATGGAGCTGGCGGCGCTGGCCTGCGCGTCGCCGGAGAGACGGCTCACCATTTGCGCGGCGGCGTGTGGATCGTTTTCGGCGATGCTGGAAATGATTTGCGGCATGACCGCGTTGCGCGCTGCTTCACCCAGGCTCTGCGCCCAACTGAGCGCGGCTTGCGGATCGCTTTGCGCCCACTCGCGGGAAACGGTATCGAGCAAGCTGCGCTGCGTGTCCCCGTTGACGTGACTGAGAGTAAATTCAGCCGCGGCTTTCGGGTCGGTCTCGCTCCAGCGGGAGATGATCGGGTTCAGCGCATCCTGCCGGGTGGGACCGTCGGGAAGTTTCTCGGCCCAGGTCAGGGCGGATTGCACGTCGCTCGTTGCAAGTTGTTGCGCGATCGCTTTCGCGGCGTCGTCCTGCTGCGGGCCGGCCGGCAACCCTGCGACATAATTGCCGGCCGCGGTCGGATCCGATTCGGCCCAACTGTTGAGCACACCCGCGAGCGCGCGTTTTTGCCCTTCGCCGGCGGGCAGCGTCTGGGTCCAGGAGAGCGCGCCTTGCGGATCGTTTTGTGCCCAACGCCGCGCCACATTTGCAGCCGCCTGATCGCGGGCGTCGCCTGGCGGGAGTTGCGCGATCACGGTGGAAGCGCGTTGCGGATCGCTGTTCGCCCAGTTCGACAAAATGTTTTGCATCGCCGCGTCGCGACCGTGACCGGCCGTCAACCCGCTCGCCCAGGCGAAGGCGGCTTCGGCGTCCTGCGAAGCCCAGGTCGCGGCGACGACTTGCACGGCCTGATCGTGCGGCCCGCCCGCCGGAAGTTGCGCGGCACGGGCCGCGGCTGCCACCGGGTCGCTGTTTGCCCAATTCGAAAAAATCGGCCAATACAGATTACGCGCGGAATTACTGGCCGGCAGCGACTGCAGCAACGCGAGCGCGCTTTGCGGATCTTTCTCTGAGAGCGACGACACGACCGCCTGGAGGGCACGCTCGCGTTCCTGGCCGGGCGCGAGTTGCAGCACCCATGCCTTCGCGGCGTTCGGATCTTTCTCGGCCCATGAACGCACCGCCGCGGTGATCATCATCGAGCGTTCTGAAGCGGTGCCGGTGGTCTGCGCGAAGCCGAGCGCGGTCTGCGGATCGGCTTCGGCCCATTTCGAGAAAAGCATCGAGACGAGGAGCATTTTGCGCCGCTGATTCGGCATCGCCTGCACCGCGTCGAGCACGCGTCGGACATTTTTCGGATCGAGGCGGTCGATCAACCGACTGAGCTCGGCGAAGCCGTGACGATTGGAAGAGATGGCGAGTGCGTTTTTGATCGCCGCGATCACGGAATCAACCGAGGCCGGCGTCGCGCTCTCGGACGGACCGGTGCGCGCGGAGTGTGGGGAAATGTCGGTGAGAACGTTAGGCGGCGGTGAGAAGACCGGACCGTTCTCAGTCAGCTTCGTCGAGTTCACCGCCGGCCGCGGAGGCAACGCGTAGCGGTCGAGCACGATCCCGGCAGCGAAGGCGCCGCTGGCGAGGAAAAGCCCGAGGTAGAAAGGCTTCATGCGAAGGAGAGTAGCGTGAAAAGCGGAGTCGCTAAAGGATTTTCACCAGGCACTCCGGGAGTGCTTTGAGGAAAGCGCGACCGTAGGTTTTTGGCGCGAGCCGGTCGCGGCACGCCCCTCGCCGCAGCAGGTAATCCGCAACGCCCCCGCCGCGTGGTGCGGCCGCGAGGCAGCTGAGGCGTCGCCCGGCACAGCGGCGCGCGCGCCGCAGCTACGAGGAAGTCTTCTTCGCCGCGGGCTGGCCCGGGCATCATCCACGGTGTAAAAGGCACACGTTCCCCTTAACTAATGCGCGCATCTCATCGGGGCCCGCTCCGGCAAAGCGCGCTCAAGATGTTTCGAGTTTTTCTGTCTATAGAGTGACGCTTGCGAGCGCACCATCGAAGCCATCATGAAAAAGCAATTCCCCGTAAAGAGATCGATTTTCGTCCTGGCTATTACGCTCCTGTCTTTAGCCGCGCAGCGGCCCTCCTTCGCTGGGAGCGTCACTTGGGCAACCAATCCAACAAGTGGAGATTGGAACACGGCCAGCATTTCGCTCTTGGGCAATAGCGAATTAGACATCAGCGGGCACACGACCAGCGGCGTGACCATCGGCTCGCTCAGCGGCGACGGCCTGGTCGTCCTCTGCGCCAACCCGCTCACGATCGGAAGCAACAACCAGAGCACCCTCTTTTCCGGAATCATCCAGGATGGCGGGAGCAGCGGCGTGACCGGCGGTTCGCTGAGCAAAGCTGGCAGCGGAAGCCTCGCGCTCAGCCGAGCCAACAGCTACACGGGCGGCACGACCGTGAGCGCCGGGGTTTTGCCGGTGGCCAACCAGAACGGTTCGGCCACTGGGACCGGACCGGTCAATGTGAACGGAGGCACCCTCGGCGGAGAAGGGACAATTGCCGGCGCCACTACCATCGGGACTGGAAGCGGCAGAGGCGCCTTCCTGGCCCCCGCGCTTGGCACAATAAACAACCGACGCTCATCATCCAAGGCGCTCTCACCTTCAACTCCGACGCGACCTACACCTGCACCTTCAGAGCCAAGGCAAACAAAGCGCAGACCGACGAAGTGATCGCCCACTGCATCACGATCAACGGCGCGACCTTGGACCTGAACGGTCAGACCCAGGACTCTGAGACGCGACCTGACCCTGATGTTGCTCAGCAACAACAGCGCGCAACCAAACAACGGCACCTTCCGCAACCTGCCAGACGGCGCGATCGTGAATGTGAACGGCACCAACTTCCAAGCCAGCTACCACGGCGGCGACGGCAACGATCTCACCCTCACGATCATTCCTTAAGGCGTAGCTGGAAGGGTGGCCACCGGAGTTTGCCCGCTCCCTCCGGTCTCGATTCGGTTGGCCAAGCCGGGAGCGAATGGTAACTTCGTTCGCCATGAAAACGACGGCTCAATTGCCCATCGCGATCGACCAACGCATCGCCCGTTTTTGCAAGGAACGGGCGTCCGTTCTCTCGCGCTCTTCGGGTCGGTCCTGCGGGAGGATTTCGATCCGAAGCAAAGCGATATCGACGTGCGGGCGGAGTTTGCTCCCGGAGCGCTCCACGGGGTGGGTCTACGTTACTTTGATTTCGCCGAGGATCTCGGCGCCATTCTCGGCCATCGGGTGGACTTCTCCTCCCCGGTCCCACCCTCTGCTCCGGGAACGGGTTAGCCGGGATGCGGTGACGCTCTATGAGTAAGCGTGAGCCGGCCCTGACTCTCCGCCAAATCGTCGAATTCGCAGATGAAGTCGCGGCTCTGGTGGCTGACCGCGCTTTCGAAGATTTAGGAACGAAACGAATCGGGAGTTACGCCGCGCGTTGGAACGCTGTGTCGAGTTGATCGGGTAAGCGGCCACGCGTCTGCCCGAGGCCCGGCGCACCGGGCACTCGGCAATCCCGTGGCGGCAGATCGTCGCGATGCGCAATGTGATGATTCACGGATACGACGAACTGATGGACGAGGTGCTCTGGAACGTCGCGACGCGGGATGTCCCCCGCCTGCGAGAAGTCGTAAACGCGCTCTTGTGAGGGTCAGCCGAGGCTTGATGATGTGCGAGCCAGAGAGGTTTTCACGGGAGCCGATCTAGCAGAACCCCGCAGCCTTCCGATGCTTCCCTCAGCGCCTTCGTCGGTGGCGCTCGACTCCGACGCTCATTCCACGGGTTTCCTCGACAGCGCTGCGCTCCGCTTGGAATGACCCACTCCTTCGACGCCCTCGTAGCTTAGAGAATCTTCACTGGACACTCCGGTAACGCCTTGAGGAAAGCGCGGCCGTAGGTCTTAGTGACGATCCGGTTATCCAGCACCACCACGATGCC
>JBDTIQ010000045.1:0-4087 GCA_039936335.1 Chthoniobacterales bacterium
TTCTTGCGGTGCGGGGCGATCATTTCGATGCCTAAGTCAGCCAAGGCTTCATCCAGAGGGTCGCTATCATAGGCCTTATCGCCGATCATGCGTTCGGGGTGGAACTCTTCCGCTCCGAAAGCCAGGGTCTGCTGCACCATCTGAGTCTCTCCGCGATCGGCCGGAGCCTGGGAGAGGGCCATCGGAACCCCTTGGCCGTCAACGATTAATTGCGTCTTGGAGCCTTTGCCCCAACGGGTCAACCCGATCCCGTCGCCGCCGCCCCGGCTCCGCACAAAGGTCGCATCCACGTGACATTCCGCCAGGTTCAAACGGCCTGTCTGGGCCAACTGGCGCACGATCTGAGCGAGCAACTTGCGAAAGACCATCCGTTCACTCCAAATCTTTAGATAGTCGTGCACGGTCGACTTCGGCGGGAAAGTGGGCGGGAGATAGCGCCATTGAATCCCGGTGTAGAGCACGAAGAGGAGCGCTTCAAAAACCTCCCGGCTATCCGCCCGCGGCCGTCCGAATGGACTCCGCCTTTCTATCTCTAAGCTCGGACCGAAGAGTCTCCACTGCTCATCAGATATAAACATACCTAACCGTAACTATGTCCGCTGTTATAGAAAGACTTTTCGGACAGCTTCTAGAGCCCACAGAAACTGCCGGTGCACCCGAGCCCGATGGCTACCTTTACGTCTACGGTGTTCGCAACGACGGCATAAAGAAGCTCCTCGTCGCACGAGTGCTTCCGCAACAAATCGCGAACTTCGACCGGTATCAGTTCTGGACGGGAAGCGCATGGTCCAACTCGATCTCGGCGGGCGTGCCCGTGACAGATCGGGTTTCTTCGGAATCTAGCGTCCTCACCGCTCCCGGACGGCCGCTATATTCTCGTCTTCCAACTCGACGCCCTCAGCGACAAAGTGGCGGCCCGTTATGCGAAAAGCCCGGTCGGTCCCTGGAGCGATTACACCATGATTATACGACCTCGGAGACTAGTATCTCGCCTAACGTCTGCACTTATAACGCCAAGGCGCACCCGCACCTCTCGACTCAGGACGAACTCCTTATCAGCTACAACGTGAACACGTTCGACTTCTTCGAACATTTCACCAACGCCGATATCTATCTCCCTCGTTTCATCTGGCTGCCGCTGAACTAAGCGCGGACTCAGCAGCCCCGAGGCAGGTCCGCAAGGATTCCTTAGCTAAGACTAAGGCCCGATCGGCGGGAACTGATTTTCAGTCTCGCCCGTATCGATCCCCTGCCGCAGGCGGCTGTGCCGGATGCTGTAGAGGAAGTAAATCGTCAGCCCGATGGCCAGCCAGATGAAGAACCGCACCCACGTTTCAATCGGCAGGCTAAGCATGAGGGCGAAACAAAAGAGGACGCCGAGGATCGGGAAAAGTGGCACGAACGGAACCCGGAAAGGGCGGACACGATCCGGATCTTTCCGCCGCAGGACAATGACGCCCGAACAGACGAGGGCGAAGGCGAAGAGCGTGCCGATATTTGTCAGATCGGCTAGCGAACCGATGTCGACGAAAAGCGCGACACCGCCGACCACGATCCCGGTTAAAATCGTCGTGACGTAAGGAGTGCGAAAACGCGAGTGAATGCGGGCGAAAAATGCCGGGAGAAGCCCATCACGCGCCATCGCCATGAGGATGCGCGGCTGGCCGAGCTGAAAGACGATCAGGACCGAGGTGAGTCCGGCGAGAGCACCCGCGCTGATGAGCGCCTGCGCCCACGGCTTGCTCGCGAACGCGGTCGCGACAGCGGCCGAGTCACCGAGATAGACCGTGTATTTTTTAATCCCGGTGAGGATAAGGGCCATGAGCACGTAGAGGACCGTGCAGATGATGAGACTGGTGATCATCCCGATCGGGAGGTCACGTTGCGGGTTCTTCGTTTCCTCAGCGGTCGTCGAGACGGCATCGAAACCAATAAAGGCAAAGAAGACAATTGCCGCGCCGCTCATTACTCCGCCAAAGCCGCTCGGCATGAAGGGATGCCAGTTCACCGGATGAACCATAAAAGCGCCAAATGCGATCACGAAAACCACGACCGCAACCTTGAGGACCACGATTATGCTATTGGTTTTCGCCGTCTCATGAATCCCGTAGATGAGGAGCACGGTGACGGCGGCGACGATGCAGAAAGCAGGAAGATCGAGCGCGAACGGATGTCCGAAGAGGTGCGGCAGCGCGATGGAAGAGTAATACTGAGTCGTCTCGCCACCTTGCGAGATTTTGGTCGCGGCGGTAGTCGGATCGGTGATGAGCCAGAGCGGGAAAGTGATCGCGCCGTGACTCGCGCTGTAGAGAAACTTCACGAAGTAGTCCGACCAACCCTTCGCTACCGCCATGTTCCCGACGGCGTATTCGAGGATCAGATCCCAGCCGATGATCCAGGCGACGATCTCACCGAGTGTGGCGTAGGAATAAGTGTAAGCTGAGCCGGAGACTGGGATCATGGAGGCCAGCTCGCTGTAGCAGAGCGCGGCAAATGCGCAGGCGATCGCCGCGACCACAAAAGAGAGCGCCACCGCCGGACCCGCCGCCGGCCGGCCAAAGACAAGATCAGTATGCCGGACAAACGACTCGATAAAATTAATCACCGGCGTCTTGAGAACCGAATCGCCGACCCGCGCGGCCTCCCCCGCCGCCGCTGTCCCCGCCAAGGCGAAGATGCCCGCGCCGATGATTGCGCCAATGCCGAGACAAGTGAGATCGAAAGCCGTGAGCGAGCGCTTCATTTTGCGGTCGGGCGCTTCCGACTCGCGGATCAGTAGTTCAGGACTTTTGGTTCGAAAAAGATTGGTCACGAAAGATTCTCCAGTTGTTACGCTGCGATGATAAAGCGCGCGCATCGTGGCACCGCGCTCGCGCCCCGGTCAACCTTAACTTTCCGAAATGCCGCCGCGCTGGCCCGGATGTAGCTTTCTACCGAGGCATGCCTGATTTCGCGATGCCCGCTTTCTCGATGGGAAATATCATCGTCGGGACGATCTTCAGCAGTATCGGCTTCATCGGCTTCGTCTACGGCAAGCGCATGAGCCTGCTCAAACCGGTCCTCATCGGCATTGCGCTCATGGCCTATCCGTATTTCATCGAGAACACGATCGCGATGGGGGTGATCGGCGTGGTGGGGACGGTCGCGCTTTTCCTTTTCCGCGATCAATAAAGACGCCGCAGACGACGGCGCGCCGCACGAAAGATCCTGCCTTGGGAAGTAGCAGGAGCGGAGCTCCTGAGCGATGGACTTCGGTCTCCCCAGTCGCATACTCTGTGGCCGAATGTCGGATGAAATCACGCCGCTGATCGTGGGCGACGCGCTCACCGCTGAGCTCGGTCGGCCGCTGCCGCCGCGCTGGTGGCGCCGCAAGAAAAAGCCACGCCCGCCTCTTATCCATTGTGAGAATTGCGGGGCGAAACTTGTCGGTCCCTACTGCGCGCAATGCGGCCAAGAGGCGATCGATTACCGGCGTTCGTTAGCCTCGCTTTTTGCCGACGCGGCCGATGCGTTCTTTAACTTGGACGCGCGCTTCTTCCAGTCCTTCGGATTACTCCTGATCAAACCGTGGCGCCTAACGAATGAATTCATCGAAGGCAAGCGTGCCCGCCACGTCCATCCGCTGCGCGTTTACCTGATCGCGAGCGTGATTTTTTTTCTCGTGATCAATTTCCTCGCGCGCGGGAGCCATTTCCGCACGCACGATGACCGTCATGGAGTCAACCCTACGCTCGCTCCGGCCGAAGATGTCACTGCCGCGACGCCGACACAGGCGCCCATGTTTGATTTCGGCTTTTCCGGTCAACCGAGCGAGGCGCACCGGGTTCCAACGCTTAAAAATTCACCGCCGTCCTTGCTCGCCGAGCCCTCGCCAGAGGCTGCGCCGTCGCCAGCGCCGCAAGTCATGTTCGAGGATCTGGATAAGACTGCGAATGTCCCGCCATTCGTGAAATGGGTCGAAGGGCGCGCCAAGGAGAAGCTCGGGCCGACCGGCGATCGCGGCGATCTTTTCATGAAAGCGCTGATCCAAAATATCGCGCCGATGGTGCTCTGTTGTATCCCGCTCTTCGCGCTCGTGCTGAAGATT
>JBDTIQ010000046.1:0-7322 GCA_039936335.1 Chthoniobacterales bacterium
CCGCGACCAGCACGCGAGACGCGCGCGCTACCCGGAAAAAAGATTCCGCGCCGCGCGGACGGCAACCATCTTCGCCGCCGTCGGCGATTCGGTTGCATGGCGAAAACAACGGCGCGACGACTTCCGATCGGCGCCGAGGTGAGCGCGCCGGAGCAGACCGATTTCCGGGTTTGGGCTCCGAAAGCAGAGCGAATCGAAGTCGCGCTCGAAGCGTCGGTCGAGCCGGACGCGGAGCGCACTTTTCATCCCCTTACGGCCGAAGGGAATGGCTACTTCTCCGGCACCGTCGCGGCCGGCGCCGGAGCTTTTTACCGGTTCCGGATCGCTGGCAACGAACACCTGCATCCCGACCCCGCTTCGCGCGCGCAGCCGGGCGGTCCGCATCGTTCCTCGCAGGTAATCGACCCGCGCACCTTCCGCTGGAGCGACGACGATTGGCGGGGCCTGAAGTTGCGCGGCCAGATCATTTACGAGCTGCACGTCGGCACCTTCACGCCGGCAGGAACCTGGGCGGCGGCCGCGAAAAAGTTGCCGGAGTTGAAGGAGACCGGGATCAGCGTGATCGAAATGATGCCGATCGCGGAGTTCGCGGGCGAGTTCGGCTGGGGCTACGACGGCGTCGATCTTTTTGCGCCCTGCCGGCTTTATGGAAAGCCGGATGACCTGCGGCGTTTCATCGACGCCGCGCATTCGTCAGGCATCGGGGTGATTCTCGACGTGGTTTATAATCACTTCGGACCGGAAGGAAATTACCTGCGCGTTTTCTCCGACGACTACTTCAGCGATCGCTACCAGACGGAATGGGGTGAGGCACTTAATTTCGACGGCCCCCATTCGGAGCCGGTGCGCGAATTTTTCCTGAGCAACGTACGCTATTGGATCGAGGAATTTCACTTCGATGGTTTTCGTTTCGACGCCACGCAGAGCATTTTCGATCGCTCGGAAAAGCACATCCTCGCGGAACTAAGCGAAGCCGCGCGCGCCGCCGCCGGAAAGCGCAAGATCCTCCTGCTCGCGGAAAACGAGCCGCAGGAACCGCGCATCGTGCGGTCGCGCGACGCCGGCGGCTACGGCCTCGACGCGCTCTGGAATGACGATCTGCATCACACCGCACTCGTCGCGCTGACTGGCCGGACGCACGCCTACTACACCGACTACCGCGGCGCGCCGCAGGAGTTCGTCTCCGCGGTGAAACATGGCTACCTCTATCAGGGCCAGCATTATCGCTGGCAGCAAAAGCGGCGCGGCCATTCCGCGCGTGGAGTCGGGCCAGCGGCGTTTGTCGGGTTTCTCGAAAATCACGACCAAGTGGCAAATTCCGGCACCGGCGAGCGCGTGCGCCTAACGACTTCGCCGGGACGCTATCGCGCACTGACCGCGCTCCTGCTCCTCGCGCCCTGGACACCGATGCTTTTCCAAGGCCAGGAATTTGGCGCGACTACGCCGTTCCTTTATTTCGCGGATCTCGACGGCGAGCTGCGTGGAAAAATCCGCGCGGGCCGCAGGCATTTTCTCGAGCAATTCCCGGAGCTCGCGACGCCCGCAGCGCAGACCCAACTGGCCGATCCAGGCGCACAGGACACCTTCGAGCGGAGCAAGCTCGACTGGAGCGAACGCGAGAAGTTTCCACAGCTCTCCGCGTTGCATCACAGCCTGATCGAACTGCGGCGCGACGATCCGATTTTCTCGCGCCAGGAACGCGGGCAGGTCGACGGCGCGGTTCTGGGCGAGCGTTGTTTTGTGCTCCGGTATTTCGATTCGTTAGGCGAAAACGACCGGCTCCTCGTGGTCAATCTCGGTCCCGCCCTGGCGCTCGAAGTCGTACCTGAGCCGCTCCTCGCGCCGGTGAGCGATGCGCAAGCGTGGGAAACGCTCTGGTCGAGTGAAGCGCCGGAGTATGGCGGCCCCGGCACAGTGCCGCTCGAGACTGAAACCGGCTGGTTCATTCCCGCCGAAGCCGCCGTCGCGTTGCAGCCGGGCGCGCGTCTGCTAGAGACGAAAGAATGAGACATCCTTCCCCACTGCCCGAACCGCGCGTGATGCCTTGGAACGGCGAACAATCCCACGAAATTCTCCTGGGCCGCGAATGGCTCGTGACCAATGGCCTCGGTGGCTTCGCGTCCGGCACCGTCTCGGGCGCGGTCACCCGGCGTTATCACGGGCTCCTGATCGCGGCGCTGCCCGCGCCGTTCGGGCGCATGGTTTTGTGGAGTCATATTTCTGAGCGGCTCGCTTTCGATGACGGCGAGATCGTCTCGTTAGGCTCGGAGGAGCGCGCGAACGGCGCACTCGACCTGCACAGCGCAGATCACTTGCAGCAATTTGAGCTCGATTTCGGGCTGCCGGTCTGGCGTTTCCAAGTGCGCGATCTCGTTTTGGAAAAGCGGGTCATCATGCTCCATCGGCAAAACACGGTGCACGTGAGCTATCGGATGAGCGGCGCGGGACCGCGCCCGCGGCTCGAGCTGCGGCCGGCTTTTAATTTCCGACACTACGAAGATCCGGTCGATCAACTGCCGCAGGAATCCTACGAAGTGCGCGCGTTGGAAGGCCGCTATGAAATCACAGATCCGGACACCGCGCTGCCGCCGTTGCGGATGGAACTTCCCGGTTGCTGCTCGTCGTTCACCTTCGATTCGCGCCGGATTCACCAGGTGATTTATCGGACGGAACTCGATCGCGGTTACGACTACGAAGGCGAGCTCTGGAGTCCCGGATATTTCCTCGTCGATCTCGGCGAACAGCAGGAAGCAACGCTGATCGGTTCGACCGAAAACTGGGACATCATCGACGTGCTTTCGCCCTCCACGGCCCGCGCGGCGGAGCGCGATCGACGGCGGCAACTACTCGATAAAGCCGTTCCCGAAGCGCGCACCGGCGTGGCAGCGGAGCTTGTTTTCGCGGCCGATCAATTCGTCATTAATCCAGCCGGCCGCGTCGAGGAAGAAGCGCGCGCGCACGCTTCGGGCGACGAGGTGCGGACGATCATCGCGGGCTATCACTGGTTCACCGATTGGGGCCGCGACACGATGATCAGTCTGGAAGGCCTAACGATCACGACCGGCCGCACGCTCGAAGCGGGCTACATCCTGCGGACCTTCGCGCATTACGTGCGCGATGGTTTGATCCCGAACATGTTTCCCGATGGGAAAACCGAAGGGCTCTATCACACCGCGGACGCGACGCTTTGGTTTTTCCATGCGCTCGGCCGTTATCTTCAGGCTTCCGGCGATTGGACGACGATCGAGCTGCTCCTGCCGAAATTAAGTGGCATCGCGGATCAACACCTCACGGGCACGAAGTTCAACATCCACGTCGATCCGGAAGACGGGCTCCTGGTGCAGGGCGAGGAAGGTTATCAGCTCACTTGGATGGACGCGAAGATGGGCGACTGGGTCGTCACGCCGCGCCGCGGGAAAGCCGTCGAGATCAATGCCCTTTGGTTTAACGCGCTCGAGTTGCTCGCCGGCTGGTTGCGCGACACCGGCGACGGCGCGGCCGCCGACGGTTATCGCAAACACGCCGCGCAAACCCGGCGATCTTTTAACGAGAAGTTCTGGTGCGACGACGGCGGATATCTCTACGACGTGATCGATGGACCGGAGATCGCCCGCGACTCTTCGATCCGGCCGAATCAG
Source organism: Chthoniobacterales bacterium (assembly GCA_039936335.1). Taxonomy (GTDB): domain Bacteria; phylum Verrucomicrobiota; class Verrucomicrobiia; order Chthoniobacterales; family UBA10450; genus Palsa-1392. Next base: position 3,639 of record JBDTIQ010000046.1, read on the forward strand.
GTTTTTGCCATCTCGCTCGATCATCCCGTGCTCGAGCAGAATCGCTGGGAAAGCGTGCTCGGCGTCGTCGAACACGAACTGCTCACGCCGGTCGGCTTGCGCTCTCTTGCGCCAGGTGACCCAGATTACAAAAAGAACTACCACGGCGACCTGAAAACGCGCGACGCGGCCTATCACCAAGGCACGGTCTGGGCCTGGTTGATCGGACCTTTCATCGACGCCTGGATGAAAATTCACCCTCACGAACAAAAGAGTGCGCGCAGCTTCCTCGATGCTTTTCCGGCACACCTCGGCGAAGCCGGCCTCGGCACGGTCAGCGAAGTCTTCGACGCGGAGGCGCCACACGCCCCGCGCGGTTGTATCGCGCAGGCGTGGAGCGTGGCGGAAGTGCTGCGCTGTTGGGTGAAAACGAGCGGAGCCTGAGCGGCTCTTTCCGAAGACGATCGTTAGGCGGTTTGCGTCCGGCGTTCGAGAGGTCGATAGCTTCGGCTCATGAAATTTGGTGTTTTTCTTTTGCTCGCGGTCTTCGCCGTGACTCCGGCACAGGCGCAAGGTTGGTTCCGCCGGCGGCCCTCGCCAACGCCGCTTCCAACAGTTGTTCCGCGACCCGTGGCCCCTCCGAAACCGACTCCCGTTCCCACGCCAAGGCTTCCACCGCGCCAGCTCGTGGCGCTCCCGGTTTACGACGAGGAGACGAGCGTGCGGCTCCAGATTTTCCTCGATAACAACGAGTTCGGTCCGGGAAAAATCGACGGCAAAATAGGCGAGTTTTTCGGCAAAGCGCTCGTCGCTTACAAGAAGGCGCACGGGATGGAGCCGGGCGGCGCGGTCGATGCGCAACTGCTCGCGCAAGTGCCCGAGGCTTACACGAGTTACACGATTCGACCGGAGGATGAGAAGTTCGTCGGGGCGGTCGCGTCGAAGCCTTCACAGCAGGCCAAACTCAAGGCGATGCTTTATGGTTCGCACCTCGAGTTCGTCGCGGAACGCTTCCACGCGTCCGAGGATTTCCTGCGAAAGCTGAATCCCGGAATGGACCTCGAGCAACTGAAGGTGGGCGACGCAGTCAAGGTGCCTAACGTCCAGCCGTTCGAGGTCGAGAAGCTCTCGGAGCATTTCATCCCGCGGAACCCCGCGCTCGCGGCGCGCCAAATCTTCATCGATATCCGAGAGAATTTCCTGGAGGTGCGCGAGGGCGACAAACTGGTCGCGGAGTTTCCGATCACCCCCGGCTCGAAAACGCTGCCGGCGCCGCAGGGTATCTGGAAAATTCTTGGCATCGCTGTCCTGCCCTGGTTTCGCCACGATGAAGGCATGCTCATGCACGGCGTGCGCACGAGCAATTTCTACAACATCCCGCCGGGCCCGAATAACCCGGTCGGCATCTTATGGATGGGTTTGAACAAACCGGGCATCGGCATTCACGGCACGAACAATCCGGAAACGATCGGCCGCGCGGGAAGTCACGGCTGCATCCGGATGGCAAACTGGGACGCGGTCCGGATCAAAGATCTCGTCACGGTCGGGACGAAGGTGACGATCTACGTCGGTGGTTCGGCGAACGATCCTGGCGTTGAAAACCAAACGAGTGTGACACCGAGCGAGCAAGTAGCTCCTGATGCTGCTAAAGCTGCGACTGGACCGGCTCGTTAGGCATTTGCGTGAAGTGAAGCTCTAAAAATCCTTGTCATCCTGAGCGTAGCGAAGGACCTCGCAAGCGTTCTTCGACTCCGCCTCGTGAAAGCTGCGATCGAGCAACGCTTGTGAGGTCCTTCGCCGCGCTCCGCCGGCTCAGGATGACAAGTGCGGGGAGCGTTTAGGATTCCGCGTCGCGGCGCCAGGATTGCGACAGCAGGAGACCGTGCGCGAGCACCACTTCACTCGTTAGGCAAAATCCTCCGGCCTCGAGCAGCGGCGCGTAATCGACCAGCCGGCTCGCCTCGACTCCAGCAACCACGCGGAAGAAGCGATACATCGTCGCGATCAGGAATCGTCCCCACCAGCGGCGCCAACCGCGCGGCGGTTCGTGGAAATCCGCGATCAGCCAAATGGCGTCGTCGGTCGCGGCGGCACTTAATTTTTCCACCATCTGCCGGAGCGTTCCCTCCGCGAAGCAATCGAGAAAAAAGTGCGTGACGATGAGGTCGTAGCGCACCGGTGGAAAAGCCGCCGCGCGAATGTCGGCGTGCAGATATTGCACATAACTATCGCCGACCCGCTGGCGCGCCAGTTCGAGCATCCGCGCGCTCGCGTCGAGGCACTCGATCTGCAACTCCGGCTGCGCGTTGCGCAACTCCTGGAGAAATCTGCCGTCGCCGTCGCCAACCACGAGCGCGCGCCGCGGCTTGGCCGGTTGCCTAACGAACGCTGTCCGCGCCGCCTGCAGTTGGCGCCCGAAGACGAGCGTTTCCATGCGCCGATAAAACGGCGCGACCCGATCGAAACTCACCGGAAAGAAAAGAGCAGCACGAGCAGCGGCGTGAGCAGCACGAGATCGGCCAGCGCGGTTCGGCTATCACGGCGCAAATGGGCGGCGCCGAGGAGCCACATGAGCAGCAGTGCGCTCGCCGCGAGACAGATCCAAAGCGGCGCCGCGAATCGCCAGACGACCGCGAGCACGAGCGAAACCGCCACGATAAAAAGCCCAAACGGCTTGAGCACGCGCGCGACCGAAGGCCAGCCGGTGAGAAGCGAAGTTTTCCCCTGCGCGGCATCGAGTTCCCGTTCCCACGAGGCGATGCAGAGGCAATTGAGCGTGCAGAGCATGGCGAAAAGGACGACGGCAAATGCGAACGAAATCGTCAGGCCAGGCAGCACTCCGACGACCGCGAGCGTGGTGCCGGCGGCGAAGAGCACGCCGACCGCTTTTTCTTTCATCGGGATCGGACGCCAGCGGCCGCCTAACAAGTGGTTCAGAAAAAGATAGACCGCGCAAACGACCGCCAGGGTTCCTCCGAGGAAAAACATCTGGAGATCGAGCGAACGCAACGCGAGCGCCGCGTCGACCACGAAGATGATCACGATCGCGATCCACCAGCCGACCATGTGATCCTGAGAAAATTGGTGACGTTCCGAACGCGGACTCCCCGCCGGCAACCGGATGGAATCGGCAAATCGATCGCCCAGGTAAATCAGCCAAGCTGTCAGGAATAGAAGCACGCGAAGCGGCCAGGTGAGGTGCGCGCCGAAGCTGCGCGCGAAGATACATTGCCAGGCGAGCGCGACGAGCGGCGCGTCGAGGCAGAAGAGATTCAGCCAGACCACCGGCGAATAACTGCGCGGCACAGCAACAGCCGGCGCAACGCTGGGCGGCAGCGAAGAGGGCGCATCATTCATTCTGCGCAGCTTAATTTAAGCGGCCTGTTCGGCAATCGTCATCCCGAGCGAAGCGCTCAGAGGTAAGCGGCGCCGCGGCTGACTGCGGGCAATTGCGTGCAACTCGCCACGGCGCCGCGCGTGTTCCTGTCATCCCGAGCTGGCGGAGCGCGGAGAGGGACCTCTCCGATGCAATCTGCGCCTTCACCAACCAGAGCCCCGGATTGCAGTGAGAGATCCCACGCCGTCCTCCGGCGGCTCGGGATGACAAGTCGCCTGCGCAGCTCTTAAACAGCCGAGATAACTCCCGCGCGCATGCTGAGCGCCCTACGCGCATGCGATTTGCCATTTCTCCTCGGCAAACTTAAG
>JBDTIQ010000047.1:0-17863 GCA_039936335.1 Chthoniobacterales bacterium
CTTCCGGAGACCTTCGATTCGCCCCCGGTGCGGCAACGATGATCGACCGGCAATTCGAGAATCCGCAACCCGACCCGCGCGGCGCGCATCTGCATTTCGAGATTCCAACCGTAGGTTTCCTCGCGCATCCCGAGCCGCGCGAGGGCGTCGCGCCGAATCGCGCGAAACGGGCACATGTCGGTGTAGCGCACGCCGTAGATCAGCCTCAGCAAAACGCCCGCCATGCGTCCGGCGAAAACCTGCTGGAAATTCATGCTCCCCGGCTCGCGCCGACCGCGGGTGCGCGAGCCGATTACGAAATCATAAGTGTCCTCCGCGATCGGCCTAACGAGTCGCTCCATGAACTCCGGGCAATCGCTCCCGTCGCCATCGAGAAAGACGATGATCTCCGTCTCCGGCGCGACCGCGGCAACACCTGCCGCGCAAGCGCGCCCATAGCCGCGCGGCGCATTCACGACTCGCGCGCCAGCCGCGCGCGCGCGTTCCGCCGTGCGATCGGTGCTCTCGTTATCGACCACGATGATCTCGTTAGGCAAACCGGTCGCGGCGCAGGCGCGCACCACCTCCGCGATCGGTTCCTCCTCATTCAACGCCGGGATGACGACGGAAATCAGAGCACCAGCCATGCGATCGAAAAGTAAACGATGAGCGTAAAGAAATCGGTGAACGCGAGCGCGACTGGTCCGGCCGCGATCTTCGGGTCGAGCTTGAGACGATGGAGCAACGCCGGCACGCCGAAGCCGAGCAAACTCGAGGTCAGAAGCGACATGAGCAGGCTGCTCCCGATCACGATGGCGGCGGCGGCGTCACGCTGCCACGTCCAGACGATCGCGGCGACGAGCAGCCCGCAGGCGAGCCCGAGGAGCAGCGCGGTCGCCCCTTCGCGGCGCAGGTTTTCGAAGAACCAGCGGCGCGTCGGGCGGGCCGCGCGCAACGCCTGAATCGTCACCGTCATCGACTGCATGCTCACGCTTTCGTTCAAGCCGAGGACGAGAGTGAGGAAAAACGCGAGGACAAGACTCTGCGCGAGCGTGGCCGCGAACGCGCCGGCAAGGAGCGCGCACGCCGTCCCCGCCGTCACCGTCGCGAGTAACCACGGGAAACGAAAACGAAACGCGCGCCACGGTGAAGCGTCGCGGAGCTCCGCGAGGTGAAAGCCGAGCGTCTCGAAAATGGCGTCGTCCGGCGAGCCAAACTTCGGGCCTTCCTCGAGCATTTCTTCCGCGAACAGACCGACATCGACCACGCCGACGACGCGCTTTTTTTCATCGACGACCGGGAAAGCGAAGAACTTGTAGAGCACGAAAAATTCGCACGCCTCGAGCACGGTCGCAGTCGCCGGAATCGTGACGACGCGGCGGACCATGATCTCGTGCAGCGGCGTCTCGAGCGGCGCGGTCAACAGGCGCCGCGTCGGCAACACACCGACGAGCCGCTCCTCGCGATCGATCGCGAAAAAGTAAATCACACGCTCACCCACGCCTTCGCGGCGGATTCGCTCCAGCGCATCGGCGACGCTCGCGTCGGCGTCGAGAAGTGGGAAATCCTTCCGCGCATGATCGACCACGAGCTCACTGAAATCGGGGCTCGCGATCGCAGTTTTCATCTCTGCTGACTATTAACCGCAGAGAGCGCAGAGGGCGCAGAGATTTCTGAAAAGGTTCTAAAGGCAGCGCGAATGTTAACGGATGTCAGTCATCCTGACTGACTCGGCGGACAGCCTTCCAGCACGCGATGGACTATGCCTTTGCTGCGCAGGATATCGGCGGCTTCGCTGAAGTAATCGCGCACGTTTCCCTGGCCACGGATCCAATCAAGGTAACGCCCGATGCCGGTCGCGAGATCGACCTGCGGCGCGTAACCGGCCGCGCGCGCCCGCTCCGTTCCGCTCGTCAGGTGACGCATTTCTCCCGGACGAAACTCACCGTTCGTTTCCGGCGCGATCTGGATATCGAGTGCGTCGGAAATTTGTTCGGCGACTTCGCGAATCGGCACGCCGCGACCGCTGCCGACATTCACCGCCAGGCCGTCGAGCGCATCGGTCTCCGCGGCGAGCAGGTTGGCGCGCGCGATGTCTTCGACGAAGGAAAAATCGCGGGTCTGTTCGCCATCTTCGTAGAGGACCGGCGGGAGATCGTTCAGGAGCCGCGTGCAGAAGATCGCGATCACGCCGGTGTAGGGATTGAAGATCGATTGGCGCGGGCCGTAGGTGCACGAATAGCGGAGCGCGACCGTCGGAATGCCGACCTGTTTTCCCCACAACAGGACGAGCTTTTCCTGATCGACTTTCGTTAGGCCGTAAACGGTTTCGCCGCCGATGGGCGCGTTTTCCGGAGTCGGTGCGCTTGTCGTGAGGGCGCCGCAAAGCGGGCAATGCACCTGCCAGTCGCCGCGTTGTAATTGCTCGACCGGGCGGACCGGCGGAAAGACCAAACCGTGCTCCGAACAAGTCGCCGCACCTTCGCTGTAAACCGCCTGCGAACTTGCGACGACGATCTTCTTGATCGGCAGTTTTTCCTCGCGAATGATCTCGAGCATTTGCGCCGTGCCAAAGGAATTCACGTGCACGTATTTCGCGATCTCGGGCATGTAACCGCCGTAGGCCGCCTCGTGAAAAACCACGTCGATATCCTGGAGCGCGGAAGTCATCGTCGCGCGATCGCGGACGTCGCCTTCCACGAAATCGCTCCCGTCAGCCACCCAGGCGGGACGGCCGTGGCGATGAGTTTGCGGCTCGAGGTTATCGAGCACGCGCACGTTCCAGCCTTCATCTCGCAGCAGGTCGGCGAGGGTTGAACCGATTAGTCCGGCGCCGCCGGTGACGAGGGCGCGTTTCATGAAAAGAGGAGGCGCTCGCGGTCGGGGAAATGCCGGAGGAATTCTGCAGTGTGGAGACGACGGGCTAGAAGACCGTCGGCCGAGTCAGGCTGAAAGCCCGACTTCCGGGACTCTAACAACTCGTCGCAAAGCCGGTGCAGCGTCGCGCCATCGTCGACGTCGTAAAACGGGGGCAGTAGGTGCAGGTCCAGATTCGCTTCCCGCGCGCGTTCCTGTGTTTGTTCGCACACGCGCTCGGTGCTCCAGTCGATCCGCTCGAACAGGTTGCGATGCAGTTGCTTCATCCCGATCAGATAATAGCCGCCGTCTTCGGACGGGCCGAGGACCGCGCGGTCGTTAGGCTGGAGGAGGAAATTAACCGCTTCGGCAAACGCGCTCGCCGGGACCGTCGGACTGTCGGAATCGATCAGGCAAACGGCTGAGAAACCGACCGACAACAGGTCTTCGACCGCGCCGATCAGGCGTTCACCAAAACTCCCGTCGTGTTGCGCAATGAGTTGGAAACTTGCCGGCAAAATGTCGCAATACGCCGCTTCTTCACCAACCGGCGTGTAGCAGCCAATGCCCTGGCCCTTCTCGCCGGCTCCAGCGATCGCCGCCGCGGTGTCGCGCAAAAAACAAATATTTAGCGCCGCCGATTCCGCCGGCGTGAGCGGCGGCGTGAGGCGAGTTTTTACGTGGCCGGCACGCGGCACTTTGGTCATGATCGCGAGCGCGCAACGGCCCGCGGCGGTGGACTCGGATTCGTTAGGCGAGAGGACGCGGTGCACGACGCTCATGCCTTTTCGCAGAGCGCGTATTGGTAGCGATTGTCCTGCCAGCACTTCACTTCCCGCCACGGTTGCGTCGCAACCAGCTGGCGGAATTCATCGGCGAGCAACGTGACCGCCTTGCGTGGTTCGCGGTAGCCGTTCCGGGAATGAGTCACCCGCGCGAGCGTCCACATCGCGAGGAGCGGCACGGACGCGCGAAACGCCCGACGCGGCTCGGCCACGAAACAACGTCCGCCCGGCTTCAGAACGCGATGCATTTCCGCGATCGCTTCTTCCCGCTCCGGGAGAACGGTGAAAAGCCGCGAGGCGATGAGGACGTCGAAGCACGCATCGGCACACGGAACGTCGAGCACGTTGCCGCGATCGAAGCGGCAGTTTTCCAAACCAGCGCGGCGCGCCCGGCGCCGCGCCCAGGCCAGTTGTTGCGCGGATCGATCAACGCCTACAACCGACAGCTGTGGAAATCGTCTCGCGAAACGGCAGGAGTAAAATCCCGGGCCACAGCCGAGCTCCACCAACTCCGTGCCGGCTGCGGGGGCAGCGCCCGGCCAGAGCGCCCGGCAGATCAAATCGGTATCATCGCGAAACAGATTCTCGCGACAGAAAACATAAATCCACGCAACCTGCTCGAAGAGACTCTCGGAACAATCCTGGGCCGGAATGATCGCCTCGGTTTCGAGAGTCGCACTCTGCTCGGTGCCGGCAGGCGACGGGAGAACGAGATGGCTCGGCATGTGTGCAGTTGCTTCGCAGTCGACTCCTTCAGCGGATGTTGCCCAGTCGCGCGCGATGCCCTTCATGCGCAGTTGAGACGGCTGCTCGGGCGGATTATTCCTCCCGCAGGGAAGAGCGCATCAGTTCGCTCGCGCAGAAGTTCTTCACATCTCTGATTATTATTCTTTGAGGAACCCAAATGAATCCTTCTTCTTCTACTTCCGAATAACTTCGCGAACGCGTCGAGATTCTCTCGACCAGTCGGTCAGCAGCGCCTGTTGATAACATCGACGACTAGCACCGACAAATCGACGGAGAGCGGATCGGCTCACAGGTTGCCCAGAGTTGTTCGAACTTGTTGGTCTCTTCTTGAGCAATCGACTAACACAACGCGATGCGCACGATTTTCCGGTTCGTTGTTCTTTGCGGGAGCGCGCTCTGCCTGCTGCGCTCGGCTCACGCGGGAACGCCTTCGCTCTGGCCGCTGCAACAGCAACTGGTCACGAACCGCATGATCGATCTGACGCACGCATTTGCACCGGGCATGCCGCATTGGCCGGGTTTCCCGGATGTGAAGATCCGGACGATTTACGATTTCGAGAAGAAGCCGGGTCTGATGGGCACCGGATTTTTCGCACAGGTTTACACGCACGTCGGGCAATGGGGCACGCATGTCGACCCGCCGGCGCATTTCGCAAAAGGCGGACGCACCGTGGATCAGATCGCGCTCCGGGAAATGATCCTGCCGCTGGTGGTTTTCGACGTGCACGAAGCAGTTGCGAAGAACCCGGATTACACGCTCACGGTTGAGCGGATCAAGCAATGGGAAGTGGATCACGGAAGAATCCCGCAAGGCGCTTTTGTCGCGCTCCGGACTGATTGGTCGAAGCGCTGGCCCAATGCCGCGGCGATGGAAAACAAGGACGCTAAAGGAGTGGCCCATTACCCGGGCTGGAGTCTGCCGGCATTGCGGGTTCTCTACGAAGAACGCGGCGCGACCGCGAACGGCCACGAAACGACCGACACCGATCCGGGACTCGCGACGACGAAAGATGACTACACGCTCGAGACTTATGTGCTGACGCATGATCACTACCAGATCGAACTGCTCACGCATCTCGACCAGGTGCCGGAAGCCGGCGCGATCGTCTTTGCGACGTTCCCGAAGCCGAAAGGTGGCTCGGGATTTCCCGCGCGCGTTTTCGCGGTCGCGCCGAAGTAAACCTGCGCCCTAACCAGTCGCGAAATTTTCCCGCGCAGGAGCAGCCGTTCTGTGGCATATTCGCGCCGTGATTAAGCGAATTCTGGTGAGATGTCCGGTAACAAAGAAACTCAACGTGACCGGGCTCACAGTCGATGAAGATCTCTTCGAGGACGCGAAGCTCAAGCCCAAGGATGTTCCCTGCCAGCATTGCGGCGGCACGCATTCCTGGACGAAGAAGCAGGCCATCCTCGCTCGTTAGGCGAACAGATTCTCCGCAGGTTCCATGAGATTGTGCGGTTCTTCTCATGAGTGAACCGATCCTCGTCGCGCAGAGCGACCACGCCCTTTATCTACTCCCGAAGATGGCTAATCGGCACGGCCTGATTGCGGGCGCGACCGGCACGGGGAAAACCGTCACGCTCCAGACGCTAGCCGAGGGTTTCAGCGCGCGCGGGATTCCGGTTTTTATGGCCGATGTGAAAGGCGATCTCGCCGGGATCAGCCAGCCCGGCGCGACGAATCCGAAGGTGCTGGAGCGCGTCAAGGAACTGGGGCTGACGGATTTCAAAGGCGCGGCGTCGCCGGTGATTTTCTGGGATGTTTTCGGGGAACTCGGGCACCCGGTGCGCGCGACTGTCTCCGAGATGGGGCCGCTCCTGCTCGCCCGCTTGCTCGATCTCAACGACACGCAGGCTGGCGTGCTCAACATGGTCTTCCGGATCGCGGACGAGAGTGGGATGTTGCTCCTCGATCTCAAGGATCTGCGCTCGATGCTGCAATACGTCGGCGATAACGCCGCCGAATTTAAGACCCAATACGGTAACGTCTCGGCGGCGAGTGTCGGTGCGATTCAGCGCAACCTGCTCGCGCTTGAAACTCAGGGCGCCGACAAGTTCTTCGGCGAGCCCGCGCTCGACCTCGACGATCTCATCCAGACCGACGCGCAAGGCCGCGGCGTGATTAACATTCTCGCGGCCGAGAAACTTATGCAGCAGTCGCCGAAGGTTTACGCGACGTTTTTACTCTGGCTGCTCTCGGAATTATTCGAGCGCCTCCCGGAAATCGGCGATCCGGATAAGCCGAAGCTCGTTTTCTTTTTCGATGAAGCGCATCTGCTCTTCGCCGACATCGAGCCGGCGGTGCAGCAGAAGGTCGAGCAGATGGTGCGGCTGATTCGTTCGAAAGGCGTCGGCGTTTATTTCGTGAGCCAGAACCCGCTCGACATCCCCGACATCATCCTTGGCCAGCTCGGCAACCGCGTGCAGCACGCGCTGCGCGCCTTCACGCCGCGCGATCAGAAAGCGGTGACGGCGGCAGCCCAAACCTTCCGGCAAAACCCGAAACTAAATGTCGAGACGGCCCTGACCGAGCTCGCGGTCGGAGAGGCACTCGTCTCAATGCTCGATGAAAATGGCACGCCGCAGATCGTGGAGCGCGCGAAGATCGTGCCGCCACGCAGCCAAATCGGCGCGATCACGCCGGATCAACGCCAGCAGATCATCCAGTCGTCCATTCTTTTCGGGCATTACGAAAAGACGATCGATCGCGAGTCAGCGTTCGAGAAACTGCAGGCACGCGCGGGTGAAAAGGTCGCGGCGGCGGGTGCACCTCCAGCGACTCCGGGTGCCTCTGTTCCCGAAGCCGCCAAATCGTCCTTCTTTGGTCAGGTCCTCGGCACGGCGGAGTCGGCCTTTCAGCCGACGATCGGGCCGCGCGGCGGGCGCACCGATAGCATGGCGACCTCGATGATGAAGAGCGCGGTGCGCGCTGCGGGAAGCCAGGTCGGTCGGCAGCTCATTCGCGGATTGCTCGGCGGCATGCTGGGCGGTGGAAGCCGCCGTCGTTAGGCAGCGCCGCTTGGGCAAGCGTGTTCTGCCAGTGCATGCTCGTTGCGGACCGCGTGCAGTTGCGGTCGCGTCCACAAGCAAGGTGGCGCACATCACTCGCGCACCGCGGCGCTCACAAGCATTTGTCATCCTGAGCGAAGCGAAGGACATCCCAAGCGTTGTTCGACGCCGCGAACAAGAGAAAGCCGAGAGCCGCTTGTGAGGTCCTTCACCGTCCTTCGGCGGTTTAGGATGACAAGCAGGGTGGCGCACGCCGCGCTCAAAAAAGGCGGCGCATAGAACGTCACGCGCGCTCCGTTACCTAAATTGGGTTGCGACTTATTCCTTCTTTTGCGCCTTCGTCTTCACAGTCTTGGCTGGTTTCATTTCCACATCCTTCGCGGTCATGGTGTAGGTGATCGTTACCTTATCGCCCACCTTTACTTCACTCGGGACTTTGCTGCTCGCGTCGCGATTGATTTCCCAGCGGTCCTTCCCTTTCTGCACGGTGATCATGCTGCCATTCATCTCCAGCACGGGGCCGGTGACCTGATAGGATTTGGCGCTATCGGCCAAAGCCAATCCGCCCAGGCTCATACTGACGGCGGCGATAAGACTCAACAGTTTGGTAGTTTGCATAGGGGTGAATTAGAGAGTGAAATCGGCAGTCCTGACAATGTTTTTCTCATTGCCGAATGAAACGAGATCGCTAGTTTGCGCTCCAAGGGCAATGGAGTTTGCCTTCCCGCGAGAGCGGGAGAACCGCGCGGGCTGATGACTCCTACTGATGTTTCCGGAGGTGCGGGACAGCGGTTGGAGTCTTTTTATGCTCACTTATTTCTGGATCATGTTTGGCGGGGCGCTTGGCAGCGGCGCCCGTTTCTGGGCTTCCGGGCTGGTCGCGGAACGCTACGGCGCGTTCTTTCCGCTGGGGACGTTGTTCGTTAATGTCACGGGATCTTTCGTGATCGGATTCACCGCGGCGCTGATGATGCCGGGCGGGCCGCTTCTTGTGAGTCCGCGGATCCGCGAGTTTCTTCTCATCGGGTTGTGCGGCGGTTACACCACTTTTTCTTCCTTTAGTCTGCAGACGCTCGATCTCGCGGCGGAGGGCGACTGGCTGCGTGCGGGCTTGAATTGTGTGCTTTCGCTCGTCTTCTGTCTCGTCGCGGTCTGGCTCGGGCGGGCGGTTGCGCTCCTTTTTCTCGCTCGTTAGGCCAAATCATTATGCAACTTCCCGAAGACGCGCTTCTCCTCCGGATTTACCTCGGCGAGAGCGATCGCTGGAAACACCAGCCGCTTTACGAAGCGATCGTGAGGAAAGCGCGCGAGCTCCATCTCGCGGGCGCGACGGTTTTGCGCGGCCCGATGGGTTTCGGCGCGGCCAGCCGCATTCACACCGCGAAAATCCTCCGGCTTTCGGTCGATCTCCCGCTCGTGATCGAGATCGTGGATGAGGAGGAAAAAGTGCGGACGCTCCTGCCGTTTCTCGATGAAATGATGGGCGGCGGTCTCGTCACGATGGAGAAGGTGAAGGTGCTGCACTATCGCGATGGCACGCCGCAAAAGTAACGCTGCGCCCGCAAAACCGCGCGGTGCTTTTTACTGGCTGAATCGCAGCATTCTCGGCATCGGGCTCGCGAGTTTGTTCTCCGATGTCGGGCACGAGATGGCGACGGCAGCGATGCCGGCGTTACTGGCCTCGTTCGGCGCGAGCTCGGCGCTGCTCGGCCTGATCGAGGGTGTGGCCGATGGGGTTTCGAGTTTCGCGAAGCTTTTCTCCGGTCTCTACAGCGACCGGTTGCGACGGCGCAAACCACTGGCCGTCGTCGGTTATTTTCTCACCGCGTCGGGGATGGCGAGCTTCGCCTTTGCGACCAGTTGGTGGCATGTGCTCCTCGGGCGCACGGGTGGCTGGCTCGGCCGCGGCGCGCGTTCGCCGGTGCGGAATGTTCTTCTAACCGAAGCGACTTCGCCGGAAACTTATGGTCGCGCCTTCGGACTCGAGCGGGCGATGGACAGCGCTGGCGCAGTGATCGGGCCGGCAATTTCCGTGGCACTTGTCGCGGCGATCGGGCTGCGGCCGATGTTTCTGTGGACGCTCGTGCCGGGTGTCATCGCCGGTTTGCTGATCGCGTTGCTCGTGCGCGAGAAGCCGCATGAGCCGAGCGCAAGCGGCACGCTCTGGTCCAACGTACGGGCTTTGCCTCACGAATTCCGACGTTACCTCGTGGGTGTCGGCATCGCCGGGATCGGCGATTTCTCGAAAACGCTCCTCATTCTCTGGGCAACACAGGCGTGGATTCCGCGCTTCGGCACGGCGCGGGCGGCGACGCTGGCGATGACTTTCTACATCGGCTACAACGTCGTTTACACGATCTCGTGTTACGTGAGCGGCCTGCTCGCCGATCGCTTCCCGAAACGCTGGGTGCTTGCGATCGGTTACTCGGTCGCGGTCGTGCCGGCGACGGTGCTGCTCCTGCCGGGTGATTCATTGGCCAAGTTCGCCGTCGTCTTCGCTTTCGCCGGGCTTTACATGGGCGTCTGGGAAACGCTCGAGAACTCGACCGCGGCGACACTCCTCCCGGCGCCAGTCCGCGGGCTCGGCTTCGGCGTGCTCGCGACGGTGAACGGGATCGGTGATTTCGTTTCGAGCGCGGCGGTGGGTGTGCTGTGGGTTTTCTCGCCGGCCGGGGCGATGATTTTGGTAATCGCGAGCTCGTTAGGCGGGGCGGCGATCATCGCCAGCACGCGGCCGCAAACCTGACTGATCGACCGCCATTTGACGAGCGACGCGCGTCAGTTTCTAAATCACGGATCGGTGACAGTTGTGTAACGATATTACACACGAAATCGGACCTCTAGCGGGTCGCTTCCCGGGTAAACGCCCTCTGGCACATGCGTTGCTCAAATAAGTGTCAACAACTCACCAAACCTATGATGCTACAAAAAACACTTCACATGAGCCTTCCGTTGGATGAGTGCCAAGCGCGCCTCGCCAACATCCAATCGTATCGTCGCCACCTTGCCATGGTGACCAAGGCAACCGTCACTTCTTCCAAGACGATCGACTTCAGTTTTCGCGGGCCGCTTGGGTTCGAAGCCAAGACCGTTGTGGCTGCGGTTGAGACCGATTCGCCCGACCAAGTCGCATTTGAATCCTGGGGCGGAAATATCGACCTAATGGGTCTGGTGGACTTCGACGAAGTGCGCCCGGACTGCACTGAAGTGACGATCGCGGTGCACTACGAGATTCAGAACAAGCTCTACGCTTGGCTCGATCGGAAGTTTGGTTTTGTCGACGCCTTTCTGACCTCGGAACTGCGCAGACTGCGCTCACATTTCGAAGGGGTCGCCGCGCCCGTCGCGGCGCGCGAACAATCCTTCGCGATGTTCGAGCCGGTGCACGCCTAACGAACGGCAAGTTTCTCCATTGAAGAACGCGGATCGGCTGAGTGGTCGGTCCGCGTTTTTTATTTCACGCGGACGGCGCGCGTCTTGTCGAGCCGCAGGATGTCGCCCGGTTTCAGAGCGACGTCGGCCTGCAGATTGCGGGCCTTTTCGCCGGCAAGTTGGACACTCCCCTGCTCGACCAGCCGCCGGACGTCACCGCGCGATTTCGTTAGGTTAAACCCGTCGCGATAAGCGGCGACGACGAGCGAGACGATGTTCCGCTCACCGGCGGGTGGCGCAAACTCCGGCAGGTCAGCCTGGTCGAGGCGTTTTTCGCTGAAGCGGCGTTCCCATTCCGCGAGCGCTTCCGGACCGGCAGCGGCTCCGTGGTAGGTTGCGACAATTTCCTGCGAGAGCTGCTTCTTCGCGGCCATCGGATGCTCGGTTTGCGAGAGCTCGCGACTGAGCAGGAGCGGATAATAACGCGCCATAAGCTCGTCGGAAACGCTCATTAACTTGCCGAACATTTCGTTAGGCGACTCCCTGATCCCGACGTAGTTGCCGAGGCTTTTGCTCATCTTCTGCACGCCGTCGAGGCCTTCCAGGATTGGCATGAGAAAGACGACTTGTTGCGGCTGACCCTCCTCCTTTTGCAGATCCCGCCCCACGAGAATGTTGAAGAGCTGATCGGTGCCGCCGAGCTCGATATCGGCCTGGATCTGCACGGAATCCCAGCCTTGCATGATCGGGTATTGGATCTCATGCGCGCCGATCGGCTGCTCGGCGGCGATGCGCGACTTGAAATCTTCGCGCTGGAGAAGTTGCTGGAGGGTGACGCGGCTGTTCAGCCGGATCACGTCTGAGAACGGCATCGGCTTGAACCATTCGCCGTTGAACACCGTGCGGGTCTTTTCCGGATCGAGAATCTGGAACGCCTGTTTGCGATAACTCTCCGCGTTGGAGAGCACTTGTTCGTGGGTGAGCTGCGGCCGCGTAACGGAGCGGCCGCTCGGGTCGCCGATCATCGCGGTGAAGTCGCCGATGATCAGGATCGCTTCGTGACCGAGTTGTTGGAATTGCCGGAGTTTTTGCAGGAGGAGCGTGTGCCCGAGATGGAGATCGGTGCTCGTGGGATCGACGCCGAGCTTCACCCGGAGCGGGCGGCCTAACGAGAGCTTCTGTTGCAGCTCCGCTTCGCTGATGATTTGTGCGGCGCCGATCTTGAGACGCGCGAGGGCTTCGGCCGAATCCATCGGGCACAGTGTCGCCGGTCGGTCCTAGCTTCAACCCAACGCGCCAGTCAGTGGCCGATTGTCGGTCATCCTGAGCGGAGCGCAGCGGAGTCGAGGGATCCCGCCGGGCTTCCTCGAAGCGTCCGCCATCGTTCGCGTCGGAGCTTCACGCAGCTCCACCGGATCCTTCGACTTCGCTGCGCTCCGCTCAGGATGACTAATTGCCTTGGCGATTTTCGCCGGTTTTGCCTGAGCGCCGCGGCGAGTTAGCGGTTTTTGTTCAGCAGCTCGCGCACTTCGTCGATCGACATCGGCTTGTCCTGCTGGCTGAGCTGCTTTTGCCGCGTGCCTTTCGCGAGAAATGGCCGGTTATCGGCGTAGTCACGCACTTTTACCTTCTTTTTTGCAAACGATGACTCGTGGATGAGCGAGCTCTTCTTCGTCTGAAACTCGGTGCTCGCATAGGCCACCTCGGCGTTTCGCCGGTAGTTCGCGGCCGCTTCGGCGCGCGCATACTTGCCAGTGCCGAAGCTTTTCGAGAGGAAACTTTTCGCGCCCCAGAAGCTCTTCGTCGAGCGCTCGTTACCAGAATAGTATTCCTTCGCGTTGAATTTCTTGTCGACCGAGACGCCCTCGACGGCGGTGAAGCTCTTGTTTTGCGCGGGATTGCTCAGCTCCATTTTCGGCCGAAGCAGGCGATCGACCAATTTGTTCTCCTGCTCCTGCGCCCGCGCGGCGGAAGCAAAAATCAGCAGTCCAACAAAAAGCAAAAGCCAGCGCACGCGGCCGACTTTGCCGTTCCGTCTGCTGCGTGTAAAGCGCAAAGCTTCCCGCGTTTCTGCCTAGCGGGTTAGGGCGTGAATCAACTTGGCTGCACCGGCCGGCGGTGCAACGCGTCCACTCAAGATGGAGCGGGCGCTGACTCCACGGCCGTAATACTGCGCGTTGGCATCTTTCTGGGTGGCGATGACGGCGCCCTCCAGCGAGACGCCCGCGAAAAGCCCTTTGCTCCGACTGTAGGTGTAAACCGCCGCCGTCGGCGTCACGCTCGCCTGAAGATCGCGGCCGACCGGGCCGGCCGCAGCGCTTACGTCGGCGCCGATTTTCACGTTGCCACCGCGCGAAAAGGCCCGCACAGCGGCATCGGTATTGAGGACAAAAATGTAATCGGTCACCTGAGCGCCGATCTGCCAGCCGATCCCGGCGCCGCCCAGCCCGATGAACGACGGTCCCGACCAGCCGTTCCCGGTCCGAGCCACGACCACTCCCTGACCGCCTTTGCCACTGATTCCAAACCCAACTTTCAGAACGCGAATGATCGCGAGCCCGTGCGCGTCACCCAGGATTTTGCGCGGGATTTGCTTCTCCGGCATGCGGTAGAATTCTCGAAGGATGGCGGTTGAATCGTTCACCACTTCCTGGTCGGTCGCGGCGGTCGCGGTGGCGGTGACGACGCAGCAGGCGAGGAAAGCGATCAAGATTTTTTTCATGTTGCAAAGAGTTCGCTTCTCTGCGGCCCGGCGGTCGCCACGCCTCGCTTCGCCGTTTCGTTAGGCATTAGGCCGGAGCGGCTCCGGTCTTGTGCGCTTCGCTCGGCCCCAGACCCTGCTCGGCGCGCCGCTGCACGTCGGTAAACTGCGCCTTCGCGCTCGGGCAAATGCCGGAGCCGAAGCGGCTGGCATACACTTTGGTAAACTCCGCGCCGAGGAGGAAGATCGACGTCGAATAATAGACCCAGACCAGAATCAGGATGAGCGATCCGGCTGCCCCGAAGCCGGAGCCGATGCTGCTCCGGCCGAGGTAGAGGCTGATAAGATATTTCCCGATTGTGAAGAGCGCGGCGGTGACGGTGGCTCCGATCCAGACGTCTTTCCAGCCGATCTCGACGTCGGGCAGGACTTTGAAAATGAGTCCAAAGAGAAGCACGAGCACGACAAAGGTCACGGCCACGGCCAACGGTATGGCGAAACTCGGGAGCGGCAGATTGGCGGCCATGAAGCTGTTCACCGCCTGGAGGACGGCGCTGAGGAGCAGCGAGATGATGAGAAGAAAGCCAATCCCCAGCACCATCGAAAAGGAGAACAGATATTCTTTTAGCGTCGCGAGAATCCCGCCGCCCGGTTTGAGCATGACTCCCCAGATGGAGTTCAGCGCGTCCTTGAGCTGACCGAAAACCCCCGAGGCGCCGATGAGCAGTGTGACCAGACCGAGCGCCATCGCGAGAAGACTCGTGCTGGTTTTGCTCGAAGCCTGGATCAGCGTTTGAATTTCAGCCGCGCCTTTCGGCCCGAGAAGGCCATCGATCTGCTGATAGATCTGCCCGCGCGCCGCCTCCTGTCCGAAAATCAAACCGGCAACCGAGATCGCAATGATGAGGAGCGGTGCCATTGCGAAAACTGAGTAATAGGCAAGCGCCGCACTGAAACGCAGAGCGCGATCTTCCATCCAGCTGTTGAAGCTCTGCGCGAAGAGCGGGCCCCAAGATTTGATCGGGTGAAATTTCTCTTTTGTCGGGGTCATCGCTCCGTTCATTAGCGAAAAGCGGGAGGCTTCTCAAAAGAAGAACGTTGAATGGATACGATCATCGATCTGCAAAGCGACGCATATTTCATGAGCGAAGCTCTCCGGCAGGCGACCCGTGCTTATGAAGCCGAGGAAGTGCCGATTGGGGCCGTCGTCGTGCGCGAGGGGCGCATCATCGCCCGGGCCTTCAATCAGGTGGTGCTGCTGAAAGACGCGACCGCCCATGCCGAAATGCTCGCGCTGACTCAGGCCGAAGCCGCGGTCGGCGATTGGCGCTTGGCGGATTGCGACCTTTACGTGACCAAAGAGCCGTGCCCGATGTGCGCCGGTGCGCTCGTCCATGTGCGGATGCGCCGAGTCATCTTCGGCTGCGGCGATCCGCGCGGCGGGGCGGCCGGCGGATTGCTGAACTTATTGCAGAATCCCTCGCTCAATCACCAGTGCCAGATCACCTCCGGCGTGCTCAGCGAGGAATGCGGGCGAATGTTGCAGAGTTTCTTCCGCGAACGTCGCGCGACGGCCGAGCGGATGGCCGAAAGCGACTTGCGCCAATCGGCGAGCGAGAGTTAGGTCTCCTCCCTTTCCATGCCTCGTGGTGTAACGGTAGCACGAGAGATTCTGGATCTCTTTGTCAAGGTTCGAATCCTTGCGAGGCAGCCATCTTTGCTCGCTTAACTTTAATCCTACACTTGCACTTGCACTTACACTCTAAGGGGAGGGAGTAAGTGTAAGTGCAGGTGTAAGATAAAAGTGGATCGGCGGGAGTCTCGTTACACCGCGTGAGCCTGAAGCTCCTCCCGGTTCACAAACTCCAGCGCCGAGCTGTGCGTCGCCTCGAGATCGACCGGCGGCGCGACCCCGCGTTCGAGCGCCTGTTTCCAGCGCGACACGCAGATGCACCAGCGATCGCCCGGCTCGAGTCCGGGGAAACCCCACTCTGGATGCGGCGTCACGAGGTCGTTGCCCATCAACACGGAGTAATCGAGAAAGTCACGCGTCATCTCCACGCAGACCGTGTGGAGGCCGACATCTTCCGGCCCAGTTCGGCAATAACCGTCGCGATAAAAACCGGTCACCGGATCGCGGCAACAGGAGCGCAAGTCGGTCCCCAAGACATTAGTCGGCATCCCGAGACCGTAATCGAAGCGTTGCGCCTGTCACTCCACAGACCAGAGAATGGACACGAGGAGCACCAATGGAACTCCGGTTCGACTCCAGTCATTCGCTGCTCTCCAGTCACCGGCTTCCCTCCAATCACCCGCCCCCTCACTTGTCATCCTAAGCAAAGCGAAGGATCTCTGACTTCCTCACCGAATGGCAACGTCCGCACAAGTGGTCCTCTGGCTCCTGCCCGCTGAACCGGCGCGGACCTTTCTCCGCGACACCATTGCCCGTCTCGCCATGGAACACGACGCGCCACGCTTCGAGCCGCACGTGACCCTTGGGCCGCGGCCAACCGTCGCAACTGCCCGCGATCAGAACTGCTCCCATCACCCTGCCGATCGCCGGCGTCGATTCCTCCGCCATCTTCACGAAAACGCTCTTCGTGCGCTTCCAACTCACCGGGCCGCTCGCGCAACTGCGTGACTCGTTAGGCATGAAAGGCGCCGGCTACGATCCGCATCTCAGCCTGCTCTACCGAAAACTTCCCGACTCGCTCAAACGCCAGCTTGCGACTTCGCTTTCGCTCCCGTTTCCGACCGTCACCTTCAACGCCGTTGCCGCGATTCGTTGCCCGGCCGGCGTGGCCACGCGCGCGGACGTCGAATCCTGGCAAACCGCCGCCCGCCAACCCCTAGCCTAACGAATCAATCGAACAGGCTGGTCAGCTCCAGCCGGGTCGCGTCGACCAGTCCCTGGTCGGTCAGCTTCAACGCCGGGATCGACGAGAGGCTCAGGAACGAGAGCGACATGAACGGAGCGGGCAGATCGCAGCCTAACGACTTCGCCGCCGTATTGAGCGCGGCAATTTTTCAATCACACTCTCCAGCGGCTGATCCGACACCAACCCCCGCGATCGGGAGGGGCAGCGCCGCCATTACCTCCCCATCGACGACCGCGACCTGCCGCCGCGCAATCTTTCCAGCGCGCACACCGCAGCGATGATCTCGCGATCGTTCGTTCCGACGACAACGATATTGCGCGCATCATGCGCGACGGTCGACCCTAGCGCGCCCCGTTGCAGCCCGAATCCCCTGACGAATCCGACGCCGACATTTCCGGTAGCACGATGCCGCTCGAGCACGACCAGCTTGAGCAGGTCGCGCGCGGATCTGAAACGACCTGCCCCTGCTCGATCTTCGGCTTTTCCTGCACCGCGTTCGTCACGATCTGATTCGGCACGAGTTCGATCACCTCGATCGCGCGCGCGCGCCGTCGGCCGCGACCTCGAAATCAGTCGGCGCGTCGTAACGGACGTTCATCGTGCTCCGCGGCTGCGAGATTTCCGCCGGACGCCCGCCGAGGTAGTCGCCGTCCTCCGCCACCTGTCGGCCTTTTTTGTAAAACCTGCCTAACGACGAACTTCTCCAGATCGTCGAGGACGACGAAATCGGCCCAAAACCGCGGCGCGATTGCGCCGTAATTCCGGAGCCGGTAATGCCGCGCGGTGTTGATCGAGCCCATCTGGAGCGCGATGATCGGCGGCACCCCGAGCTCGATCGCGCGCCGCGCGGGCGAGCGCGTTGCGCACATCCGGCGCCGGTTACATCGGGATGATCGGGAGTCGCCGGAAAGTGCGACAGGTTTTCGATCGGCTACGGGCGGAGGGCGCGTCCGCGGAAGCGCTCGCGCAAGTCCCATGCTCCGATCGGGTTCTATATTGGAGCGGATTCTCCGGCCGAGATCGCAGTCAGCGCGCTCGCCGAAATCCTCGCGGTCCTGCGCGGGCGGAGCGGGAAGAATCTGCGGAATTTTTCGGGCGATTCGGGCTCTTAAGTTGGGAGGAGAATGATGAGCGATCCGGAATAATGCGTGAGTCGGGAAGGTGGGGGCGAATGTTGGTGCATTTCTCCAAGCCGGTCGCTCTCATCTCGATTGTCATTCTGAGCCGCGCAAACGGTGAAGAATCGCTGATGCCACCCAACACCGCTCCGAAAGGGGAAAGGGGGTCAGAGATCCTTCGCTTCGCTCAGGATGACAGTGCTATCAGGAGGAGGAGGCTGGATGCAGACCGGCCGGCTCCCGAAACACTTCCGACTAACGAATTTGCCTTCGCTGCATTTGCCGCTCGTCACCGGGCAAAGAATGAACAACAACCATCCACGACCTGTCTGATTTACGATATTTAACCTTGTTAAGTAGTTTCCTAAATGGTAGAAACCGCATCCCATTTGTCACCGGCATTCGATTCAGTCCGGG
>JBDTIQ010000048.1:0-13673 GCA_039936335.1 Chthoniobacterales bacterium
CGCCGTCCTCCGGCGGCTCGGGATGACAAGTCGCCTGCGCAGCTCTTAAACAGCCGAGATAACTCCCGCGCGCATGCTGAGCGCCCTACGCGCATGCGATTTGCCATTTCTCCTCGGCAAACTTAAGTCTGTGGTCGAACTTCCCGACGATGTCCTGCGCGAAAATCGATCCCGCTCTGCACCAGGCGCAAAAGCCGCCCTGGATCAAAGTCCGTCTGCCCTCCAACCCTGTTTTCTTTTCTACGAAAGCGCTGATCTCAGATCTCCGCCTGCACACCGTTTGCGAGAGCGCGCAGTGCCCAAATCGCTGGGAATGCTGGAGTCAGGGTACCGCGACGATGATGATCGCCGGCGAACGCTGCACGCGCGCGTGTGGATTTTGCGCGGTCTCGACGGCGAAACCATTTGCACTCGAAGAAGACGAACCGCAGCGCGTCGCGGAAGCGGTCAAGCGCCTGAAGTTGAAACACGTCGTCATCACAGCGGTGGCGCGCGATGATTTGAAAGACGGCGGCGCGGAACATTTCGCGCGCACGATTCGCGCGGTCCGCGAGATGGATCCCACGATCATCATCGAAGTGCTCGTGCCGGATTTTCACGCGCAAGATTGGTGCATCCAGCTCGTGCTCGACGCGGCGCCGGAGATTTTTAATCACAACCTGGAGACGGTCGAGCGACTCACGCCCGCGGTGCGGTCGCGCGCGAAATACCGGACGTCGCTCCAGACGTTGCAACGCGCGAAAGAGCTCTCGCCGAAAGTGGTGACGAAGAGCGGCGTGATGCTCGGCCTCGGCGAAGCCGAGCCAGAACTTTTCCAGACAATGGACGACCTGCGTGAGGTCGGCTGCCAAGTTTTGACGCTGGGCCAATATCTGCGCCCGACGCCGAAACACCTGCCGGTCGTCGATTACGTCACGCCGGAGCAGTTCGATCTCTACGGACAGATCGCGCGGGAAAAAGGCTTCGCCCATGTCGCCTCCGGTCCGCTCGTGCGCAGCTCGTATCACGCGGCGGATTTTCATCCGGTCGTTCGTTAGGCATGGAGGGCGGCGCGCCGCAACCGGGCCAGCCGCTCGATCGCCAGAACGTCGCCGCCGTCATTCCCGCTTATCACGAGGAAGCCCACGTGCGGGAAGTGGCCGCACGGGTTTGCGCGCAACTCGATCACGTTCTCGTCGTGGATGACGGCTCGCAGGATGCCACCGCCGAACAGGCGCGGGAGGGCGGCGCCGAGGTCATCGTTCATCCGGAAAACCGCGGGAAAGGCGACGCGATTAAAACCGGCTTGCGTCATTGGCTCGCTCGCGATGAGATCGAATCCATCCTTCTGCTCGATGCCGATGGCCAGCATTTGCCGGAAGAGATTCCCCGGTTCTTCGCCGCCGCCGCCGCGCACGACGCCGGGCTTCTTGTCGGCACACGGATGAGCGACGTGCGCGAGATGCCGTTCGTTAGGCGCACGGTCAATCGCTACATGAGCCACCGGATCAGTCGCGTTTGCGGACAGGAGGTGCCCGACACGCAATGCGGTTATCGCATGATCGCGCGCGCGCTCGCGCCGCATCTGCTCGCGGGCACGAGCCGGTTCGATTACGAGACGGAAATGCTGATCATCGCGAGCCGGAAAGGTTTACGGATCGCGTCGGTGCCGATCAGCACGATCTACTCCGACGAAGTGAGCAGCATCCACCCGGTGCGCGACACGATCCGGTTTTTCCAGTTGATCCGGCGCTACGAGAAGGAAAACTCCGCTCGTTAGGCGGAAGGCGGAAGTCAGTCAATATGACTGACTGCCGATGACTGACTGCCGAATCGCTACATCAACCCGCGGCGCCGGAAATCGCCTACATTTCCTCCGGACGACTTCTCGATCAGATCGATTGTGAACTTCAGCAGGCAAACTTCCCAAGCGTCGTCGACGCCCTGGATCACCGCGCTGAGCGGCTCCTCCGAACGCTCGACCTGCGCCTTCGTTTGCTCGATCACCGAAGCCAGCGAGGCCTGCACGGTTCTTTCGGTCACGTCGGTCTTGCGGAATTGAAAACCGTAGCGCACCACCGCGATTTTCTGGGCTCGCTCGCGCAACTGTTCCAAATAACGCTCCGCTTTTTCGCCGAAGCCTTCGAGGAGCAGCCGCGAGAGGTGATCAGCCGTCAGAATCTGCGGCCGCTCCGCGTGAATCCGCCCGTCGCGGACCCGCACTTCATTCGCGCGATCCATTAACTCGCTCACGAGATAAAAGCGAAAACTGGTGTGGCCAAAGGTCGCGATTCGCCCCTCCGGCGCGAGAATCACTTCCGTGTTCTCGAGCGCGTATTGAAAATTATCTTCGCTCCACATGGGACGCGGAAGATAACACAGCCGTGCGCCGCCGCAGTCGTTCTCGCCGTCACATCTCCAAAGGCGGCACCGGCACGATCGCCTTCCCCGCCCGCCAGCGCCAGACCGCGTCGGTCGTATAGATAACGAGCGCGATCCAGATGAGGACGAAAGTCACGAGCTGCGCCCTCCGAAACGGCTCGTGATAAAGGAAAAGGCCGAGGCAGAAAGTGCCCATCGGCGCGAGGTACTGGAGAAAGCCGATCGTCGTTAGGCGCAGGTGTCGCGCGGCGTGCGCGAACCAGAGCAGCGGAATACCGGTCACGATGCCGGTGCTAATCAACAAGAGCGACAAGCCGGGTTTCGCGACCTGAAAATACGGCACGCCCCGCCACGCGATATAGAGCAAAAAAACGAGTGCGAGCGGCGCGAGCGCAGTGGTTTCCACAAACAATCCGGGCGTCGGCGCTGCGCCAGAAACTTTCCGGAAGAGCCCATAGGTCCCGAACGAAATGCAAAGCGCGAGCGCGACCCACGGCACCGCGCCGAGATCGATCGTCAGGTAAATCACCGCGCCGGTCGCGATCCCCACCGAAGCGAGCTGCGCGCGCGTCAGGCGTTCGCGAAAAAAGATCGCGCCGAAGAGCATGTTCACGAGCGGCGTCATGAAATAGCCGAGGCTCGTTTCAATCACGAGGTCAGCGTTCACCGCCCAGATAAAAACCAGCCAGTTCACCGCGATCGACATGCCGCTGGCGACGCAGAACCAGAACGTGCGCGGCGAACGCATGTTGCCGACCACCTCCGGCCAGCGCCGCTGCCAGCTGAGCAGCGCGACCATGAAGAGCCACGTCCAGACAAAGCGGTGCGCGAGAATTTCCTCGGCCGGAACTGCCTTCAGCAGCTTCCAGTAAATCGGCACCAACCCCCAGGTCGCAAACGCCGCGATGCCCGCGATCACCGCCGATTTTTCATGAGGCGAATGCCCGCGATGCACCGCGCGTTATTTCACGGATCGGCCACCGCGGCAAATTGCATGGCGCGGCGGTCGCGCGGAAACTTCGCGGTGATCGCGCTCACCGAGAAGCTTCTATCCAGCGCCGGCGGCTGGCAGGCGATGAAAGCCGCGCGTGAACTCGTGCAGGCCGGGCGCGTTGGTGAGGCAACTTATGAGCCGCCGATCCTCCGTGGCGAAGTGCGCGAAGGCGCGAAAAAATACCGCGCCGGCCTGCGGATTCAGAGCGCGACCGATCTGGAAAATCTCTGCACCTGCCGAGAGTCGCGGCAGTGGGGAAAAGTCTGCGCGCATTCGCTGGCCGTCGGACTGGCCGTGCTCGCGCCGCCCAGCACGACCAAACTGGAGGGCGGAGCTCCCGCGACGCCGGGGGATGATGTCAGTTCTGCGAGCGCCACGAGGGTTCGCAGGAGCTCACCCCTCCAGGTTAGCGCGTGCGACACCGGCGCGACTCCTGCCCCGCTGCACGTGATTCTTCCGCCGAATTTCCCCGCTGCGTGGGACAAGGGCCAGATTATGATCTGCATCGAAGCGGAGCTCGAAGGCCGCCGGGTGATGCTCGACGCGCTGCCCAAGGTTTCGGTTGATGACCGTGACTTCTCGCTGGCCGAGCAACTTCCGCACGGGATGAACATGGTTTCCGCGGCCGAGTTTCTCCAGTTGTTGCCGATCCTGCGCGGTCATCCGCGGATCACTTTTGGTCGCGGAAAAAGCGTGCGCGTCGCGGCCGAAATTCGCCGTCCGCGCATGATCGTGAAACAGCACGGCGCGGAAGATTTCGTGATCGCGCCGGCGAAGTTGCCTAACGAATCATTCCTCGTCGCGGGAGATTGCGCCTGGTCGCTGCGGGAGCAGGAATTTGCCGAGATCGGAGCGGGGCTGCCGGCCAGCCTAACGACTGCACTGCGCGAGCCACTCCGGCGCGGCCCGGAGTTCTTCGCGCTCGAGCTCCCGCTCTGGCGCGAAGTCGCGGACGTGATCCTGCCGGACGGGATGAGGCTGCCGCTCGTCGCAACCGCGGAGCCGGAGTTCACGCTCACGCTCGCAGGTTCGCTCCAGCGTCTCCGCGCGACGCTCACCTGTCGTTATGGAGACCGGCCACCTTTCGCCCCGACTGCCGAGCCCGAGAAAAATTTCGCGGTGCGCGACCGGAAGAATCCGGATCAGCTTTTGTTGCGGAATCTCCTCGCCGAGTCGCGTGCGGTCGCGCGCCTGGAGGCGGCTGGTTTTGTCGACGGCGAATTGCGCGATCCCGCACGTGCCGCGCGTTTTTTCGCCTTCGATTATCCCGCTCTCGCGAACGCATGGCAGGTGACTGTCGCGCCGTCGTTAGGCAAAGCCCAAGCCTCGCTCGAGCCGGTCGCACCGACGATCGAGATCGTGAGCTCGGGTGAGGACTGGTTTGAGCTGCGCTACTCCGTCGCTTCCGCGGAAGGTGAGCATATTCCGCTCGCCGAAGTGCAGCGTCTGCTCCGTTCCGGGCAAAGCCGGCTGCAGCTCAAGAATGGCAAGCAGGCTGTCTTCGATCCGGACGCGCTCGAGGACTTCGAACAACTCCTCCGCGACGCCGACCCGCGCCAGCATCAGCCAGGGGTTTATCGTTTCGATAGTGCACAAGCCGGCTACCTGACGGCAACTGCTTCGGAGATTGGCGCCCGGCTCGTCGACGCTGCACACGTCCTTCGTTCGCAGGGGTTCGCGCCCAATCTGGGTCCGTTAGGCGACAAGTTGCGCGACTACCAGCGCACCGGCGTCGCCTGGCTCGCGGCGCTCGCCGGGCAAAAGCTCGGCGGCATTCTCGCCGATGAAATGGGCCTCGGAAAAACGGTGCAGACGCTCGCGTTTCTCCAGTTGCGGCAAGGGAATGGGCCGGCGCTGATCGTCTGCCCGACCTCGCTCCTCGCGAACTGGCAGCGCGAAGCTGCGCGCTTCACGCCGGAGCTGCGCGTCCTCGTGCTCGACGGTGCAAATCGGGCTGCCAAGGTTGCGCAACTTGCCAGCTACGATCTTGGCCTAACGAGTTATGGTTTGCTCCGGCGCGACGCGGAACTTTATCGCGCGGTCCCCTTCGACACCGTCGTGCTCGACGAAGCGCAGCACATCAAAAATCCCGACACGCAAAATGCGCAGGCCGCGTTCAACCTGCCGAGCCGCCAGCGCTTTGTTCTGACCGGCACGCCGATGGAGAATTCCGTGCGCGATCTTTGGTCGCTGATGAACTTCGTCGTCCCCGGTTATCTCGGGACGCGCGCCGATTTCCGAGAGCGTTACGAGAATCCACTCACTGCCGGACCGGAACCCGCGCTGCAACGCCGGCTCGCGCGACGTTTGCGACCATTTCTCCTGCGCCGTAAAAAAGCCGATGTCGCGAAGGAGTTGCCGGCAAAAATCGAGCAGGTCGTTCCGTGCGACCTCGGCCGGGCCCAGCGCGCCACTTACGATGCGCTGCTCCGCGAAATCCAGAGCGGCCTCGGGAGCTCGCCTAACGACGGCGCGAAGCGGATGAAAATGCTCACGGGCCTGCTCCGGCTCCGCCAGGCATGTTGCGACCTGCGTTTGCTCGGGCTCGAAAAGCCGGAGTCGGCCAAGCTCGATCTGCTCGATGAGTTGCTCGAGGAAATCATCGATGGCGGACATCGCGTCCTCATCTTCAGCCAGTTCGTGACCATGCTCGATCTCGTTAGGCAGCGGCTCGATGCCAAGAGCACGCCGCATTGTTATCTCGCGGGCCTAACGAAAGATCGGCAGACGCAGGTCGATCGTTTTCAGAACGACCCGGCGATTCCGGTCTTCCTGATCAGCCTGAAGGCCGGCGGCGTCGGCCTCAATCTCTCCGCAGCCGATACGGTGATCCATTTCGACCCGTGGTGGAACGCCGCGGTCGAGGCGCAGGCGACCGATCGCGCCCATCGTATCGGCCAGACGCGGGTTGTGACGGCTTACAAGTTGATCGCGCGCGACACCGTCGAGGAGAAAATCCTGAAGCTGCAAAACCGCAAACGGGAGCTGGCGAACGCGATGCTGGAGAGCGACGACGCGCCGCTAATGAACGGCCTAACGGCCGCCGATCTGGCCGAACTGCTCGAAACCTGACCCGAAAGCCGACCGCGCACCGAGGAAAAACGAATCAGTTTCGGCCACCAGCCGCCTCCCATGTCTGAATCCATCAACCCTACGCAAGCCCACGAGGCGGAGGATCGCTTCCGTTTGCTGATCGAGAGCGTGCGCGATTATGCGATCTTCATGCTCGATCCCGACGGCCGCGTCGCGACTTGGAACCGAGGCGCGGAACGGTTGAAGCAATACACCGCGGACGAAATCATCGGTCAGCATTTTTCGAAGTTTTATCCACAGGCCGATCTCGACGCGGGCAAGCCGGCGCGCGAGCTGGAGATCGCGCTCGCGGAGGGCCGAGTCGAGGACGAAGGCTGGCGCGTCCGCAAAGATGGCACGCGCTTCTGGGCCTCCGTCGTCATCACCGCACTCTATGACCGTCACGGGAAGCTGACCGGTTTTGGAAAAGTCACCCGCGACCTCACAGCCCGGCGCGCGGCCGAGGAAAAGCTGCGCGTCAACGAGGAGCAGTTCCGTCTCCTCGTTGATCGAGTGGAGGAATACGCCATCTACCTGCTCGACCCGACCGGCCGAATCATGACCTGGAATCACGGCGCCGAGAAGATCAAGCAGTTCAGCGCGAGCGAGATCATCGGGAAGAACTTCGCCTGCTTCTACACGGCCGATGATGTCGCGGCGAACCGCCCGCAGAAAAACCTCGAGGCCGCCGCCCGGCTCGGACACGTCCGCGACCAGGGAGTGCGCGTGCGGAAAGACGGCACGACCTTCCCCGCCGACGTCGTGATCACCGCGCTGCTCAACGACAACGAGGAGCTTCGCGGTTTCTCGAAAGTCACCCGCGACCTCACCGACCAGATGCGCGTCCGCGAGATCGAGGCGGAAAAAATTGCGGCCATGAAAGCGAACGCGGCGAAAGATGAATTCCTCGCCAAGCTCAGCCACGAGCTGCGCACGCCCCTTACGCCCGCGCTCGCCGCCGCCAGCTACATGGTCGAAAACGTGACCGAGCTGCCGGCGAAATTCAGCGACGACATTCACCTCATCCGGCGCAACGTCCAACTCGAGGCCCGGCTGATTGACGACCTCCTCGACCTCACGCGCATCAGCACCGGCAAGATCGATCTCCACCAGGAACGGGTCGATGCGCACGTCATCGCGGACGAAGCGCTCAAGATCGTGCGTTCCGATCTACACCGGAAAAAGCAGAGCCTAACGACTGATTTCGCGGCGCAGGATCATTTCCTCTGGGCCGACCCGGTGCGGCTCGAGCAGGTCTTTTGGAACCTGATAAGTAACGCGGTCAAGTTCACGCCCGCGGGTGGCGAGATCAGCATCAAAACGTGGAACGAAGAGGGCATTTTTCGGCTTGTCATCACCGACAGCGGGATCGGAATCGCGCCGGAGAAACAGGCCAATCTTTTCCGCGCGTTCGAGCAGGGCGAGAGCGGCATCTCGCGGCAATTTGGCGGGCTCGGGCTCGGGCTCGCGATTTGCAAAAGCCTCGTCGCACTGCACGGCGGCACGATTCAGGTGCAGAGCCGCGGGCGGGGCTTTGGCACGTCGGCGAACGTGCAATTGAGCTGCTACTACGGGGTCGAAACTCCACAGAAGAATGGCGACGATCTGCCGGCTCGCGCTCGACCTTCGCGCGTTTTGCTCGTGGAAGATCATCTCGACACCCGGCGGGTGCTCTCGCGTTTGCTGGAGAGCTATGGCTACACCGTCGCGGTCGCCGGTTCCGTCGAGGAAGCGCTCGAGACTTTCCGGCGAGGGAAGTTCGACGTGATTCTAAGCGACATCGGCCTGCCCGATGGCAGCGGCTACGACGTGATCGCCGGCGCCAGGAAAATCCGCGATGTTACCGGCATCGCCCTGACCGGCTACGGGATGTCGGAAGATGTGCGGCGGAGCGAAGAAGCCGGATTCGCGTTCCACCTGACGAAGCCGATCGACGCCAGCGAGCTGCGGAGCGTCCTGCGCAAGGCGAGCGACGGCTAAGTCGCGCCTGGCGACTCCTCGCGCGCACAGGATTTTGCGCGAGCTTCTGCGCCGGCCGCGTCCAACGCTCCGCCCGAAATCTGAATCCAAAGCCGGCGCCTGTTGCATCCCAGCTTGGATGTTACAGGATTTCCGTTTCGCTTTTCGTCAGCTCCGCAAGTCGCCGGGCTTCGCCGTTATCGCCATCCTTACCCTCGCGGTCGCAATCGGGGTGAACTCCGCGATTTTCGCGCTCGTCAACACCGTCATCCTCCGCCCCATCGTGCCGGTGCGGCCCGAGGAAGTGGTCGATGTTTTCACCGCACGGCAGAATGCCGCACATGATTACCGGCAGTTTTCCTACAACGAATTCACCACTCTGCGGGAGGCGACCGATGTCTTCAGTGAGGTTGCGGCGGAGCAATTTGCGCTCGCCGGGATCGGGCGCGACGAAGGCATGCGTCGCAGTTTCGTTTTCCTCACTTCCGACAACTTTTTCGCGCTGGAAGGCGTGCAGCCGCTCTACGGGCGCTTTTACAACGCCGCCGAGGCGCGCCCGAACGCGAACGTCCCCGTCGCGGTCGCGAGCTACGCTTTCTGGAAAAGAATCGGCGGCCGGATCGACCTGATCGGAAAGCCGCTCATTATCAACGGGCAGACCTACACGTTGATCGGCGTGGCGCCGAAGGATTTCTCGGGCGTGAGCGCGCTCCTCGCGCCGGATCTCTGGCTGCCGCTCGGGGTTTATTCGCAGCTCGGCTCGGCCTTCAGCGATCGCGCCGGGGCCGCGGATCTGGCCGCACCGAAGAACTACACGCTCAACCTGATCGCGCGGCTCAAGCCGGGCCTGACGATCGAGGCCGCCAAGTCGCGCCTGCCTGCGCTTTCCCAGCGCCTGACCGCAATCCAGCCGCCCGATTCCGATGGCGCGCGGGCGTTGCAGATCGTGAAGCCGTCGCGCTTCAGCATCAGCACGAGCCCGTCGGATGACGGACCGATCGGTTTCGCGGGAACACTGCTCATCGCGATGGCGGCGGCGGTTTTGTTCATCGCCTGCCTCAATCTCGCGAACATGCTCCTGGCGCGAGGCGCGAATCGGAGCCGCGAAATCGCTCTTCGTCTCGCCCTCGGCGCGAGTCGCTGGCGCATCGTTAGGCAACTGCTCTGTGAAGGCTTCGTCCTCGCGCTCGCGGGCGGCACGCTCGGATTGCTCATCAGCTATTGGAGCAACGGACTGCTCGTGAACTCGTTCGGGACGCTCTTCGGTTCGATGAATTTCTCGCTCGTTCTGAATCTCCAGCCCGATCTCACCGTGCTCGCGCTGACCTTTGCGGTTTGTCTCGTGGCGACGTTGCTCTTCAGCCTCGGGCCGGCGTTGAAAGCGACGAAAGCCGATCTCGTGAACGATCTGAAACAACAGGTCGGCGAACCGGCGCACGTCGGGCGACTCAATCGCTTTTTCGCCGGTCGGCATCTGCTCGTGATGGCGCAGATCGCGCTCTCACTCATGCTGCTTTTCAGCGCGGGACTTTTCTTCCGCGGCGCAATGAAGGCGAGCGCTCTCTACCCGGGGTTCGACCGGCGCGGCGGGATTTCGGCGGAGATGGATTTCACCCTTGGCAAGACGAGTGAAACGCGCGCCTGGCAGACGATGTTCGCCGCGCTCCATCGCGTGCAGCAACTTCCCGGCGTGCGCGCCGCCGCGCTCACGACCATGCTGCCCTACGGCAACCTCACGAACGGCCGCCGGATCATGCGGATGGATCAAGCCGCCGTCGCGAAGGCCGACCCGAAAGCGCCGGAAGCCGGCAAGAGTTCCATCTTTACCGCCGTGACTCCGGGCTGGTTCGATGCCATCGGCGTGAAGATTTTGCGCGGGCGCGATTTCACGACCACGGAGGCGGAGAACAAAGACACGCCGCGGGTTGCGATTATCGACGAAATGATGGCGCAGCAACTTTTCCCGAAGAGCGATGCGCTCGGGCAGCACATCCGCTACACCACGCCGCCCAGCGGCGGCTCGCCTAACGATCTCACGATCGTTGGCATCGTGAGCAAACATCGGCACGAAGTGCTCGGGGATGAGATCCCGCGCCGGCTTTTCGTGCCGTTCGCGCAGGCTTATAGCGGCTCCGTCATCCTCGAAACGCGCCTGACGCGGAACGATCGCGCCGCGGTCACGGCGATGATCCCGACGATCCGGCAGACGTTGCGCAACGTCGATCCGACGATGCCGATCCTGCGCATCATCCCGTTCGCCGACATCGTCGAGAGCAATGTCGGCCTCTGGGCGGTGCGTTTCGGCGCGGTCCTTTTCGGCGTCTTCGGCGTGATCGCTTTGCTCCTCGCGGCGGTCGGGGTGTACGGCGTGAAAGCCTACTCCGTCGCACGTCGCACCCGCGAGATCGGCATCCGCATGGCGCTCGGCGCGGGCCGGCGCGACATCTTCACGCTCATCATGAAACAGGGCGTGCTTCAGACCGCGTGCGCGCTCGGAGTCGGTGTGCTCCTTGCGCTGGGGCTCGGCCGGGTGCTCGCGCAGATGCTTTACCAGGTGAGCCCGACGGATCCGGCGGCGCTCGGGGTTTCGAGTCTGCTGCTCGGCGCGGCCGCGCTGCTCGCGTGTTACCTGCCGGCGCGCCGCGCGACGCGCGTGAGCCCGATGACGGCGCTACGCACGGAGTAGCAGCGAAGTGTAGGACGGGCGCTCCGCCTGACCAGATTCTGATCCTGGGCAGCCGAAGCGGTCGCCCTAGAATTTCGCGGCGCGGCGCGAGCTCTGGACGTCGACTAAGGATGCGGCCATCGATTCTCGCGATGCGATTCAGACAATATGAAATCGACGCGCGACAAAACCGTTCCCGGCTGGATCGGCGCACTGCTCACGCTTGGCACTTTTGCGGCGCTCGTCTGGCTGGAAAATCGCCGCCCGTTACGCGGCAGCGTGGAATCGAAACTGCGCCGCAACGCGCGCAATCTCGCCCTCGCAACGCTCAGCGGGCTCAGCGTGCAACTGGCCGAGCAACCTGTCGTTAGGTCGCTGACGCAGTTGGTCGGGCGGCGTCGGATCGGTCTGCTGAAGTTGATCAACCTGCCAGCCGCAGTGGAGATCCCGCTCGCGATCGCGCTGCTCGATTACACGCTTTATCTCTGGCACGTCCTCACGCACCTGGTGTCGTTTCTCTGGCGTTTTCACCAGGTGCATCACGCGGATCTCGACATGGATGCCTCGACCGCGCTGCGTTTTCATTTCGGCGAATTGCTCTGCTCCGTGCCGTGGCGCGCGGCGCAGGTTGTGGCGCTCGGCGTTTCTCCGCTCGCGCTTTCGCTTTGGCAGACGGCGCTCCTGCTCGAGATCATGTTTCACCATTCCAATGTCGAGCTGCCGCCTGCGCTCGAGGCGTGGCTTGGGAAGATCGTCGTCACCCCGCGGCTCCACGCGATTCACCACTCGATCGTGGACGACGAGGTGAACTCGAACTGGTCGAGTGGCCTCACGGTTTGGGATTGGCTCCATCGCACGCTGCGCTTCGATGTGCCGCAGGACGCCATCACCATCGGCGTGCCGGCGTTTCTGAATCCGGAAGACGTGGAGCTCGAAGAAGTGCTCGAGATGCCATTCGTTAGGCAGCGCGACCCGCAGTTTCTCCCGCCACGTTAGGCGGCGCGGAGATTCTGATTTCCGGGGAGAACAGGCGCTGGCCTGTTGTGTTCGGCGGCTCGCCGAACACTCGCACGCACGGACGATTCTCCGATCTGGATCGAATGTTCTGGCGCAGAAGGGGCGTCCGACAGGCGCGCTCCGCGCCACCGGCTCTCCCTCGTCCTGCTCCCTTTCCCCACGGACGGTTGGAGGCGAGCCGCCTCCAACAACAGGCCAGCGGCCTGTGCTCCCCGGAACCCGGATTTCTGCAGTTAAACCCGCACCTGACCGTCGCCTCGAATGAGATACTTGTAGGTCGTCAGTTCCTCCAGACCCATCGGCCCGCGCGCGTGCAACTTGTCGGTGCTGATCCCGATCTCCGCGCCGAAACCGAACTCGCCGCCATCGGTAAACCGGGTCGAGGCATTCCAGTAAACCGTCGCGGAATCGATCTCGCGCAGGAAACGCTCCGCCAGCTTTTCATCCCGCGTCACGATGCAATCGCTGTGGTGCGAACCGAAGCCCTCGATGTGCTCGATCGCATCGTTAGGCGAATCGACCACTTTCACCGCCAGGATGTAATCGAGATATTCCGTCGACCAATCTTCTTCCGTCGACTGCTTCAGCCGCTCGTAATGAAGCGTCGTGAGCTGTGCGAAAGCTGCCGCATCCGCCCGCAGCTCGACGCTCTTACTCGTTAGGCGGGGTGCCAGCTTCTGGAACAACGCCGGAGCCACGGCGCGATGGACGAGCAGCGTTTCCGCCGCGTTGCAGACTCCAGGCCGCTGCGTCTTCGCGTTCACGATGATCTCGACCGCCATCTCGAGATCGGCCTTTTCATCGACGTAAATAATGCAGACGCCGTGCGCGTGTTTGATCACCGGCATGCGCGCGTGGCTGACGACCGCTTCGATGAGCGCGCGTCCGCCGCGCGGCACAATCATGTCGATGTAACAATCCATCTCCGCCATCAACCGCACGGCTTCGCGATCGGTCTGCGGGATGAGCAGAATGCTGTCGTTAGGCAGATCCGCGCGCGCGCCACCGCGCTGGAGCGCATCGGCGATTGCGATGTTGGAGTCAATCGACTCCGAGCCGCCGCGCAGAATCGTGGCGTTCCCGGTTTTCGTGCAGAGCACCGCGGCGTCGCTCGTGACGTTCGGCCGTGATTCGTAGATGATCCCGATGACGCCGATCGGGACGCGGATTTTCGTGATTTCGATTCCGTTAGGGCGGGTCCACTGGCGCAGCACTTCCCCGACCGGATCGGGAAGCGAGGCAACCTGCCGTATGCCCTCGGCCATTTTCGTGAGGCGCTCGTGGTTTAAAGTCAGCCGATCGACCATCGCGGGCGCGAGCGCAGTCTCCCGGGCGCGGGCCAGATCTTTTTGATTCGCCGCCAGGATGGGCTGGGCGGATGCAACCACTTCATCGGCCATTGCTTGCAACGCGGCGCTCTTTTCTTCGCTGCTGAGCTGCGCCAAAGCGCGCGCCGCCCGGCGAGCACGCTGGCCGAAATCGAGAATCTGCTCGGGAAGAGTCATCGCTGCCGGAGCTCGCTGTATTTGTCATCCCGAGCTGGCGAAGCGCGGAGAGGGATCTCTCCAATGAAAGGGAAGAGTCCTGGCCAGGATGAGTGCGGAT